>JAJSZB010000443.1:0-5584 GCA_050613715.1 Streptomyces sp. IBSBF 3018
GGCGAGAGCGGCGGGTGCGGCTGCCCGCGCGGGGGCGGCGGGCGCGGGTGCGGCGGCGCCGGCGCTCGCGGCGCGCGGCGCGGCCTTGACGGCGTCCGCGGCGAGGGCCCGGTCCGCGGCCGGGGGTGCGTGCGCGCTCAGCGGCTCGTTGACGGGGCGTCCCTCGCGGTCGCCGAGGACCACCCGGCCGCCGCCCGCGCGGTGCCGGGACGACCAGGCGTGCAGCGCCTCGTAGGCGGCGTGGTCCATGAACGAGCCGTCCAGCTCCACCACGGCGTCGGCGCGCGCGGGGACCTGGTCCAGCGCCCGCGACAGCCGGGGCACCGCCAGGAACGTCAACTGGCCGCTGACACGCACCCGGTGGCGGCCCGGCTCCTCGGCGACGGCCACCCGCGTACGGGTCAGGCGCCGCAGCGACAGGCACGCGGCGACCGCGACGCCCGCGCACACACCCTGGAGCACGCCGACCAGCACCACACCGCCGAGCGTCACCGCGTAGACCGGGAACTCGCGGTGCCGGTGGACGTGCCGGATGTGCGCGAAACTCACCATTCGCATGCCGACGAACATCACCAGCGCGGCCAGCGCGGCGAGCGGGATCGCGCGCAGCAGGGCGGCCGCGCAGCCCGCGCACAGCAGCACCCACACGCCGTGCAGCACCGTGGCCGCGCGGGTGCGGGCCCCCGCCGCGACGTTGGCGGAGCCGCGCATCGCGCCACCGGCCACCGGCAGGCCGCCGAGCAGCCCGGAGGCGACGTTGGCGACGCCCTGGCCGAGCAGCTCGCGGTCCAGCGCGGTCGGCGGCGCGTGCGGTCCCGGGCACTGGACCTGCAGCGCGTCGACGGCGACGGCGGACAGCAGGGACTCCATGCTCGCCACCAGCGTGACGGTCAGCACGGCCGCGGCCACCCCGAGCACCGGCCCTTCGGGCAGCGCGGGGAGCGCGGGCGCGCGCAGCTCCGGCAGGTCGACGCGTGGCAGCGCGAACCCCGCGCCCGCCGCGGTGGCCAGGGCGACCGCGGCGAGCGGCGCGGGAACCGCGCGCAGCACCGCGGCCCGGCCGCGCAGCCGCGGCCACACCAGCAGCACCGCGAGGGTGAGCGCGCCGACGAACGGCGTCGCGGGATGGCTGTGCAGGAGCTGGCCGGGCAGCGCCGCGACGTTCTCCGGCGCGGAGATCTGCGGGCTGCCGCCGAGCACCACGTGCAGCTGCCCGACGGCGATGACGCAGCCGATGCCGGCGAGCATCCCGTGCACGATCGCCGGGCTGATCGCGAGGGCGGCGCGGGCCACGCGCAGCGCGCCGAGCAGCAGTTGGGCCAGCCCGGCCAGCGCGGTGATCGCGCAGGTGGCCCGCCAGCCGTACCTGTCCACCAGCCCGGCGGTGACCACCACCAGGCTGGTGGCGGCCCCGCTGACCTGGAGCGGCGCGCCGCCGAGACCGCCGGCGACCACCCCGCCGACCACGGCCGCGACCAGTCCGGCCTGCGGCGGCGCGCCGGTCGCCAGCGCGAGCCCGAGCGAGAGCGGGACGGCGATCAGGAAGACGGTGGCCGAGGCGGACAGATCCGCGAGGCCGGTGCGCGGCCGGATGCGCGCGAAGTGCCCTCTCATGACCCTCCTCATCTCCCATCACCTCCAAGAGTCGGTAAATGGAGAGTAATGAACTACGCACGGAGAGTGAACCCCAGAGTCCGGATCAGGAGGATTTTGCCTACTTTCGAGTGACACCCCCACCGCCCGGGCATCGCCGACAGCGGCCCCATAAGCTTTGGCCATGACCTCGGCGCCACTGCTCACCCCCCGCACCCTGCCCGTGGGCGACCTGCTGCTGCGTCCGCTCGCCGCGAGCGACGAGCCGGCGGTGGGCGAGGCGATGCAGGACCCGGGCATCCTGCGCTGGGCGGCCGGGCGCGTGGTCAACGACGCCGCCCCCGCCGACCGCGGCCGGATCTGGCTGGCCGCCCGGCTGAACGCATGGGCCAACGGCACCGCCGCCTTCGCGATCACCGAGGCGGACGGCGGCGCGCTCCTCGGCTACGTCGGGCTGCGCGACGTGCACCGCGCGCCGGACCAGGCCGTCGCCGCGTACTGGGTCACCCCGGCGGCGCGCGGCCGGGCGGTCGCGGCCCGCGCGCTCGACGCCGCCGCCACCTGGGCCTTCCGCCCGGCCGGCGGGGGCGGCCTCGGCCTGCACCGGATCAGCCTGGACCACGCGCTGGCCAACCCCGGCTCCTGCCGCGTCGCCACCCGCGCGGGCTTCCTCACCGAGGGCACACTGCGCGAGTGCTTCATCGACCACTCCGGACTGCGGCACGACTCCCACCTGCACGCCCGCCTGGCCACGGACCCGCGCCCGGCCTTCTAGGCGGACCCCGGTCCCGGTCCTGGCTCTGGCCCTGACCCTGACCCGGACCCGGCTCCGGTCCCGTACCGCTTCCGCTCCAGCACCACGATCGGGCAGTTGAGCGCCGCGGCGATCTTCGCCAGGTTCGCGGGCGTCGCACTGCGCCAGCCCGACTCGATCTCCCCCATCAGCTGCTCGGAGATGCCGACGAGATCGGCCAGCGCCCGCTTGGTCAGGCCGCACTTCTGCCGCGCCCACGTGACGGCCTCGGGCTCCTGATGCAGCCGCCTCGGCCGGGTCCGAGTACGGGGTTTCATGAGCACAAAGTAGCGCGCAGTAGCCGTTCTGTACAAGTAGTACGCACATACTACGCGTTTGGGATCGACGGTAGGGTGCACTGCCGTCAACGCACACGGGCAGTCACGGAAGATTCACCCTCCGAGTTTTCGGAAGGACTGGACGCGCACTGCGTAGTTGTGCGAAGCTCGCTCCATGAATGACCGTCCGCCCACCCCGCCCGAGGGCGAGCTGATCAAAGCCGCCCTGGAAAAAGTGGCCATCTCCCAGCGAGAGGCCGCGCGACAGGCCGACATAAGCGAGGCCCGCTGGCGCCAGATCGTCTCGGGCTACCAGTCCGTCGGCGGCTCCAAGGCGAGCTTCCGCAGCCCCGACCGGACGCTGGCCAGAATGGCCCATGTCGTCCATGTGACGCCCGAGGACCTGGAGTCCGCCGGCCGCCCCGAGGCCGCGCAGGAGTTGCGCGCGATCGAGGAGGCCGAGCGCGAGGCCGAGAAGGCCGCCGCGGAGGCCGCGGCCTCCGGGGCCGCTCCCGTCGGCGCCGTCGAGGACCGCGTCGAGGAGCGCTGGCAGCTGGTCCAGGCCGTGCTGCGCCAGGCCGGCGTCGGCCTGACCCAGGCCGAGTACTCCGACCTGGCCCGCCATGTCACCGTCTACTTCAAGCAGGAGACGGCGCCTCCCACCGTCCCCGAGCAGCCCTCGCCCCACCGCAAGCGGCGCGGCAAGGGCTGACCCACAAGCGGCGCGGCTGGAGGCGACCCGCCGCGATCGTCCCCGCGCGTCCCGCTCCTGACCGGCGTGTCTGCCCCCGACGGGGGCCGCCGGCGCGGATAGTCGGGTTGTCCGACTCGTAGCCGGTACGACCCGCAGACGCATGGTTCCTCCCGGCTCGTTCGCTTTCGGGTGGAGCAAGGGAGCCGCCGCGTGTCCACGACCGCGCCCGCGCCGGGGACCGCAAACCCGTCCGCGCCGGGCCCGTCCGACCCGTCCGCGGACCCGTCCGGGGGGTCCGCGGCGCCGGGCGGGTCCGGTGCGCCGGGCAGCTCGGGGGGCGCGGGCGCGCCGCCCGGCACTGCGTACGGCCGGTGGCGGCGCGCGGGCGCGGCCTGGCGGCGGGCGATGCCCGCGGTGACCGCGTTCGTCGTCGCGCGGCTGGCCGGCGTCGCGGTGGTCGCGCTGGTCGCCCACCGCCGCGGGGACCATCCGCGCAACGTGCTCGGCCTGGAGTGGGACGGCCTGTGGTACCACCGCATCGCCGACTGGGGCTACGGCACGTTCATCCCCGGCTGGGAGCAGCCCGGGCTGCGCTACAGCGACCTGGCGTTCTTCCCGCTCTACCCGATGACCGTGCGGGCCGCCGACGCCGTACTGCCGGTCGGCTCGGTGGCCTGCGCGCTGCTGGTCTCATGGGTGAGCGCGGCGCTCGCCGCGTGGGGCGTGTTCGCGGTGGCCGACCACTGCTACGGGCGGCGCGCCGCGACGGCGCTGGTGCTGCTGTGGGCGCTGACGCCGTACTCCGTGGTGCTCACCATGGCGTACACCGAGCCGATGATGTGCGCGCTGGCCGCGTGGGCGCTGTACGCGGCGCTGACCCGGCGCTGGCTCACCGCCGCCGGGCTGAGCGTGCTGGCCGGGCTGTGCCGGCCGAACGGCGTCGCGGTGGCCGCCGCGCTGGGCGCCGCGGTGCTCGCCGACGCCTGGCGCCGGCGCCGCGAGGGGCTGCGCCAGGAGCCCCGCGCATGGCTGGCGGCGGTCCTCGCGCCGCTGGGCTGGTGCGGGTACGTGATGTGGGTGGGCGCGCAGAGCGGCCCGCCCGGGTCCGGCGAGGGCGCCGGCGGCCTGCTGCACGGGTACTTCGAGGTGCAGCACCGCTGGGGCTCGGACTTCGACTTCGGCCGCTGGGCACTGCACTACGTCAAGCACATGGTGCTGACCACGGACTCGCTGACCGCGTACCTGACCACGGCGCTGTGCGCGGGCGCGGTGCTGCTGCTGGTGCTGGCGGCGCTGGACCGGATGCCGCTGCCGCTGTGGGTGTACTCCGCGGTGCTGGTGGTGATCGCGCTGGGCGGGGCGAACTTCTACTCGTCCAAGCCGCGCTTCCTGCTGCCGGCCTTCCCGCTGCTGGTGCCGTGCGCGGCGGCGCTGGCCCGCGCCCGGCCGCGCGCCGCCGCGGTGACGGTGGTCGCGCTGGCCGGGGTCTCGCTGGGCTACGGCGCCTATGTGCTCACCATGGTCGGCATCCCGATCTGACGCGGGCGCGCCGCCGCGGGGCAGCCGCGGCGCGCGCGTCACTCCTGGTCGGAGCCCCCGGGGCCGTCGCCGTCCTCGGAGCCGCCTTCGGCGTCCTGCTCCAGGCCGAGCGTCTCGCCGACCCACTTGTCGAACTCGATCGACGCGCGCACCCAGCTCACCGTGCTGGACACGAAGTGCTCCAGGCTCACGCCGAGCCCGATGAGCGTCTGCGCCTCGCCGATCAGGCGGACCGAGCCGTCGTCGTGGGTGTGGGTGTAGACCTTCGGCCACAGGGTGCGGCGGTTCCAGTCGTCGATGACCTCGTGCAGCTGCGGCTTCTCGTCGACGCTGTACTCACGCTCGTAGAAGGTGCGGACGGCGAAGACCTCCTGCTCGCCCTCACCGCGGAACATGAAGTAGGTCCGGAACTCCTCCCAGGGCGCCGCCAGGTCGCCCTCCTCGTCGACGAGGTACTTCAGCTCCATCTGGTCGAGCAGCTGCTTGACCAGCTCCTGGTCGGGCTTGACGACCTGGCCGCCGGGGCCGGTCGGCTCGGGTCCTTGCTGGCCCCCGAAACTGGGAATCGAGGACGGGTCGATGCTCACGGTGGAGTCCCTTCGTGACGTCTCCCGCCATCCTCCCCCATCGGGCCCCCATAGTGGCAACCACACCCCCCCCCCCCCCGGCGCCGCGCCCCCGCGGGGG
>JAJSZB010000444.1:0-5569 GCA_050613715.1 Streptomyces sp. IBSBF 3018
GGGCGGGGCCGGCCGGGGAGGGGCCGACGCTGTTGGTGGTCGGGTCGGCGAACGCCGATCTCGTCGTACGGGTCCGGCGGCACCCGGGCCCCGGCGAGACGGTGCTCGGCGACGGCGGCCTCGCGGTGCACCCGGGCGGCAAGGGGGCCAACCAGGCCGTCGCGGCAGGCCGGTTGGGCGCCCGGGCCGGGTTCTGCGGCCGGGTGGGGCGGGACGCCCACGGCGACCTGCTGGCCGATCGGCTGCGCGCGGCGGGCGTCGACACCGCCGCGCTGGCCGTGGACGCCGCCGCGCCGACCGGCGTCGCGCTGATCACCGTCGCCGCGGACGGTGAGAACACGATCGTCGTCGCGCCCGGCGCCAACGCCCGGCTGACCGCGGACGACGTCGCGGCGGCGGTGCGGGCGGGGGTCGCGCGGGGGGTGCGCGTGGTGTCCGTGCAGTGCGAGGTGCCGCCCGAGGCCGTACGGGCGGCGGCGCTGCACGCACCGCGCCTGGTGCTCAACCCCTCGCCGCCGGAGGCGCTCGGCGCGCTGCCGCCCGAGCACCGGGCCGAAGTGCTGGCCCGTGCCGACCCGTTGGTGGTCAACGAGCACGAGATGCGTGCGCTGCTGGCCGCCGTGCCGGGCGGCGCGGGCCCGCGGGACCTGCTGCGGCTGGGTCCGCGCTCGGCGGTGGTGACGCTCGGCGGCGCCGGCGCGGAGGTGGTCGAGGAGGGCGGCCGCAGCACCCGTGTCCCGGCCGAACGGGTGCCGGTGGTGGACACCACGGGCGCGGGCGACGCGTTCACCGGCGCGCTGGCCTGGCGGCTGGCGGAGGGCGACGGCCTGCTCGCCGCGGCGGCCTGGGCGGTGCGCGTCGGCGCGGCCGCCGTGGGGGAGCGCGGCGCGCAACTGTCGTCCACAGCCTGTGGAAAACTTCTGGCCGCGGCGCGCGAGGAGTGAGCGGGGGCCGCCGGAGCCGCGCGTGGCCCGCCCCCGCGCCGGAGCCGCGCGTGGTGGCCTGCCCGCCCGCCGTGCCGGAGCCCGCGCGTGGCCTGCCCGCCGGTCGCGCGGGCCCGCCGGGCCGGCGTCGTACGCCCCTGCTGCGCTGATGGGTGCGGCCTCGGCGCCGCGGCGGCGTGTCTGCGAGGTCCGCGGGTCCGGCCGTCGTTGACTCACGGAATGACCGAAAGAAATATGTTCATCCGTTTCGTCCTGTCCGGAGCGCTGACGCTGACCGGTCTGCTCATCCCCGCCGCCGCGGCGGACGCGGCCGGCGCCGACACGCCGCAGGTGTTCCAGGGCACCGGCTTCGACACCTGTCAGGCCCCCGACCTGGACACGATGAGCGCCTGGCGCGCGCACTCCTCCTACCGCGCCGCCGGCATCTACTTCGGCGGCCGGGCCCGGGCCTGCGCGTCGCAGAAGAACCTCACCCCCGACTGGGTGCGGCAGACCACCGCGGCGGGCTGGAGCCTGCTGCCCATCTACGTCGGATCGCAGAGCCCCTGCGTCTCGGGCACCAACAAGAACCCCTACCTGATCGACACCGGCGACCCCGCGGGCCAGGGCTCCGACGAGGGCAAGGACGCGGTGAGCAGCGCCAAGGCGCTCGGCCTCGACCCGGGCAGCGCGCTCTACCTCGACATGGAGGCGTACGACATCTCGAACGCCTCGTGCACCGACGCGACGCTGAGGTACGTGCAGGCGTGGGACAAGCAGGTGCACGCCGCCGGCTACCTCTCCGGCTTCTACAGCAGCGCCGACTCCGGGGTGCGGCACATGGAGCGCTCGCGCCTGGCCGGCGCCGACTCGCTGCCGGACGTCATCTGGTACGCCCGCTGGGGCGTCACCCCGACCCTGACCGACGAGCCGTCGCTCGCCTCCTCCGCCTGGACCCCGCACGCGCGCATCCACCAGTACACGGGCAGCGTCACCGAGTCCTACGGCGGCAAGTCGCTGAACGTCGACCGGGATCTGATCGACGCGCCCGTCGCCGTCGTGGGCTGAGCCCTCCCCGGACGGCCGCGCGGACGCCGTCCGCCACGAACCCCGCCGCTTCCTGCCGCCTTCTGCTGCCCTGGCAGTGCGGGTCGGCGCCGACCCCGGGTGTACTCGGGGTCGGTCCGGGGTCATCCCCCAGGTGCATCCCCTGCGGGAACAGGCCCCCCGGGTCACCCCTCGGGAGGTGGGGACATCCCCCGGAGTACGACCTGAGGGTGATCCCGTTTCGGCACTTCCGGCCGATCCGCGACGACCCCGCCGGCTCCTACCGTGGAGCCATGACCTCGCCAGTGTGCACCAGCGCCAACACGACGCAGTTCACGGCCTACGTCCGCACCAAGGGCCCGACGCTGCTGCGCACCGCGCGCGCCCTGACCCCCAACCCCTCCGACGCCGAGGACCTGCTGCAGACCGCGCTCACCAAGACGTACCTCGCCTGGGACCGCATCGACGACCACCGGGCCGTCGACGGGTACGTGCGCCGCACCCTGGTGAACACGCGGACCTCGCAGTGGCGCAAGCGCAAGGTCGACGAGTTCAGCACCGACGAGCTGCCCGAACCGGCCACGGCCTCCCAGGTCGACCTCACCGAGCAGCAGGCCCAGCGCGACGCGCTGCTGCGCGCGATAGCCCGGCTCCCCCCGCGGCAGCGCGCGATGGTCGTGCTGCGCTACTACGAGGACATGAGCGAGGTGCAGACCGCAGAGGTCCTCGGCGTCTCGGTCGGCACCGTCAAGAGCGCGGTCTCCCGCGCCCTCGGCAAGCTGCGGGACGACCCCGAGCTGGAGCTGTGCGTGGCCTGAGACGGCGTCGCGGGTCCTGACCGGGCCGTCCGCCCGAGCGGCCGGAAACGCTCGCCGCGGCTGCTCGCGACATGACCGATCCGGCGCGGGGTAGTGACATACCACCTGGTATGCCAGCAGAATCACGGCTACCGACCCGCCACTGCCGTCGCCGTCGCCGGAGGCCCTTGTGCTCAGCACCATGCAGGACGTTCCGCTGACCGTCACCCGCATCCTCGTGCACGGCGCCCAGGTCCACGGCAGGTCCGTGGTCACCACCTGGACCGGCGAGGGCGAGCCGCACCGCCGCACCTACCGCGAGGTCGGCGCCCGGTCCGCCCGGCTGGCCGCCGCCCTGCGCGACGAGCTGGGCGTCGGCCGCGGCGACCGCGTCGCCACCCTGATGTGGAACAACGCCGAGCACCTGGAGGCGTACCTCGCCATCCCCTCCATGGGCGCGGTGCTGCACACCCTCAACCTGCGGCTGCCCGCCGACCAGCTCACCTGGATCGTCAACCACGCCGCCGACCGGGTGATCCTGGTCAACGGCACGCTGCTGCCGCTGCTCGCGCCGCTGCTGCCCGCCATGGACCCCGTCGAGCACGTGGTCGTCGTCGGCCCCGGCGACCGGTCGGTGCTGGACGGCTGCCGCCCGGCCGTGCACGCCTACGAGGAGCTGCTGGCCGGCCGCCCCGACCACTACGACTGGCCGGAGCTGGACGAACGCGAGGCCGCGGCCATGTGCTACACCTCCGGGACCACCGGCGACCCCAAGGGCGTGGTCTACTCCCACCGCTCGGTCTACCTGCACTCCCTCCAGGTCAACACCGCCGAGTCGATGGGCATGACCAGCAAGGACACCACGCTGCCGGTGGTGCCGATGTTCCACGTCAACGCGTGGGGCCTGCCGCACGCCGCCTTCATGACCGGCATCAACATGCTGATGCCCGACCGCTTCCTGCAGCCCGGCCCGCTCGCCGAGATGATCGAGTCCGAGCGGCCCACGCACGCCGCCGCCGTGCCGACCATCTGGCAGGGCCTGCTCGCCGAGCTGACCGCCAAGCCGCGCGACGTCTCCTGCCTCAAGGAGGTCACCATCGGCGGCTCGGCCTGCCCGCCGTCGCTGATGAAGGCGTTCGACGAACAGCTCGGCGTGACCCTGCGGCACGCCTGGGGCATGACGGAGACCTCGCCGCTGGGCACCGTCGCCCAGCCGCCGGCCGGCGTCAGCGGCGAGGAGGAGTGGGCGTACCGCATCACCCAGGGGCGCTTCCCGGCCTCCGTCGAGGCCCGGTTGATCGGCCCGGACGGCTCGGTGCAGCCCTGGGACGGCCGCTCGGCCGGCGAGCTGGAGGTGCGCGGGCCGTGGATCGCCGCCGCGTACTACGGCGGCGCCGGCGAGGAACCGCTGCGGCCGGAGGACAAGTTCAGCCCGGACGGCTGGCTGCGCACCGGCGACGTCGGCGTCATCTCCGACGACGGCTACCTCACCCTCACCGACCGCGCCAAGGACGTCATCAAGTCCGGCGGCGAGTGGATCTCCTCGGTCGACCTGGAGAACCACCTGATGGCCCACCCGGACGTCGCCGAGGCGGCGGTCGTCGCCGTGCCCGACGAGCGCTGGGGCGAGCGCCCGCTGGCCACCGTCGTGCTGCGCGAGGGCGCCACCGCCGACTACGCGTCGCTGCGCGCCTTCCTGGAGACCCGCGTCGCCCACTGGCAGGTGCCCGAGCGCTGGGCCGTGCTGGAGGCGGTGCCCAAGACGAGCGTCGGCAAGTTCGACAAGAAGGTCATCCGCAGGTTCTACGCGGACGGCGCGCTGGACGTCACCGAGCTGCGCGACTGAGTCCGGGGCTCTCCGGGGTTCACGCGCCGATCTTGCCCAGCAGGTCCACGATCCGCGCCTGCACGTCGCTGCTGGTGGAGCGTTCGGCCAGGAACAGGACCGTCTCGCCGGAGGCCAGCCGGGGCAGCTCGGAGGGCTCGATGTCGGCGGAGGTGTAGACGACCAGCGGCGTGGTGTTCAGCCGCGCGTGCCCGCGCAGCCAGTCCACGATGCCCTGCCGGCGCCGCCGGATCAGCATCAGGTCCATCACCACCAGGTTCGGGTGGATCTGCGCGGCCTGCGTCATCGCGTCGGTCTCCGACGAGGCGTGCGTGACCTGCATCCCGCGCCGTTCCAGCGTCGCCGCGAACGCCTGCGCGATCGGGTCGTGGCTCTCCACCAGCAGCACCCGCGGCGGGTGCTGCTCGCTGTCGCGCGGCGCCAGCGCCTTCAGCAGCACCGCGGGGTCCGCGCCGTACGCCGCCTCGCGCGTCGCCTGGCCGAGCCCGGCGGTGACCAGCACCGGCACCTGGGCCGCGGCGGCGGCCTGCCGCAGCGACTGCAGCGCGGTCCTGGTGATCGGGCCGGTCAGCGGGTCCACGAACAGCGCCGCGGGCGGCTCGGCGACCTGTGCGTCGACCTCCTCGCGGGAACGGACGATCACCGGGCGGTAGCCGCGGTCGGTGAGCGCCTGCCGGGTCGAGACGTCCGGCTCGGGCCACACCAGCAGGCGCCGCGGCTCCTCCAGCGGCTCCTCCTGCCGGTCCTCGCCGCCGGCCGCCATGTCGTCGGTCACGTCGACCGCGCCGTTCGGGCCGTCCAGCGGCTCCGGTCCCTCGTCCGCGCCCTCGGCCGGCGCGCCTATGGCGTAGGACCGGCCGCGACCGGGGTCGGCGGCGCGCACGGGCCGCAGCAGGGCGGTCTCCGGGTCGTTGGCGGCGCCTGCTGGTGTGGCCCGAGCCGGACGTCTCGACCCG
>JAJSZB010000445.1:0-5558 GCA_050613715.1 Streptomyces sp. IBSBF 3018
ACGCGCGACGGCCACCAGGGCATCGGCTTCAGCTACTCCAAACGCGCGGGCGGCGCGGCCCCGGGATCAGTGTGCCGCGGGGACCACGCGGGTGGTGGAGGCGGCGCCGGGCAGCGGCCGGGCGCCGGTGAGCAGCGGCAGTCCGCCGCGGTCGCCGTACAACTCGTAGCGGTAGAAGGCCGTGGCGTACGCGGTGAGGGCGTCCTGCTGCTGCGTGGGGGTGAGTTCGGTGGCCGGGCAGGTGCTGTCGTCCTCGCCGAACGGGGCGGGCGGCGTCCACCGCGTGTTGTAGTAGTTGTGGTTGGCGTACGTCAGGGACACCGAGTAGTCGGTGACGGTGTTCTGTCCCGCGAGGTCGTCGAGGTACTCCTGGCCGGCCTCGTGGACCGCGCCGTCGCAGCCGCCGGTGACGACGGCGAACGGGACGGTGGTGGTGAGGGTGTCGCTGTGGTCGCCCTCGGGGTCGTCGAACTTCACCGGCGCCAGGCCCAGTACGGCGCGCACGCGGACGCCGGCCGGCCACTCGGCGCGGTGCTTGTCCGACGCCTGCCACATCACGCCCTTGCCGCCGCGCGAGTGCCCGAGGGTGCCGACGCGGCTCATGTCGACGTGGCCGGCGAAGGCGGGCGCGACCGGGTGTCCGGCCTCGTCGGTGAAGCGCCCGGCCAGCGGGCCGTTGCCGTGTGCGGCCAACTGCTGCCAGAGCAAAAGGTGTTCGTTGACCAGCCGGGCCCGGTCGCCGTAGTCGAAGGACGTCTGGTTGATGCCGTCCGCGCTGATCGAGACCACGACGAAGCCGCGGGCGGCCAGCGCCGCGCCCAGGTAGTCGTAGCCGCGGTAGCTGGGGAACGGCGAGCCGGTCTCGCAGGGCCAGTCGTAGGCGTCCTCGCTGTCGCAGGCCCACCAGGAGCCGTGCGCCATGACGATGAGCGGCAGCCGGCCGCGCAGGGTCTTCGGGTAGTGCACCACGGCGCGCAGTTCGCTGACCGTGCCGGTCTGCGGGTCGGTGAAGGCGGTGTCGCCCAGGTCGTAGCGGGCGGTCGCGACGGTCCCCGCGGCCCGGGCGGCGTCCGTCGTCGTGCCGGGGTCCGTGGAGGTGCCGGAGCCCGGTCCGCCCGCGGCGGCCGGGAGTCGGGCGCCGGCCGCGAGGAGGGCGGCGAGGAGCAGCAGGACGGCGGAGAGGCGTTGCGTGGTTCGGTTGCGCTGTCTCATATCTGTGCTGACCGCCTTGCCCGCGTGCCGCGTTGCCCTGTGGCGTCCGAACAGCCGTGCCGTGGAGGGGCGTTCGGACGCCGAGGGGCCGTGCGGACCACGCCCGGCCGCCGCCCGGGCCGGTGGGCGGGACCCGGGCGGAGCCGGCAGGACCGGTCAGAGCGCGCTCAGCAGCGCCTCCAGCGCGTCCGCGGTGTCCGGATGGCGGGCCGGCAGCGCCGTGCCCCGCGGTACGGACGCCGCGTCCGGTGCCTGCCACCCGTCGTCGCATCCCAGCAGTGCCGCCATCGCGTCGCATGCCGCCGGGTGGGCGGCCAGCAGCGCGACGCCGGCGCCGCCGGCCGGGCCGAGTGCGGGCGCGGCGGCGGGCGCGGCCTCCCGCAGCCACGGCGGTGTCCACGCGTCGAGCGCGTCGAGCCGGGCGGGGAAGATCCGTCCGGCCTCGCGGACCAGCAGCGGCACCGTCTCTGCGCCGCTCTCCCGCACGGCCGTGATCAGCGTCGGCAGCCAGGGCAGCAGCACATGGTCGGGCAGCCGCCCGAAGGCGTTCGACACCGCTTCCACCACGAAGTCGGTGAGCCCCGGCACCGGCACGAGGGCCTCAAGGAAGCCGCTGAGGTAGCGCGGGTAGGCCGGCAGCGTCATCGGGCTGCCGAGCAACTCATCGGTGCGGGCGCGCAGTTCGGCGCGGGTCAGGATGCCGAGGTGGGTCTGCGCGGCCCACAGCAGCGCGGTGCGCGCGGACTCCCGCGGGTGCGACTGGGCGACGGCCAGCTCCAGTTGGGTGCGGTCGCAGCCGAGCGACAGTGCGAGCCCCTCCATGCTGAACAGGAACCCGAGCATCGCCGCGACCTGGCGTACGGTCGCGTCCTCGTCGGTGAACGCGGTCGGCAGCAGCGTGCAGTAGTGCGCGTAGCCGGCCGTCACGAAGGACTCGATCCAGGCCGGCAGGACCGGCTCCGCGGTGCGGTAGTACGCCAGCAGCCGGCGGGTGCGCCGCAGCACCTCGGGCGCGCCGTCGACGGTCCGCTCGGCGGCCAGCACCTCCAGCGCGCGGGCGCCGAGTTCGTCGGCGAGGCGGCGGCTGCGCAGGTACAGCACCGCGTCCTCGACGGTCTGCAGCACGGCCGCGACCGTGGCCTGCGGGTGGTACGCGGTGCGCCGCAGCCGCTGTTCCAGGACCTGTTCGATGCTCACCCCCTCGTACCCCAGCTCGATCAGGGCGCGTTGGTGGGTGCCGAGCGACAGGTCCCAGGACTCCTGGATGGCGCGCTCGCCGAGGGTGCGCTCGCCCATGATCGGCCGGGCGGCGCCGTCGGGCATGAGGCGGCGCAGGATCCACAGCACGTCGGAGCAGCGGGCCAGTCCGGGGTCTCCGGCGATGTCCAGCAACGCCCGCTGCACGCCGCGCTGCTGCAGTTTGAGGCCGAGGGGCGCGAGCCGGTCGTGCACGTCCCGGGCGAGCGGCGGCAGCGCGTCGTAGCCGACCTGCCCGATCCGGTCGCCGCCCATCATGATCTCCACCAGCCGGCGCACGTCGCGCCTGCCGACCGCGGTGTCCTTCTCGATGCAGGTGATCGCGGCGTCCTGGAAGTCGTACGGCGTGGGGCGGGCGCGGTCGCGCATCCCGGCCAGCAGGATCGACGTCTCGAACACCGCGATGGCGTCGGCGGTGGAGGCGAGGTAGTTGTTCCTGCGCGCGGCCCGCACGATCTCCACCGACCAGCCGAGCAGCTCCGCCTCGTCCAGGTGGTCCAGGACCGGCGGGCGCCGCAGGAACCCGCTGAGCCGGTCGGCGGAGGCGGCGTCCGCCCCGTCCGCATGGGCCGTCCCGTCCGCGCGGGCCGCCCCGTCCTGCCCGACTGCGGCGGCGCGCTGCGGATCCGCGGCGACCGTCTTCGCCGCCTTCTTCGCCGCCGTCTGCTTTCCGCCGGCCTGCCCGGCCAGCCGGTACGGGCGTACGCGGGTGCGCTTGAGGTTCTTCGCCCACTGGGTGGCGGCGATCGACACCGATCCCGGGGCGAGGCCGAACTGCGCCTCGACCGCCGTGTGGCTGGAGGGGATCAGGCCGTGCTGCCAGGTGGTCGCGGTGGGCGGGCTGATCTCGAAGCCGTCGGCGCCGTGCACCCCGAACTCCGCGACGCGGCTGGCCGCGTGGAAGGCGCCGCACACGTACAGGCAGTCCGCGGGGTCGGCGCCGGTGGCGGCCAGGTGCTCGCGCATCCGGGTCCACATGTGGCGTTCGCGGTCCTCGTCCACCCGCACCCGGTCCTCGTCGCCGGGCGCGAGCCGCCGGAAGAGGCTGCCGATCAGGAACATCACCTGCCGGTAGGTGTCGTGGTCGCTGTCGCCGAGCGGCAGTTCCACGTACTGGTGCCACCACTCCGACCAGTGCCGCACCCGGCCGTGGCGCAGCAGGTGCTCCTCCAGCTCGGCGAAGCGGGGCCGCAGATCGCCGATCTCCACGCCGACCGCGTCGCCGTGCAGCCCGGCCTCCTCCTCCGGCGGCTGCTGCGCGGGGTCGGCGGGGCCCGCGTCCGGGTCGGCGGGCGGCGCGGCCTGCTCCCGCCGTCCGGCCCGGGCGTCCCACTGGAAGACGTGGTCGGAGGAGCGGTCGACCAGGACGAGTTCGACGCCGGGGGTGTCCAGCGCGTACGCGATCGCCTGGTACTCCGCGGACGCCTCGGTGATCGGCGCGACCACGGACAGCGGCGACCACTCGGCGGGGAAGCCGTCGACCTCGCCGGCGAACGCCTGGACCGCCACCGGCAGGCGGCAGTTGCGCAGTTCGGTGAGGAGCGGCGCCATGTCCTCGCACAGTTCCAGGTACACCACCTTGGGCTGCTTCTCCCGGAGCCGCCGGGCCATCGCGAGCGCCGAGGCGGGCGAGTGGTGGCAGACCGGGAAGATCTCCAGCGGCTCGCGCCGGGCGCGGTCGACGTCGTCGACGATGCCGAGGAGGATGTCCTCCAGGGCGTCCTGGCCGCCGGCGAACGCGCGGGCGGCGTCCTGCAGTTGGCCGCGCAGCGCGCCGAAGACGGAGGCCCCGGACGCCGGGCCGGCTGCCGCGCCGGCCTCCGCGGCTCGCGCGCCGGTCGCGCCGGACGCCGGGCCGGCCGCCGCAGCCGTCCGTGCGGGGGTCACGACAGGGTCGCGATCGCGTCGCGGCCGCCTTCGAGGAACTCCGGCCAGGTGCCGCCGACTTCCTTGCTGCGCGGCTCGACCACGCCGTGCAGGTACTTGTTGAGGATGGCCAGGTCCTCCGGCTCGCGCCGGGCCAGCGAACCGACCAGCGAGGAGGCCAGGGTCCGGGCGGTCAGGGCGCGGTCGCCGAAGAAGGTGCTGTGCAGGATCGCGTCCTCCAGCACGCCGATCTGCTCGGCGGTGGACAGCGCGGACTCCAGCTTCTCGTCGTCGCTGCCGGCCGCGGCGGCCGAGGCGCGCAGGTCGGCGAAGCTCTGCAGCAGCACGTCGAGCAGGGTGGGCGGCACGTCCAGTTCGATCCGGTGGCGGCGCAGCAGCTCCTCGGTGCGGAACCTGACGATCTCCGCCTCGCTCTTCTTGTTCGTCACCACCGGGATGCGGACGAAGTTGAACCGCCGCTTGAGCGCCGAGGACAGGTCGTTCACGCCGCGGTCGCGGGAGTTGGCCGTGGCGATGACGGAGAAGCCGGGCTGCGCGAAGACGATGTTGTCGCTGTCGAGTTCGGGCACCGAGATGTACTTCTCGGACAGGATCGAGATCAGCGCGTCCTGGACGTCGCTGGTGGAGCGGGTGAGTTCCTCGAAGCGGCCGATCCGGCCGGTCTCCATCGCGGTCATGATCGGCGAGGGGATCATCGACTCCCGCGACTGCCCCTTGGCGATCACCATGGACACGTTCCACGAGTACTTGATGTGGTCCTCGGTGGTGCCGGCGGTGCCCTGCACGACCAGCGTGGAGTTGCGGGAGATCGCCGCCGACAGCAGCTCGGCCAGCCAGCTCTTGCCGGTGCCGGGGTCGCCGATGAGCAGCAGGCCGCGGTCGGAGGCGAGGGTGACGACCGAGCGCTCGACGAAGCTGCGGTCGCCGAACCACTTCTGGGATATCTCCCGGTCCAGGCCGTCCGCGCGCTCGGAGCCGAGGATGAACAGACGGACCATCTTCGGCGACAGCCGCCAGGAGAAGGGCTTGGGGCCGTCGTCGATCGACTCCAGCCAGTCGAGTTCCTCGGCGTACTTGATCTCGGCGGGGGCGCGCAGCAGTTCGGACATGTCGGGGCCTTTCGCGAAGGGGGTTCGAGGTGCGTGAGGGAGCCGTCGTACGGGCGTCGTACGGGCCGGGGGCCGGTCGGCGCGGTGCGGGTG
>JAJSZB010000446.1:0-5519 GCA_050613715.1 Streptomyces sp. IBSBF 3018
CGGGGGGCGCGGCGGGGCGTACCAGGCCCAGCAGCGCCGCGCCCAGCACCGGGGGAGCGGTCACCACGTGCGGCCGCGCCCTGGGCGCGCGGGCGGCCAGCCGCCGGGTGAGCGCGTCCATCAGGTACGGGTGCCGCGCGGCCATCACCCCGCCGCCCAGCACCACGTCGGCCTCCTCGTCCAGCAGGCCGAGCCGGCCGAGCGCGACCGCGGCCAGCAGCACGATCTCCTCCGCCTGGCGGTCCAGCACCCGCCGCGCCACCGGGTCGCCGGCGTCGCAGGTGGCGAAGAGCACCGGCGTCAGCTCGTGCCGCGCGGCCGGCGGGATGCGCTCCAGGTGCAGCGCCTCGATCAGCGCGTACATCGAGTCGAGGCCGAAGTGCGCGGGCAGCGTACGGGCCAGCTCCGTCGGCTCCCCGCGGCCGTCCTCGGCGCGGGCGGCGTACCACAGCGCCTCCTCGGCCAGGCCCGCGCCGCCGCCCCAGTCGCCGGAGAGCCGGCCGAGCGCGGGGAAGCGCGCGGTGCGCCCGTCGGGCAGCATCCCCACGCAGTTGATGCCGGCCCCGCAGACCACCGCGACGCCGCGCGGGCCGTCCACGCCGGCCCGCAGGATCGCGAAGGTGTCGTTGGCGACCGTGGTCCGCTCCGACCAGCCCAGCGCGTGCAGCGCCGTGCCCAGCCGGTGCTCCTCCACCGGCAGGTCGGCGTTGGCCAGGCACGCCGAGGTGTGCGCGGCCAGCGGCCGGCCGCCGGGCCCCTCGACCTTCAGCCCGGCCGCGGCCGCCGCCCGCTCCACGATCTCCGCGACCGTGGCGACCGCCGCCGCGACGCCGACCACCGGCGGCTGGAAGCCGCCGCCGCGGGCGGCGCCGAGCACCGTCCCGTCGGCGGCGACCAGCGCCACGTCGGTCTTGCTGTTGCCCGCGTCCACGGCGAGCACGCCGCCGGCCACCAGCGGCTGCGCGCCCCCCGTCGGCGGCGGGCCCTCGGGGAAGGTCAGGCCCACGCCAGGTGCTCCCGGTTGTGCGCGATCAGACGGTCGGTCAGGCCCTCGGCGTACTCGTACTGTCCGATCAGCGGGTGGGCGAGCAGCGCGGTGAACACCCGGTCCCGGCCGCCGCGCAGCGCCGCCTCCAGGGCCAGGTCCTCGTACGCGCTCACGTTCGCCACCAGCCCCGCGTACAGCGGCTCCAGCGGCGCGACCGGCAGCGGTGTCACGCCGGTGGGGTCCACCGTGGCGGGCACCTCGATCACCGCGTCGTCCGGCAGGAAGGGCAGCGTGCCGTTGTTGTGGGCGTTGACCACCTGCACGTCGCCGCCGCGGCCCGCGGACGCCGGGCGCAGCAGCGAGGCGGCCAGCGCCACCGCCGCCTCGGAGTAGTAGGCGCCGCCGCGCTTGGACAGCAGCTCCGGCTTCTCCTCCAGCGCCGGGTCGCCGTACATCTCCAGCAGCTGCTTCTCCATCGCGGCGACCTCGGCGGCCCGCGACGGCCTGGTGCCCAGCTCGCGCACCACCTCGTCGTGCGCGTAGAAGTAGCGCAGGTAGTAGGAGGGCACCACGCCGAGCCGGTCCACGATCCGCCGCGGCAGGTGCAGGTCGTCGGCGATGGAGTCGCCGTGCTCGGCCAGCAGCCGCGGCAGCACGTCCTCGCCGTCCGGGCCGCCGAGCCGCACCCCGCGCTCCCAGGTCAGGTGGTTCAGGCCCACGTGGTCCAGGTGCAGCGCCTCGGGCGCCACGTCCAGCAGCGCGGCGAACTTGCGCTGGAAGCCGATCGCCACGTTGCACAGGCCGACCGCGCGGTGCCCGGCCTGCAGCAGCGCCCGGGTGACGATGCCGACCGGGTTGGTGAAGTCGATGATCCAGGCGTCGGGCGCCGCCCTGCGCACCCGCTCGGCGATGTCGAGCACGACGGGCACGGTGCGCAGCGCCTTGGCCAGGCCGCCGGCGCCGGTGGTCTCCTGGCCGACGCAGCCGCACTCCAGCGGCCACGTCTCGTCCTGGTTGCGGGCCGCCTGACCGCCGACGCGCAGCTGCAGCAGCACCGCGTCCGCGCCCTCGACGCCGGCCTCCAGGTCGGAGGTGGTGGTGACGACCGCGGGGTGGCCCTGCTTGGCGAAGATCCGCCGGGCCAGCCCGCCGACCAGCTCCAGCCGGTCGGCGGCCGGGTCGACCAGCGCGAGCTCCGACACCGGCAGGGTGTCGCGCAACCGCGCGAATCCGTCGACCAGTTCGGGGGTGTACGTGGAACCGCCGCCCACGACTGCCAGTTTCATCCCTTGACTCCCGTCAGGGTCACGCCTTCGATGAAGGCCTTTTGCGCGAAGAAGAAGACCACGATCACCGGGGCCATCACGAGAACGGTCGCGGCCATGGTCAGATTCCAGTTGGTGTGGTGGGCGCCCTTGAACGACTCCAGGCCGTAGCTGAGCGTCCAGGCCGCCGGGTTGGAGCTGGCGTAGATCTGCGGCCCGAAGTAGTCGTTCCAGCAGGCGAAGAACTGGAACAGCGCGACCGCCGCGATGGCCGGCCTGATCATCGGCACGATCACGGTGAGCAGGGTGCGCAGTTCGCCGCAGCCGTCGACGCGGGCGGCCTCGGTGTACTCCCTGGGAACGGTCAGCAGGAACTGCCGCAGCAGGAAGATGGTGAAGGCGTCGCCGAAGGCCATCGGGATGATCAGCGGCCACAGCGTGCCGTCCATCCCCATCTGCTTGGTCCAGAACAGGTACATCGGGATGATCACCACCTGCGGCGGCAGCATCATCGTCGAGATCACCAGCACCATGACCAGATTGCGGCCGCGGAAGCGGAACTTGGCCAGCGCGTACGCCACCGGCAGCGACGAGACGACCGTCAGCACCGTCCCGCCGACCGCGTACAGCAGCGTGTTGCGCCACCAGGTCAGGAAGCCGGGCGTGTGCCACACGGTGCTGAAGTTGGACCACTGGAAGGGGTGCGGCCACAGGTCCCGGGTCAGCGCCTGGTTGTCGCTCATCAGCGCGGTCAGCACCACGAACACGAAGGGCAGCACGAAGAACGCGGCGGCGGCGATGCCGAGCGCGTGCACGGCGATCCAGTACAGCGCGCGGCGGCGGCGCAGCGCGCGCCGGGCGCGCCGGTCGGCGCCGGAGCCGGCCCCGGCCGCGGCGGCGTCACGGGTGAGGGTGGCCTGGGTCATGGCGATCAGTCCTCCGCCGTCAGGAAGCCGCTGCGGCGGCGCATGAGCAGCGCGGTGAACGCCATGGACAGGGCGAACAGCACCAGCGCGATGACGCACGCGGCGCCGTAGTCGAAGTGCTGGAAGCCCTCGCTGTAGACCAGTTGGGGCAGCGTCAGCGTCGACTTGTCGGGGTAGCCGGGCTCGAACTGCTGCCCGGAGTTGCCGATCACGCCGCTGGCGACCTTCCCGGCGACCATGGGCTGCGTGTAGTACTGCATGGCCTGGATGACCCCGGTGACCACCGCGAACATCACGATCGGCGAGATGTTCGGCAGCGTCACGAAGCGGAACCGCTGCCACGCGCCGGCGCCGTCCAGCTCGGCCGCCTCGTACTGCTCCCTGGGCACGTCCAGCAGCGCGGCCATGAAGATCACCATCAGGTCGCCGATGCCCCACAGCGCCAGCACGGTCAGCGCCGGCTTGGCCCAGTGCGGGTCGGTGAACCAGCCGGGCGCCGGCAGCCCGATCCCGCCGAGCAGGTGGTCGACCGGCCCGGTACCGGGGTTGAGCAGGAAGACGAAGGCCATGGTGGCGGCCACCGGCGGGGCCAGGTACGGCAGGTAGAACGCGGTCCTGAAGAAGCCCGCGCCGGTCTTGATCCGGGTGATCAGCAGCCCGACGCCGAGCCCGAAGACCACCCGCAGCGTCACCGTCACCACGACCAGCCACAGCGTGTTGCGCAGCGCGGGCCAGAAGAAGGGGTAGTCGGTGAAGACGTAGGTCCAGTTCTTCCCGCCCGTCCACGTCGGCGCGTTGATGCCGTTGTAGTGCATGAACGAGAAGTAGACGGTGGAGACCAGCGGGTAGCCGAAGAAGACGCAGAACCCGACGATCCACGGCGACAGGAACGCCAGGGTGCGCAGGGCGCTCCGGCGCCGCTTGGCGCGCAGCAGGGGGTGGACGGCGGCGCTCATCAGCGGGCCTGCGCGATGTCCTTGTCGACCTGCGCGTCGACGCCCCGCAAGCCGGCCTGGAGATCCTTGGACTTGCCGGACTCGTAGGCGTAGCCGAAGTCCTGCAGCGTCAACTGGTAGGCGCCGCCGTTGACGCTGGGCGGGGTGGTGGTGCTGTCGGGGTTCTGCGCGATGTCGATGAAGGTGCGGAAGCCCGGGTCCTGGTCCAGCTTCGGCGACGTGAGCGCGGCCAGTGTGGAGGGGACGTTGTGGATGGCGTCGGCGAAGGAGACCACCGCGTCGGTGTCGGTGGTCATGAACTTCACCAGCTGCCAGGCGGCGTTCTTCTTCGCGCTGGTCGAGGCGACGCCCACGACCGTGCCCGACAGATAGCCCTTGCCGTACGTGGCGGCCTGGTCGTCGGGCACCGGGAAGGGCGCCACGCCCAGGTCGTCCGTCCCGGCGTCCCGGGCCATGCCCAGCCGCCACTCGCCGTCGATGCCCATCGCGACCTGCCCGGTCTGCAACGGGTTCTTGGCGCCGAACTCGTCGCCGAAGGTGGTGCGGTACTTCTCCAGCTTCGCGAAGCCGCCGAGCGACTTCACCATGTCCTGCTGCCAGGCGAACATCGCCGCGAAGCCGGGGTCCTTGGCGACCTGGGACCTGCCGCTCGCGTCGAAGTACGTCACGCCCCACTGGGCGGCCAGGTGGGTGGTGGTCGACTCGTAGCCGTGGAAGTCCGGCATGAAGCCGAGCTGCGCGTACGAATCGCCCTTCGGTTTCGTCAGCCGGACCGCGTCGGCCTTGAACTCGCTGAGGGTCCTGGGCGGTCGCGCGATGCCGGCCGCGGCGAACGCCTTCTTGTTGTAGTAGAGGCCGTACGCGTCGCCGAGCAGCGGCAGTGTGCAGCGCCTGCCCTGGTACTGGGTGTACTCCAGCATCGGCTTGGGGAACGTCGTCGCGGGGTCGATGTGGTCCTTGGCTAGGAACGGCGCGAGGTCGGCGAGGGCGCCGGAGGAGCAGAACTGGCCGACGTTGTCGGTGGTGAAGGAGGACACCACGTCCGGCGCCCGGCCGCCGCCGGCCCGCAGCGCCTGGTTGATCTTGTCGTCGGTGATGTTGCCCTGCACCTTGACGTGGATGGTGGGGTGCGCCTTCTCGAACCGGGCGACGTTCGCGTCGATCGCCTTCAGCTCGTTCGGCGCGGTCCAGCCGTGCCAGAAGGTGATGGTGACGTCCTTGCCCGCGTCGTCGCCCGCCGAGCCGGTGCTCTGCCCGGTGCACGCGGTCGCGAGCAGGGTTATCGCGGCGGACGCCGCGAGCGCGGCCGTCGCCTTCGTCAAACGGGACACTGCTCTTACCTCCGGAGGGTGCGGGGGGCGGGGGTGTGCGAGGTGTGCGGGTG
>JAJSZB010000447.1:0-5502 GCA_050613715.1 Streptomyces sp. IBSBF 3018
CTCCGTGAGCCCGACCCCCTCCGCGAGCCCCGCACTCCCCGCGCCCGGCACCGGCACCGCGCACAGCGGCAGCGCCAGCAGCATCAGCCCGGGCAGCAGCAGCCGGCCGTGCATGAAGTCGCCGCCGACCCGGCACACGTACGCCCACGACAGCAGGCCCGCGACCGGCGGCGCGAGCAGTTCGGGGCGCAGCGCCCGGCGCAGGGCGCGCGGCGCGCCCAGGGCGAGCAGCGCCAGCAGGACCAGCGGCACCCACAGCCGGTACGGCTCCGCGAAGTTCCCGAAGTACGCCCAGCCACGGGCCCACACCGCGTCCGACGCCTCCTTGGTCAGCGCGGGCAGCGGCACCAGCACGCCGTAATAGCCGGCCCGGAACACCTCGTACCCGGCGGGCAGCGCGCACGCGGCGGCCAGCAGCCCCGCGCCGCGCCACGCGCCGGGCCGCACCATCCACCACAGCGCGGCCAGGAAGACCGCCGTGACGATCGCCAGATCCGGCCTGACCAGCGGCCCGAGGCCGAGCAGGAACGCGGTCGTCCACACCCCGCGGCGCCGGCTCTCGGTGCGCCGCGGCACGAACGAGCCGGTCAGGGTGTACGTGCCGCCGCGGCGGTGCGCGGCCCGCACGGTCCGGGCGGCCCGGTCGTAGCGGGTGCCGTCCGCCTCCGCGGACTCCGGCTCCACCGGCGCGTAGGCGTCGCGCGCGGCGACCAGCCGCCACCAGGCCAGGCCGATCCACGCGGTGGACAGGCCGTTCTCCAGGCCGGAGGTCGCGTAGTCCCAGTCGGCCTTCACCGCGAGCAGCACCAGCATGCCCAGCGGCAGCAGGGGAGCGGCGGTCAGCGGGCGCACCGCGCGGCGGGCCGCGGCGACCGCGAGCGCGTAGCCGGCGCCGGTGAGCGCGATGCCCAGCGCCACGGCGAGCAGCGACGGATCGCGCCCGCTGACGTACGCGGCGGCGGCCACCAGCCACTGCCACAGCGTGCCGGTGGACGCCTCGGCGCGCTCGCCGACGTTGAACACCGGGCCGTGCCCGGCGAGGATCTGACGGACCGTGCGGGCGTAGATCATGCCGTCGTCGCCGACCCAGCGCTGCTGCCAGCCCAGCACCATGACGGCCAGCGCGGGGCCGCCGATCGCGGCGGCCTCCCGCACCCGCCGGCCCAGCAGCAGCGCCCCGATCCGGCCGCCGGCCGTCCGCGGCGGGTTCTGCCGGGCCCCGGGGGCCGGGGCCAGCTGCTGCGAGGTCATGGCGGAACTCCCGACTCCCGGTGGCGCTCAGCGGCGACCGCGGCCCGCCCAGGTGCACACATCCCGTGCATATGGAATGAACAGACCGCAATCGATCAACCGGGGATCAGCGTGCCAAAAGGTCATCGCATGATCGGGCCGCCACGCGGGCGGCCCGCCCCGCCGTCCACCGGGCGGGCCACCCACGGGTCCCTCGGGCGGGGGCGAACCGGTCCTGCCCCGCCGCGCGACTACTTCACCGCGCCCGCCATCACCCCCGACACGAACTGCCGCTGGAAGGCGAAGAAGACCACCAGCGGCACCACCATCGAGATGAACGCGCCGGGCGCGAGAATGTCGATGTTGTTGCCGAACTGCCTGACCTGCTGCTGGAGCTCCACGGTGATCGGCTGCGAGTCGCTGTTGGCGAAGATCAGCGCCACCAGCATGTCGTTCCACACCCACAGGAACTGGAAGATGCCCAGCGACGCGATCGCCGGGCCGCCCAGCGGCATGACCACCCGCAGGAACAGCCGCAGCTCGCCCGCGCCGTCCAGCCGCGCGGCCTCCAGCAGCTCCCGGGGGATCTCCGCGAAGAAGTTGCGCAGCAGGAAGATCGCGAACGGCAGCCCGAAGGCGGTGTGGAAGAGCACCACACCCGAGATGTCGCCGAAGATGCCGATGTCGCCGAAGAGCTTGGCCACCGGCACCAGCGCCACCTGCACCGGCACCACCAGCAGCGCCACCACCGCCAGGAACCACCAGTCCCGGCCGCGGAAGTCCATCCACGCGAAGGCGTAGCCGGCCAGCGAGCCGATCACCACCACCAGCAGCGTGGCCGGGACCGTGATCAGCGCGGTGTTCCACAGCGAGTCGGTGACCGCGTGGTTGTCCAGCAGCGTGCGGTAGTTGGTGACGGTGAGCTGGGACGGCGAGGTGAAGACCTTCCACCAGCCGCTGCTGGAGATGTCGCTCGGCGAGCGCAGGCTGGACAGCAGCAGCCCCAGGGTGGGCAGCAGCCAGAACAACGCCACCACCAGCAGGAACAGCCGCAGCACGCCGCCGCTGACCCCCGCCGCGAGCCGCGCACTGAGGCTCTCCCTGCGCCTGCCGGCGCCCGCCGGCCCCCCGCGCGCGTCCGTACCCCCGGGCGCGCCTCCGCGCGCGCCCGCGCCCGCGTCCGATATCGAGCCCGCCGCGCTCATCGCCGCCCCTCCCTGCGCAGCCGCCGGATGTTGAAGACCATCACCGGCAGCACCAGCAGCAGCAGGATCACGCCGATCGCGCTGCCCACGCCCTCGTCGTTGCCGCCACCGAAGGACGACAGGTACAGCTGGAGCGCCAGCACGTTCGCGTTCTGCTGGGTGGTGCTCGGCGCGATGATGTAGACGAGGTCGAAGATCTTCAGCACGTTGATCATCAGCGTGACCATGACCACCACCAGCACCGGCGCCAGCAGCGGCACGGTGATCCGGCGGAAGACCTGCCACTCGCCGGCGCCGTCCACCCGCGCCTGTTCCAGCAGCTCGCGCGGCACCCCGGCCAGGCCCGCCGCGATCAGCACCATCGCGAAGCCCGCCCACATCCACACGTACGAGGCGATGATCGCCGGGGTGACCAGGTTCGGTCCGAGCCAGTTGATGCCGTTGTACTTGCCGGAGAAGTTCGACGACGGCAGCCGCAGCCGCGCGCCCGCCGCCTTCGCGGGCAGCTTGTACGTGCCGTCCTTGCCCGAGGTGGCCGAGGCGATCACCTTGCCGTCCCTGACCGCCTGCACCTTCACCCCGGACAGCGCCTTCTCGCCCGGGTCGATCGCCCCGACCCGGCCGCCGCCGCCCGGCTTGAAGTCCAGCCAGACCGTGCCGGTCACCGCGTCCTGCGCGGTCGCGGCGGGCCTGGCCTGCCGCGCGCCGGCCGGCAGCTCATTGCGCGGGATGCCGATCAGCGGCAGGTCGTCGGGCGCGCCGACGCGCGCGGTGGACGCCGAGGTGTACGAGCCGCCGGCGGTCGGCTTCAGATCGCCGTTCGGCCGCGGGCGGGCCCCCGGATAGGCGGAGTTGCCGGTGAACGTGTCGTGCACCGCCACCACCACCGCGTTCGCGACCCCCTCCTTCGGGTCCTGGTCGTACACCAGCCGGAAGATGATGCCCGCGGCCAGCATCGAGATCGCCATCGGCATGAAGACGACCAGCTTGAACGCCGTCCCCCAGCTCACCCGCTCGGTGAGCACCGCGAAGACCAGTCCGAGCGCGGTCGCCACGGTCGGCGCGACCAGCACCCAGATGGCGTTGTTGCGCACCGCGATCAGGATGTCGTGGTCGCTGAAGACGGTGTGGAAGTTCCCCAGCCCGACGAAGCCGCTGCCGTCCGCGTCGTACAGGCTGCGCCAGACGGTGTACCCGATCGGATACGCCACCAGGGCGCCCAGCAGGACCAGAGCCGGCAGCAGGAAGATCGCGGCGACCCACGGCCGGGTGCCGACGATGCTGCGCCGGGGGCGTGCGCCGGGCCCCTGCACGGGACCCGGCGCGAGCGGGGCGGCGCCGGCCGCGCCGCCCCCCGCCCCGGGGAGCGAGGCGTCAGCCATCCGCCCTCAGCTCCCGTACGCCTTGGCCGCGTCCGACTCCAGCTTGGCCTGCGCGCCCGCCACGTCCGAGGGCTTGGCGAGGAAGTCCTGCAGGTCCTTCCACTCGCCCTCGCCCTTGGTGCCGCCGAACGCGGCCGGCGCCTGGTCCGACATGTCGAAGCGGAAGTCGTCGCCGGAGCCGATCAGCGCCTGGGCGATGCCGCGCTGCACGTCGTTGGGGTACGCCGAGAAGTCCAGCGACTTGTTCGGCGAGAGGTAGCCGCCGCCCGAGGCCCAGATCTTCGCCGCGTCGACGGAGGCGATGTACGTCAGCAGCGCCTGCGCGCCCTTGCCGTCCTTCAGCGCCACCGCGACGTCGCCGCCGCTGACCACCGGCGGCTTGCCGGCGCCGACCGCGGGGAACGGGAACTCCTTGGCGTCGACGCCCACCTTCGCCTTGGTGTTGGAGGTGATGAACGGCGCGACGAAGTCCGCCTCGTAGACCATCGCGGCCGGGTTGCTGCCGGTGAAGACCTGGGTCACCGACTTGGGGAAGTCCGCGGCCAGCGCGCCCTTGGTGCCGCCGGCGATCAGGTCCTTCTTGCCGAACAGCTGGCCCAGCGTGGTCAGCGCGGTCTTCACCGAGGGGTCGGTCCACTTGATCTTGTGCGCGGCCAGCTGGTCGTACTTGGCCGGGCCGGCCTGCGAGAGGTAGACGTTCTCGAACCAGTCGGTGAGCGTCCAGCCGTCCGCGCCGCCGATCGACACCGGCGCGGTGCCGGACTCGAAGACGGTCTCCGCGGTCTTCAGGAAGTCCGCCCACGTCTTGGGCGCGCTCACCCCCGCGTTGGCGAACGCGGCGGAGTTGTACCAGATCAGCGACTTGTTCGCGGCCTTGGCGTAGACACCGTACTGAGTGCCCTTCCACGCGCCCAGCTGCTGCCAGCCGGTGGAGAAGTTCGCCTTCAACTGCGCCTGGGCCTCCGGGCCCAGCGGCTTGAGCCAGCCCTTGTCGGCGAACTGGTGCAGCACGCCGTTCTGCGCGAGGAACGCCACGTCCGGCGGCGCGCCGCCGGCGATCTTCGTGCCCAGGAAGGTCGACTGGCTGTCACCGGTGGGCACATACGTGGTCTTCGCGCCGGTCAGCTTGTCGAACGCGTCCAGCACCCGCTGGAAGTTCTGCTGCTCGGGGCCGGTCCAGACCGCGGCGACTTCGAGCTTCTGTCCGTGCAGGTCCGGCAGCCGGACACTGGCGCCGCTGCCGCCCGAGGCGCTCGTGGCGCTCGTGGACCCGGACGGCGAGCTCTTGGCGCCGTCGTCCTTCTTGCCGTCGCCGCCGCAGGCCGCGGCGGTCAGCGCGAGAGCGCTCGCGGCGAGGGTCGCGAGCGCTATGCGCGTAGTGCGGTGGGTCGGGCGATCTGTGCGTGGTCTCTTCCTCAACGTCAGCATCTGGCCATCCCCTCAGTCCCGTTGGCGTTCTGTCCTACGCCCCAGGGCCTGCGCACGACAAGGCTCCCTACGCTGCGGCGGTACTGATCGTGACCATGCCGTGATCTTGCGCTCGCACTACGTCATGTCCGATGCCCGGCGTCAACTCCCGTCTGCCCAGGGCGCGTTCGGCGAATACCGGACATGCGCCACCGGGGGCGCGGGGAACGGCGCGAGGAGGGCGGGACGGGAGGGACGGTCCCGTGACGGCGGAAGCC
>JAJSZB010000448.1:0-5497 GCA_050613715.1 Streptomyces sp. IBSBF 3018
AAACCCATATTAAGCAAGTTTTCTCGTGGGATCTTTTTTTTTTATAAGACACCGCCCCCCGGCTGCGCCGCCGACGCGGGCCGGCCCGCCCAGGCCAGCGCGCCCGCGGCGAACGGAAGGACGACGAGCCTGCGTCGGTCGAACACCATGGAATGCCTCCTGAAGGTCGATGCCCTGTTCACGAACCGCCGCCGCACGCGTTCCGCCGGCCGCGGGGAGGTCCCGGGCGGCCCGCCCGGGCCCGTCACGCCCCTGGCCGCAGCGCGTCGGGCCGCCGGACCGGGCCCAGGCCCGCCGAGTCCAGCACCGCGGCGACCGCCCGGGACTCCTCCTCGGTCAGCGGCAGCAGCGGGGCCTGCGTGGCCGGGTGGTCGATCACTCCGCGGTGCGCCAGGGCGGCCTTGAAGGCGCCCAGCGCGGCGGAGATCCGGCTCACCCTGCGGCGGTCGGCGACCTCCACGAGGGCGAAGAACAGCGCGGTCAGGCGGCGCTGTTCGGCGCGGGCCGCCTCCTGGTCGCCGCGGCGGGCCGCGGCGTGGAGCCGGACGTAGCCGTGCGGGTCGATGTTGCCGAGGCCCGGCACGATGCCGTGCGCGCCGCGCGCCATGGCGAGGTCGGCGAGCGTCTCGGAGCCGGTCAGGCACGCCGCGCCGGTGCCCTCGGCGGCGTCCAGCAGCCGCTGGAAGGACTCCAGGTCGCCCGAGGAGTCCTTGACCGCGGCGATCGTCCCGGCCCGCGCGAGGTCGCCGAGCAGCCCGGGCGGCAGCTTGCGGCCGACGTTGGACGGGATGTCGTAGGCCACGACGGGCAGGTCGAGGGCCGCGTGCAGCGCCTCGAAGTGGGCCCGCGTCTCGCCCTCGGCGACGCCGACGTAGAAGGGCGCGGTGGCCACCACCGCGTCGGCGCCCGACCGTGCGGCGCGGCGGGCGTGCTCGATCACCCGGCGGGTGCCGGTGTCGATCACGCCGGCCAGCACGGGGACCTGTCCCGCGGCCGTGGCGACGACCGTGCGCAGCGCGATGTCCCGCTGCTCGTCGGTCAGTTGGGCGACCTCCCCGGTGGAGCCGCCGACGAACAGGCCGTGCACGCCGGCGTCGAGCTGGAAGCCGGTGAGGCGTTCGAGCGACGCGGTGTCCACCTCCAGGTCCTCGGTCAGCGGGGTGCACAGGGGAGGAACGACTCCGTGGATCATCGGACCTTCTCACTCGTGGGATCGGGGTTCGGGCGCGGCCGGTCGTCCCCGCCGCCGGGGCCGCCGGGTCTGCGCGGCCCGCCCGGCCCGCCGCGACCGTCCGGGCCGCCGGCCTCGCGTGCGTCGTGCCGCGCGTCGGCGAAGTCCTGCACCCGCCGTGGCACGTCGAAGACGATCAGCAGCACGACCAGCACGGTCACGCCGAGGGCGAGCACGCCGATGGCGGTGCCCAGGCTGAGCGGCTCGGCGAGCCGGGCGCCGAGCACCGGCGCGGCCGCGCCGCCCAGCGCGCCGACGTTGTAGCTGAATCCGAGCGCGGCGGCGCGGATCTCGATCGGGTAGTGGTCGCTGACGTACTTGGGCAGCACGCCGGACGCGCCGGAGCTGGTGCCGACCAGCAGGAACAGCAGCACCCACAGCGCCGCGGTGTGGCCCTGGCCGAGCGCGAACACCGGGTAGACGAAGGCCAGCGACGCGACCAGCATCGCGACGTACCCGGCGCGGGTGCCGAAGCGGTCGCCGAGGTAGCCGACCAGCACCGACCCGGCCGCGTAGCCGAACCCCGCGTACAGCAGCGCGTCGGAGACCTGGGCGGGGTCGTAGTGCAGGTCGGTCTTGAGGTAGGTGGGCAGCAGCGACTGCATGGGCCACGAGTACAGGAACGCGCAGAACACGGTGACCATCAGCGCCACCACCACCGGCCACAGCCGCTGCGCGAACCGTACGGACATCGCGACGAAGCAGGCGGTGACGACCGCGACCAGCGCCAGCGTCACCGCGAGGGACTGGCCGCGCAGCACCACGACCAGCGAGACGGCGGCCACCGCGCAGACGGGGATCGTCCACAGCTTGGCGCGGCCGCCGAACAGCCGGGCGGTGGCGCTCACCCGGGTCCGGCCGGCCTTGTTCGCCTGCTCCCAGTCGGCGGCCTCGGGCAGCCGGCGGCGCAGGTAGATCGCGAGGACGACCGGGACGACGCCGATCCAGAACAGCACCCGCCAGCTCGTGTGCGGCACCACCCAGGCGTACGTCTTGGCGGCGAGCACGCTGCCCATCGGGTAGCCGCACAGCAGCATGCCGCTGGCGGTGTTGCGTATCCGCCGCGGCCAGCTCTCGATGATGTACGTGGTGCTGGCGCTGTACTCGCCGGCCATGCCGAGCCCGACGACCATGCGGAACGCGAACAGCGACCAGTAGTCCCAGGCGAAGCCGCACAGCACCGAGCCGACCGCGTACAGCCCGATGCTCAGCAGCATCGCCGGGCGCCGGCCGAAGCGGTCGCCGAGGGCGCCGATCGCGAGGCCGCCGAACCACCGCGACACGAAGGCGGCCGAGACCAAGGTCGCGGCGCGCACGGTGGACAGGTGGAAATCCTTGCCGATCTCGGTCAGGACCAGGGTGATCAGGACGAAGTCGAAGCCGTCCATGGCGTAGCCGAGCCATGCGGCGGTGAAGGACTTCCAGTCCTGGGCGGCCAGCGTGGCCCGCCAGCGCAGCGGCGGCGGGGCCGTGGAGTCGGTCATGGGGCTCGCATCCTCGGGAGCGGGATTGATGTAGGACGTAGGATGTCCGACGTCCTACTGGAGCGGTAACGTAGGCGTCATGTCAGCGCAGCGCAAGCCCCCCGCCCCGGTGTCGCCGCCGGAACGGCTGCGGCGGCCCTCCGTGCAGGACCAGATCGTCGAACTGGTCATGGGCATGGATCTCGACCCGGGCGACCCGCTGCCCGCCGAGCCGGAGCTGATGCGCACGCTCGGCGTCAGCCGGAACTCGGTGCGCGAGGCGCTCAAGGGGTTGCAGGCGCTGGGCATCGTGGACGTCCGGCACGGCTACGGCACCTACGTCGGCACCACCGCGCTGCGCTCGCTCGCGCCGGGGCTGCTCTTCCACTCCCGGCTCGCGGTGCGCCGCGACAACCCGCGCGCGCTGCTGGACATCGTGGAGGTGCGGGCGCTGCTGGAGAGCGGACTGATCCGGCGCTCGGCGCTGGAGCTGTCCGACGCCGATCTGGACCTGCTGCAGGCCGAATTGGGCGCGCTGGAGGCGGACGGCGACGCGGGACGGGCCGGCCACGACCGGCGGTTCCACGAACTGCTCTACGAACCGCTCGGCAACGCGCTGGTGCTCCAGCTCATCGGCCTTTTCTGGGACGTCTACCGGCAGTTGGAGGCCGACATGGCCAAGCCGCGCACGGACCACGCGCACGTGGTGCGCCAGCACCGGCAGGTGCTGGAGGCGCTACGGGAGCGCGATCCGCAGGCCGCGGCGGACTCCATCGCCGAGCACTTCGCGGACATCACGGCCCGCATCGAGCTGTGGTCGGCCGGGCCCCGGCCGGACTGAGCCGCCGCCGGACTGCTGAGCCGCCGGCGGGGGCCGCCGCCACGCCGTGGTCCCCGCGGGATTGCCGGATCAGTACAGGCCGGTGTCCGTGCCGAGAAGGCGGCCGTCCGCGGCGTACACGCGGATCGCGGCGATGTGCCGGCCGGCGGGGACGGCCACCGCCCAGCCGCCGTACGCGGTGCCGGGGACGGTGGCGGCGGCCGCGTGCAGGGTGCCGCCGCCGGTGAGGGTGACCACCGCGGTGGTGACGCCGGCGGCCGCGGGGGCGATCACGATGCGCGGGCCCGATAGCCCCTTGTCCTGGAAGCCGTACAGGGCGGCACCGCCGGCCCGCCAGACCGGGTCGGCGGTGCCCTGGACCGCCTGGCAGTCGGCCCACGGACCGCCGCTCGCGTCGATCAGGCTCCCGCCGATCCGCATCCGCATGCACAGCACCATGGGTCCCGGCGCCCCGGACGGGGCCCGCGGGGAGAACTCCAGCTCCGCCGACCACGGCACACCGCCCGCCTCCCCCTGGCCCAGCGGGGTCCGGAGGGGCCCGGACGGGTCCGGCGAGGCGGACGTGACGGCGGGCGCCGGCCCGGTGCGGGTGACAGGGGCGGCCGGCGCGGTCCGCAGCGGCGCCGGCCCCGGTCCGGCCAGGCGGTACAGCGGTACGGCCAGGCCCGCGGCCGCCACCGACGCGGCGACGGCGGTCACGGCCGCCAGCCGCCGGCGCGCCCGCCGGGCCCGGCCCGCGGCGAGGATGCGCCCGACCGGGGCGGAGGAGGGCATGGCGCCGTCCACGGCGCGGGTGAACGCGGCGCGCAGCAGCTCGCCGTGGGCGCGGTCCCCCTCGCTGTCCTGCTGGTTCATCGGGACTCCCCGAGTCTGCCGGCCAACGGGTGGCCGGCGAGGGCGGGATGGTCCCGCAGCTTCACCAGCGCGCGGGACGCCTGACTCTTGACCGTGCCGACCGAGCAGCCGAGCGCCCGGGCGACGTCCTCCGCGCTGAGGTCCTCCCAGTACCTCAGAACCACGACGGTGCGCATGCGCACCGGGAGATCGGCGAGCGCCCGTAACAGCACGTCGCGCTCCTCCCCCGCGGCGGACGGGTCGGCGTCCGCCGCGGGAGAGGCGGAGTCCGGCAGCAGCGGCACCAGGAAGTGGACGATCCTGCGCTTGCGGTGGCGGCTGCGGTGGGTGTTGACCAGGCAGCGGCGGACATAGCTCTCCGCCGTCTCCTGGCGGATCCGCCGCCAGTGCGGGTAGACCCGCACCAGCGTCGCCTGCACCAGGTCCTCGGCCTCGTGGAAGTCGCCGGTGAGCAGGTACGCGGTGTGCGTCAGCGCACGCCAGCGGGCGGCGACGAACATGCTGAACTCGCCGTCGTCGCCCCACCGTCCCGGCACCGCGGCGGCCGCCTGGTTGTCCACGGCCGCGCGTGGCCCGCCGTCCTCCCGCCGGACTCCTGACGTCACCGCCAGTCGGTGTCGTGGCTGATCAGGACGCCGGCCGCGTCGTACGTGTCGAGGGAGTCGATGGTGCGGCCGTCCGGGATCGCCACCGCCCAGCCGCCGAAGACGGTGTGCGCCAGCGTGGTGACGCGGTCGCGCAGCACGGTGCCGTCGTCGAGCGTCACCTCGACGCGGGCCGCGCCGGGGTACGGGACGCCGACGAACAGCCGGCTGCCGGACAGCCCTTTGTCCTGGAAGCCCCAGAGCCCGGTGCCGCCGTTCCCGTACGTGTCGTCGGGGCCGGTCACGCCCCAGCAGTCCGACCAGGGGCCGCCCTGGTGGTCGATGCGTACGCCGTCGATGTACATCCGCTGGCAGACCACTCCGGTGATCGTACGGTCCGGGTCCGCGTCGTAGCCGGCGGGGACGTAGGCGTAGTACTCCAGCGACACCGACCACGCCTTGCCGTCGACCACGCCGTGGGACACCGGCAGGGTGCGGACACGGTGGGCGGCGGGCGCGGCGG
>JAJSZB010000449.1:0-5348 GCA_050613715.1 Streptomyces sp. IBSBF 3018
CCCCTCGGCCCCGGTGCCCGCGGCCGAGTTCCAGGCGCCGCCCGCCGCGCCGGCCGGCCAGTCCGGCCCGTCCGGGTCCGGCGGCTCGGCTCCCGCGGCCCCCTCCGGCCCGCGCCCCGGCGCCACTCCCGGCCCGCGTCCGGCCCGTCCGGCCGCCGGTGGCCAGGGCGGCCAGGGCGGTCACGGCGAAGGCCGTCCGCAGCGCGACGGCTCGCCGCGCCCCGGCGGCCGTCCCGGCGGTCAGGGCGGTGCTCCGCGTCCCGGCGGCGGCCGTCCGGCCGGTCCGCGTCCGGGCAACAACCCCTTCACCTCGTCCGGCTCCACGGGCATGCCCCGTCCCGGCGGCGCTCCGCGTCCCGGCGGCGGCCAGGGCGGCGCACCGCGTCCGGCCGGCCCCGGCGGCGGCGCTCCGCGTCCCGGCGGCGCCCCCCGTCCGGGTGCGCCCGGCGGCCAGGGCGGTCCCGGCGCGGGCCGTCCCTCGCCCGGCGGCATGCCCCGCCCGCAGTCCGCGGGCCCGCGCCCGAACCCCGGCATGATGCCGCAGCGCCCGTCCTCCACCGGCGGCCCCGGCGGCCGTCCCGGCGGCCCGGGCGGTCGTCCCGGCGGTCCCGGCGGACGCTCCGGCGGTCCCGGCGGGCGTCCGGGCGGCGGCGGCTTCGCCGGCCGTCCCGCCGGTCCCGGCGGCGGCGGTCGTCCCGGCGGCGGTGGCGGCGGCTTCGGCGGTCGTCCCGGCGGCGGCGCCCCCGGCGGCGGCGGTGGCTTCGGCCCGCGTCCCGGCGGCTTCGGCGGCCGTCCCGGCGGTCCGGGCGGACGCGGCGGCACGCAGGGCGCGTTCGGTCGCGGCCCCGGCGGCCGTCCGGCGCGCGGACGCAAGAGCAAGCGCCAGCGGCGCCAGGAGTACGAGGCCATGCAGGCCCCGTCCGTGGGCGGCGTGCTGCTGCCCCGCGGCAACGGCCAGACCGTGCGGCTGTCGCGCGGCGCCTCCCTCACCGACTTCGCCGAGAAGATCAACGCCAACCCGGCGTCGCTCGTCCAGGTGATGCTGAACCTCGGCGAGATGGTCACGGCCACCCAGTCGGTGTCGGACTCCACCCTGGAGCTGCTCGCCGGCGAGATGAACTACGTGCTGGAGATCGTCAGCCCGGAGGAGGAGGACCGCGAGCTGCTCGAGTCCTTCGACATCGAGTTCGGCGAGGACGAGGGCGGCGACGAGGCCCTGCAGCCGCGTCCGCCGGTGGTCACCGTGATGGGTCACGTCGACCACGGCAAGACCCGCCTGCTCGACGCGATCCGCAAGACCAACGTGGTCGCGGGCGAGGCCGGCGGCATCACCCAGCACATCGGCGCCTACCAGGTCGCCACCGACGTCAACGGTGAAGAGCGCAGGATCACCTTCATCGACACCCCCGGCCACGAGGCGTTCACCGCCATGCGTGCCCGCGGTGCGAAGTCCACCGACATCGCGATCCTGGTGGTCGCGGCCAACGACGGTGTGATGCCGCAGACGATCGAGGCGCTCAACCACGCCAAGGCGGCCGAGGTGCCGATCGTGGTCGCGGTCAACAAGATCGACGTCGAGGGCGCCGACCCGACCAAGGTGCGCGGTCAGCTCACCGAGTTCGGGCTGGTGGCCGAGGAGTACGGCGGCGACACCATGTTCGTCGACATCTCCGCCAAGCAGGGCCTGCACATCGACGAGCTGCTCGAAGCGGTGATCCTCACCGCGGACGCCTCGCTCGACCTGCGGGCCAACCCGGAGCAGGACGCCCAGGGCATCGCGATCGAGGCCCACCTGGACAAGGGCCGCGGCGCCGTGGCGACCGTCCTGGTCCAGCGCGGCACCCTGCGGGTCGGCGACACCATGGTCGTCGGCGACGCCTACGGCCGCGTGCGCGCCATGCTCGACGACAAGGGCGAGAACGTGGAGGAGGCGACCCCGTCGACTCCGGTGCTCGTCCTCGGTCTGACCAACGTGCCCGGCGCCGGCGACAACTTCCTGGTCGTCGACGAGGACCGCACCGCCCGGCAGATCGCCGAGAAGCGCGCGGCCCGCGAGCGCAACGTCCGCTTCGCCCGCAAGGGCGTCAGGTTCTCCCTGGAGAACCTGGACGAGGCGCTCAAGGCCGGCCTGGTGCAGGAACTCAACCTCATCATCAAGGGCGACGCGTCCGGATCGGTCGAGGCCCTGGAGTCCTCGCTGCTCCAGCTCGACGTCGGCGACGAGGTCGACATCCGGGTCCTGCACCGCGGTGTGGGTGCGGTCACCGAGTCGGACATCGACCTGGCGACCGGCTCCGACGCCATCGTGATCGGCTTCAACGTCCGCGCGGCCGGCCGTGCCGCGCAGATGGCCGAGCGCGAGGGTGTGGACGTCCGCTACTACTCGGTGATCTACCAGGCCATCGAGGAGATCGAAGCGGCGCTCAAGGGGATGCTCAAGCCGGAGTACGAGGAGGTGGAGCTCGGCACCGCCGAGATCCGCGAGGTCTTCCGCTCCTCCAAGCTCGGCAACATCGCCGGTGTGCTGGTCCGCTCCGGCGAGGTCAGGCGGAACACCAAGGCCCGCCTGCTGCGCGACGGCAAGGTCATCGCGGAGAACCTCACCATCGAGGGCCTGCGCCGCTTCAAGGACGACGTCACCGAGATTCGTGAGGGTTACGAGGGCGGTATCAACCTCGGCAACTACAACGACATCAAGATCGACGACGTCATCGCGACGTACGAGATGCGCGAGAAGCCGCGCGGCTGACACGCGGCATCGGGCCGAAGGGCCCAGGCCGGGGCCGGTCGGCGGGTGGAAATCCCGTCGATCGGCCCCGGCCGTCGCCTGTACCGTCGTACCCATGTATGCGGGCACTGCGCGTTTCGACCTGCTCCTGGGGGACGTACGGTCGTTGAAGGAGAAGCGGTCGGTGATCCGGCCGATCGTGGCCGAGCTGCACCGCAGGTTCGCGGTCAGCGTGGCCGAGACGGGGGAGCAGGACCTCTACCGGCGGGCCGAGATCGGCCTCGCGGTGGTGTCCGGCGACCTCGGACACGTGAAGGACGTGCTGGACCGGTGCGAGCGGTGGATGGTCGCCCGTCCCGAGGTGGACCTGCTGTCGGCCAGGCAGCGCATCCACGGGGACGACGACTGACCGCCGGCCGCGACGGCCGGCGGCGTGACCGGGCGCACCGGGACCGCACGGCGAACCGGCCGGCCGGGCCGGTCGCACCGGTTCCGCCGACAGATCGACAGATCGACTGAGAGAGAAGAAGACGATGACCGACACCGCGCGGGCGCGAAAGCTGGCGGACCGCATCCGGGTCGTGGTCGCGGAGACGCTGCAGCGCCGCATCAAGGACCCGCGGCTCGGCTACGTGACGATCACCGACACCCGGGTGACCGGCGACCTGCGGGAGGCGACGGTCTTCTACACGGTCTACGGCGACGACGAGGAGCGCGCCGCCTCGGCCGCCGCCCTGGAGAGCGCCAAGGGCGTGCTCCGCTCGGAGGTCGGACGGCAGACCGGCGTGCGCTTCACGCCGACGCTGGCCTTCGTCGCCGACGCCCTGCCCGACAACGCCCGCACCATCGACGACCTGCTCGCCAAGGCCCGCGCGGCCGACGAGGAGGTCCGCAAGACCGCGACGGACGCGCAGTACGCGGGCGACGCCGATCCGTACCGCAAGCCGGCCGCGGACGAGGACGACGAGGCCGCTCTGGACGACGAGACCGCCCTGGACGACGAGGGTGCATCGGCCGCATCGGCTGCATCGGCCGCCTCGGACGAGGAGGACGGTCCGGACGACGAGTCCGCGTCGGGCTCCGGGTCCGGGTCCGGACCCGCGGCCCGCGAAGAGGGCGGTCCCGCACAGGCATGAGCCGCCGTACGGACGGCCGGACGCGGCAGGTCAGCGCGTCCGGCCTGGTGATCGTGGACAAGCCCGGCGGACTGACCTCGCACGGCGTGGTGTCGCGGATGCGGCGGCTGGCCGGGACCCGGCGGGTCGGCCACGCCGGCACGCTGGACCCGATGGCCACCGGCGTCCTGGTGATCGGCGTCGAGAAGGCCACCCGGCTGCTCGGCCACCTCGCCCTCACCGAGAAGGAGTACGAGGCGACGATCCGGCTCGGCCAGAGCACCGTCACCGACGACGCCGAGGGCGAGGTTACTGCGACCGCCCCGGCGACGGACGTCACCCGGGAGGCCGTCGACGCCGGCATCGCCGCGCTCACCGGCCCGATCCAGCAGGTGCCGTCCAAGGTCAGCGCGATCAAGGTCAACGGGGTGCGGTCCTACACCCGGGTACGGGAGGGCGAGCAGTTCGAGCTGGCCGCCCGGCCGGTGACCGTGCACTCCTTCACCGTCGCCGGACTGCGCAGGCCGCAGGACCCGGCCGGGGTGCTGGACCTGGACGTCACGGTGGTCTGCTCCTCCGGCACGTACATCAGGGCGCTCGCCCGCGACCTCGGCGCCGCGCTCGGCACCGGCGGCCACCTCACCGCGCTGCGGCGCACCCGGGTCGGCCCCTACCGGGTCGAGGCCGCGCGCACGCTGGAGCAACTGGAGGAGTCCTACGGGGTCCTGCCCATCGAGGAGGCCGCCGCGGCGGCCTTCCCGCGCTGGGACGTGGACGCGGACCAGGCGCGGCTGCTCGGCCACGGCGTCCGCATCGCCGCGCCCCCCCTGGCGCCCGGCCCGCACGCCGCCTTCGCCCCCGACGGGCGCTTCCTCGCACTGGTCGAGGAGAAGGACGGGCAGGTGCGCATCGTGGCGGGCTTCGCGCAGTAGCCCCTGCGGTGGGATTGGTCCGGCGGGCGTGGTCCGGTCGGCTTGGCGCGGTGAGCGTCCTGCGGCGACGCCGGCGCGGGTGACGTCTGCGCGGTCGGCTTCGCGGGGTGGGCTTCGCGGGGTGACGCCGCGGTGCATTGCTGCCGTGCTGGGGCCGGCCGGCTCGGATTGCCGAGCGGGGTGGGCTTGGCCCGGCGGGCGTGGTCCGGTCGGCTTTGGCGCGGTGAGCGTCTTGCGGCGACGCCGGCGCGGGTGACGTCTGCGCGGTCGGCTTCGCGGGGTGACGCCGCGGTGCATCGCTGCCGCGCTGGGGCCAGCCGGCTCGGACTGCCGAGCGCCGGTGCGCTGCCGCGGTGGCGCGGGTGCGGCGGGACGGGTCCCCGGGCCGTCGGCGCGCCGGGAGGCGGCGACCTGCCGGTCAGGACCCCGCCGTGGTGACGCCGCTGGCCAGCGCCGGTCCGGTCCCGACCGGTCCACTGGAACGTCGCGGGGCCGGACCGGTTCGCGGGTCCGGGGGGGGGGGGGGGGGGGGGGGGGGGGGGGGGGGGGGGGGGGGGGGGGGGGGGGGGGGGG
>JAJSZB010000044.1:0-2303 GCA_050613715.1 Streptomyces sp. IBSBF 3018
CCCCGCACCCCCGCCCTCGACCGCGCCCTCACCGGGTCCAACGGAGCCAGCAGACCATGAGCGAGTCCACCACCATCCGCTGGGAGCAGGACGCCGACGGCGTCGTCACCCTCGTCCTGGACGACCCCGGCCAGTCCGCCAACACCATGAACGCCGCCTTCGCCGACTCCCTCGACGCCACGCTGGACCGGCTGGAGGCGGCGGCCGGGCAGATCCGCGGCGTCATCGTCACCTCCGCCAAGAAGACCTTCTTCGCCGGCGGCGACCTGCGCGACCTGATCCGCGCCACCCCCGAGAGCGCCGAGCAGGTCTTCGCCGGCTCGATGCGCATCAAGGGCGCTCTGCGCCGCCTGGAGACCCTCGGCGTGCCCGTCGTCGCCGCGATCAACGGCGCGGCGCTCGGCGGCGGTTACGAGATCGCGCTGGCCTGCCACCACCGCGTCGCGCTGGACGCCCCGGGGACGAAGATCGGCTGCCCCGAGGTGACGCTCGGCCTGCTGCCCGGCGGCGGCGGTGTGGTGCGCACCGTACGGCTGCTCGGCATCGCCGACGCGCTGCTCAAGGTGCTGCTCCAGGGCCGCCAGTACAGCGCGCGGCACGCGGCCGAGGCCGGGCTGGTCCACGAGGTCGCCGCCGACCGCGACGCCCTGTTCGCCGCCGCACGCGCCTTCATCGACGCCAACCCCGAGGCCAGGCAGCCCTGGGACGTGCCCGGATACAAGATCCCCGGCGGCACCCCCAAGAGCCCCGCCTTCGCCGCCAACCTCCCCGCGTTTCCCGCGAACCTGCGCAAGCAGCTGGCCGGCGCGCCCTACCCGGCGCCGCGCGACATCCTGGCCGCCGCGGTGGAGGGCTCCCAGGTCGACATCGACACCGCGTTCACGATCGAGGCCCGCTACTTCACCGCACTCGCCTGCGGACCCACCTCGAAGAACATGATCCAGGCGTTCTTCTTCGACATGCAGGCGGTCAACTCCGGCGCCAGCAGGCCCTCCGGCCTGCCGTCGCGGCAGGTGACCAAGGTCGCGGTGCTCGGCGCCGGGATGATGGGCGCGGGCATCGCGTACTCCTGCGCCCGGGCCGGCATCGACGTCGTGCTGAAGGACGTGACACTGGAGGCCGCCGAGCGCGGCAAGGCCTACTCGGCCGGGCTGCTGGACAAGGCGCTCGCCAAGGGCCGCACCACGCCCGCCAAGCGCGACGCGCTGCTGGCCAGGATCACCCCCACCGCCGACCCCGCGGACCTGGCCGGCTGCGACGCGGTCATCGAGGCGGTCTTCGAGGACGCGGCGCTCAAGCACAAGGTCTTCCAGGAGATCGAGTCGGTCGTCGCGCCGGACGCGCTGCTGTGCACCAACACCTCCACCCTGCCGGTCTCGCTCCTCGCCGAGGGCGTGCGGCGCCAGGGGGACTTCGTCGGCCTGCACTTCTTCTCGCCGGTCGACAAGATGGCGCTGGTGGAGATCGTCCGCGGACGGCGGACCGGCGACGAGGCGCTGGCCCGCGCCTTCGACCTGGTGCGGCAGATCCGCAAGACGCCGATCGTCGTCAACGACTCGCGCGGCTTCTTCACCTCCCGGGTGATCGGCCGCTTCATCGACGAGGGCGTCGCGATGATCGGCGAGGGACTGCCGGCCGCCTCCGTCGAACAGGCCGCCGCGCAGGCCGGCTACCCGGCGAAGGTGCTGTCGCTGCTGGACGAGCTGACCCTGACGCTGCCGCGCAAGATCCGCCGCGAGGCGCGCGCCGCGGCCGAGGCGGCCGGCGACACCTGGCAGGAGCACCCGGCCGAGCGGGTCGTGGACCGCATGGTCGACGAGTTCGGCCGCACCGGCCGCAGCGGCGGCGCCGGCTTCTACGACTACGCCGACGGCCGGCGCACCGGCCTGTGGCCGGGCCTGGCCGAGCACTTCGGCCGGCCGGACGCGCGGATCCCGTTCCGCGACATGCAGGAGCGGATGCTGTTCGCGGAGTCGCTGGACACCGTGCGGCTGCTGGAGGAAGGCGTCCTGACCTCGGTCGCCGACGCCAACATCGGGTCGATCCTCGGCATCGGCTTCCCCGCCTGGACCGGCGGCGTCCTGCAGTACATCAACGGCTACGAGGGCGGCCCGGCCGGATTCGCCGCGCGCGCCCGGGAGCTGGCCGCCGCCTACGGCGACAGGTTCGCCCCGCCGGAGCTGCTGGTGCGCACGGCCGAGGAGGGCGGCCGCTTCACCGACGACGCGAAGGGCTGAGGGAACCGGCCCGGGGGGGGGGGGCCGGGCGCCCGCCCCCCCCCCCCCCCCCCCCCCTCCCCTCCC
>JAJSZB010000044.1:2313-29337 GCA_050613715.1 Streptomyces sp. IBSBF 3018
GTACAAGGATTCAACCACTTCCCGAACGCGCGGGGGGGGCGCCCCCCCCCCCGGGGGGGGGGGGGCCCCACCCCCCCCCCCCGGCCCGCCGGCCCGTACGCTGTCCCGGTGCGTCCCCGCCCCCTGCGCCTCCTCGTCGTCCTGCTCCTCGCCTGCTGCCTCGCGGCCTGCGCCGACGGCGCCGCGGCCCCGGTGAACGGCTCGCCCGGCGTCGGCGACCCGCTGTTCCCGACCGCCGGCAACGGCGGCTACGACGTCGGCCACTACGGGCTCGACCTGTCCTACGACCCGCCGTCCGGCCGGATCGAGGCCACCGCCGAGCTGACCGCCACCGCGCGCGAGCCGCTGACCGCCTTCGACCTGGACCTGTCCGGGCTGACGGTGACCTCGGTGACGGTCGGCGGGCAGTCCGCGGATTTCTCCCGCAAGGGCACGGAACTCGTCGTCACCCCGGAGCAGCCGCTGCCCGCGGGACACCGCTTCGAGACCACCGTCGCGTACGAGGGCGTGCCCAGGCTGCTGACCGACCCCGACGGCTCGCAGGAGGGGTGGTTCCACACCGACGACGGCGGCGCGCTCGCCCTCGGCGAACCGGTCGGCTCGATGGCCTGGTTCCCCGGCGACGACCACCCCTCCGACAAGGCGGCCTACGACATCACCGTCACCGTGCCGCACCCGATGACCGTCGTCGCCAACGGCGAACTCGCCGGGACCGCGCCCCGGCCCGGCGGCCGCACCGCCTTCCACTGGCACGTCGGCCAGCCGATGGCCACCTACCTCGCCACCGTCGCCATCGGCGACTACACCGTCCAGCGCTCCCGCACCGCGAGCGGGCTGCCGGTGTACACCGCGGTCGACCCGCGCTCGAACGACCCGCAGACGGCCGCGTCGCTGGCCCGCATCCCGGAGATCGTCGACTGGGAGAGCAGCCTCTTCGGCCCGTTCCCGTTCTCCTCCACCGGCGCCGTCGTCGCCCGCCTCGGCGACCGGCAGGGCGGCTACGCGCTGGAGACCCAGAACCGGCCCACGTTCCCCGGCAACGAGGGAACGCCCGCGGTCCCGGTCACCACGCTCGTGCACGAACTGTCCCACGAGTGGTTCGGCGACTGGGTCACCCCGCACAACTGGCAGGACATCTGGCTGAACGAGGGCTTCGCCACGTACACCGAGTGGCTGTGGAAGGACCACGAGGGCGCGGCCACCGAGGAGCAGAGCGCGCAGGCCGCCTTCGCCGACGCCGACAACTGGGCGTTCGCGCCCGCCTCGCCCGACGCCAAGCAGGTCTTCGCGCCCGCCGTCTACGGCCGCGGCGCGCTCGTGCTGCACGAACTGCGCCGGGCGCTCGGCGACAAGGCGTTCTTCCGCATGCTGCGCGCCTGGCCGGCCGCCCACGCCTACGGCAACGCCTCCACCCAGGAGTTCACCGCGTTCTGCGCCGACTTCACCGGCAAGAACCTCACGCCGCTCTTCGCCACCTGGCTCTACGGCCGCGCCCGCCCCGCGCATCTGTGAGGCCCGGCCCGCCGAAGGGCCGGCGGCCTCACCCGCGCCGCAGCGGCGCGCCCACCCGGTGCATGTGCGCGAACGCCTGGGCGTAGGAGTCCCACAGGCCCGTCTCGGTGTACGGGACGCCGAGGCGGGCGCAGTGCTCCCGCACCAGCGGCCGCACCAGCCGCAGGTGCGGCCGGGGCAGGCTCGGCATCAGGTGGTGCTCGATCTGGTAGTTGAGTCCGCCCAGCATGAAGTCCGTCACCGGGTTGCCGCGCACGTTGCGCGAGGTGAGGACCTGGCGGCGCAGATGTCCCCAGCGCGCGCCCTCCTCGGGCATCGCCATCCCCTTGTGGTTGGGCGCGAACGACAGGCCCAGGTGCAGGCCGAACAGGCCGTGGTGCAGCAGCGCGAAGAGCACCGCCTGGGCCGGCGGCATCACGCTCAGCAGCGCCGCGTAGGCCGCCAGGTGCGCCAGCAGCAGGCCGCCTTCGACCAGCCGCTCGCGCCACGGCATCCGCGGCAGGTCGCGGAGGCTCGCCACCTTCAGCGCGAAGCCCTCCAGCAGCAGCATCGGCAGGAACAGCCACGCCTGGTACCCGGCCAGCCACCGCGCGAACCCCTCGCGCCGCACCGCCTGCGCCCGCGTCCACACCAGCGCGCCCACCTCCACGTCCGGGTCCTTGCCCACGTGGTTGGGGTTGGCGTGGTGCCGGTTGTGCTTGTCCGTCCACCAGCCCGCGCCCATGCCCAGCAGCAGATTGCCGTGCAGCAGCGCGAGCGCCCGGTTCGCGCCCGCGCCCGCGGCGATCTGCCGGTGTCCCGCGTCGTGCCCGATGAACCCGGTGCGCGCCGACAGCACGGCCGCGGGCACCGCCAGCGCCAGCACCCACCACGAGCCCGTGGCGCCGACCAGCACCACCGCCGACCACACCGCGGCCACCGCCACCGCGTTCGCCGCGATCATCCCCGCGTACCAGCCGGGCCGGCGGCGCAGCAGCCCGGCCTCGCGGACCTGCCGCAGCAGCGGCGCGAACTCGCTGCCGCCGCCCCGCTCCCGCGCCGAGGCCGGGGGTGGCGGCGGCGCCACCGGGCGGTCGAGCACGGGGCCGGGGACGGCGGAGGCGGAAGCGGGCACGGGTGCTCCTCGGGCAGCGCGGACAAGGGGATCGAACGTGATCGCGGCCTGACCCGGCCGCACCCACGACGCTATGGACGGCCGCCCGCCGCGGCCATGGCGCTCCCACCCGGCCGCTGCGGGGGCCGACCGGCCGGAAAACCGGGGGATAACCCCACCCGTCCACTGCCACCATGGGCGCCGTGACGACGACCCGCACGCGGGCGGCCGGCTGGACCGTCGCCCCGCACCCCGTGACCGCCCCCGAGTCCGCGGCCCTGCTGCGCGGCTACTACACCGAGTTGATCGAGCGCTACCACGGCCGGCCCACCGACGACGCCGAGGTCGACCAGGTGCTCGCCGAGGAGCCCAGCGACGATCTGGTGCTGCCCGGCGGGGAGTTCCTGGTGGCGCGCCGCGGCGGCGCGCCCGGCGGCTGCGTGGGACTGCGCGTGCTGGACCCGGACACCGCCGAGCTGACCCGGATGTTCGTGCTGCCGCCGGCCCGCGGCCGCGGGGTGGCCGACCTGCTGATCACCACCGCGCACACCGTCGCGCGCGAGGTGCTGGGCGCCCGCCGCATCCGCCTGGACACCCGCGCGGACCTGGTCGAGGCGCGCGCCCTGTACGCCCGGCACGGCTACCGCGAGATCGCGGCGTACAACGACAGCCCGTACGCCGACCACTGGTTCGACAAGCCGCTGGTGTGACCGCGGCCGGGCGGCGGCCCGGCCCGCGCGAGTGCCCCCGGCCTCACCGCCCGCGCGCCCGCCGCCGTCTACGATGCAGGGGACGTCAGCACGAGCCGAGCCGAGGAGCGGGACCATCAGCGGCAACATGTCGGTGGAAGCCAGGATCGCCGGGGAACTGGGCGTACGCGAGGGACAGGTGCGGGCGGCCGTCGACCTGCTCGACGGCGGCGCGACGGTGCCCTTCATCGCCCGCTACCGCAAGGAGGCCACCGGCACCCTGGACGACGAGCAGTTGCGCACCCTGGAGGAGCGGCTGCGCTATCTGCGCGAACTCGACGAACGCCGCGCCGCGGTGCTGGAGTCGATCGAGTCCCAGGGCAAGCTGGACGACGCGCTCAGGGCGCAGATCATGGCCGCCGACTCCAAGGCCCGGCTGGAGGACATCTACCTCCCGTACAAGCCCAAGCGCCGCACCAAGGCGCAGATCGCCCGCGAGGCCGGCCTCGAACCGCTCGCCGACGCGCTGCTCGCCGACCCCGGCCTCGACCCCCAGCAGCAGGCCGGCGGCTACGTCGACGCGGACAAGGGCGTGCCGGACGCGGCCGCCGCCCTGGACGGCGCCCGCGCCATCCTCACCGAGCGCTTCTCGGAGGACGCCGACCTGGTCGGCGAGCTGCGCACCCGGATGTGGGGCCGCGGCCGGCTGGTGGCGGCGGTGCGCGAGGGCAAGGAGGAGAGCGGCGCGAAGTTCTCCGACTACTTCGACTTCGCCGAGCCCTTCACCAAGCTGCCCTCGCACCGCGTGCTGGCGATGCTGCGCGGCGAGAAGGAGGAGGTCCTCGACCTCACCCTGGAGCCGGAGGAGCCCACCGAGGGACCCAGCAGCTACGAGCGGACCATCGCCCAGCGCTTCGGCATCGCCGACCGCGGCCGGCCCGCCGACAAGTGGCTCGCCGACACCGTGCGCTGGGCCTGGCGCACCCGCTTCCTGGTCCGTCTCGGCATCGACCTGCGGGTCCAGCTGCGCCAGCAGGCCGAGGACGAGGCGGTCCGCGTCTTCGCCGCCAACCTGCGCGACCTGCTGCTCGCCGCGCCGGCCGGCACCCGCGCCACCATGGGCCTGGACCCGGGCCTGCGCACCGGTGTGAAGGTCGCCGTGGTCGACGGCACCGGCAAGGTGGTGGCCACCGACACCATCTACCCGCACGCCCCGCGCAACCGCTGGGACGACTCGCTCGCCTCGCTGGCCCGGCTGGCCGCGGCCCACCGCGTCGACCTCATCGCCATCGGCAACGGCACCGCCTCCCGCGAGACCGACAGGCTGGCCGCCGACCTGATCAAGCGGCACCCCGAACTGAAGCTCACCAAGGCCGTGGTGTCCGAGGCCGGCGCCTCGGTCTACTCCGCCTCCGCCTACGCCTCGGCCGAACTGCCGGAGCTGGACGTGTCGCTGCGCGGCGCGGTCTCCATCGCCCGCCGGCTCCAGGACCCGCTGGCCGAACTCGTCAAGATCGACCCGCGGTCCATCGGCGTCGGGCAGTACCAGCACGACCTGTCCGAGCTGAAGCTGTCGCGCTCGCTGGACGCGGTGGTCGAGGACTGCGTCAACGGCGTGGGCGTGGACGTCAACACCGCCTCCGCGCCGCTGCTGCGCCGCGTCTCCGGCATCACCGAGGGCCTGGCCGCCAACATCGTCGCCCACCGCGACGCCAACGGCCCCTTCCGCACCCGCAAGGACCTCAAGGAGGTCGCCCGGCTGGGCCCCAAGGCGTACGAGCAGTGCGCCGGCTTCCTGCGCATCCAGGGCGGCGACGACCCGCTGGACGCCTCCAGCGTGCACCCCGAGGCCTACCCGGTGGTGCGCCGGATCAGCGCCGCCGCGGGCGCGGACGTGCCCTCGCTGATCGGCAACTCGACGGTGCTGCGCACCCTTTCGCCGCGCGACTTCGTGGACGATTCCTTCGGCCTGCCGACGGTCACCGACATCCTCGCCGAACTGGAGAAGCCCGGCCGCGACCCGCGCCCCGCCTTCAGAACCGCGGCCTTCAAGGAGGGCGTGGAGGAGATGAAGGACCTGCGCCCCGGGATGCTGCTGGAGGGCGTGGTCACCAACGTCGCGGCGTTCGGCGCGTTCGTCGACGTCGGTGTGCACCAGGACGGCCTGGTGCACGTCTCGGCGCTGTCCGACTCCTACGTCTCCGACCCGCACGACGTGGTCAAGTCCGGCGACATCGTGCGGGTCAAGGTGCTGGACGTGGACCTGCCGCGCAAGCGGATCTCGCTGACGCTGCGGCTGGAGGACGAGGCGCGCGCGCCGCGCGGCGACCGGGACCGCGGCGGGGACCGGCGCGGCGCCGGCGAGCGGCGCGGCAACCCGCCCCGGCAGGGCGGCCGCGGAGGGCAGGGCGGCCAGGGCGGTCAGGGCAGGCAGGGCGGCGGCCAGGGGCAGCAGGGCGGACGCAGGGGCGGCGGGCAGGACCGTCCGGCCCCCGGCGGCGCGATGGCCGACGCGCTGCGCCGCGCCGGGCTGACCGGCGGCAAGTAGCGCGGCCCCGCGGCGCCTTCCGCACCCCGGACCGCGGCGTCCGCGCGGCCGCCCGCCGCGCGGCGCCGCCCGGCCCGCCCCGCACGGGCGGCCGCCGGGACCTTGCGGCGCGCCGCCCGCGCGGCGCGCCGTGCCGGTCCGCGCAAGCTTTTGACGTGACCTTGCCAGGGGTAGCCTCGGCCGGTGACCTCAAGAACGCGGACACCCCGCATCACGTGGATGATCCCCGTCGTGGCGGCCGTACTCGCCGCACTCGCGGCCGTGCTGACCGTCCCCGCCACCGCGCACGCGGCCGACCCGGCGCACACCGGGACCGTGCGCGACGGGCTGAGCCGGCCCCTCTACTCCTACGCCGACGCCATCCGTGAGGCCGTGTGGGTCGACACCGGCCTCGACTACGACGGCGACGGGCACACCGACCGCGTGGCCGTCGACATCGTCCGGCCCGCCGAGCCCGCCGCGGCCGGCCGCAAGGTGCCGGTCATCATGGACGCGAGCCCATACTACTCCTGCTGCGGGCGCGGCAACGAGGGCCAGGTCAAGACCTACGACGCGGCCGGGGACATCGTCCAGGCCCCGCTGTTCTACGACAACTACTTCGTGCCGCGCGGCTACGCGACCGTGCTGGTCGACCTGGCCGGCACCAACCGCTCCGACGGCTGCGTGGACGTCGGCGGACGGTCCGACGTGCAGTCGGCCAAGGCCGTCGTCGACTGGCTGAACGGCCGCGCCAAGGGCTACAGCGCCCGCTCCGGCGGCAGCGCGGTGACGGCCGGCTGGACCGACGGCGCCGTCGGCATGATCGGCAAGAGCTGGGACGGCACCATCGCCAACGGCGTCGCCGCGACCGGCGTCGCGGGCCTGCGGACGATCGTGCCGATCAGCGCCATCTCCTCCTGGTACGACTACTACTTCCACCAGGGCGCGCCGCTGCAGGACGGCCCCGAGTGGCTGTCGGACACGGTGGAGAGCGACAGCGCCCGCGCCGCCTGCGGCCCCGAGCAGCAGAAGATCGCCGACGGCTCGCCGCGCTCCGGCGACTGGACGCCGTTCTGGACCGAGCGCGACTACGTCAAGGACGCCGGCAAGGTCCGCGCCAGCGTCTTCGCCGTCCAGGGCATGCAGGACCTCAACGTGCGCACCAAGCACTTCGGCCAGTGGTGGACCGCGCTGGCCGCGCACGGCGTGCAGCGCAAGGTGTGGCTGTCGCAGACCGGGCACGTCGACCCCTTCGACTACCGGCGCGGCCCCTGGGTCGCCACCCTCCAGCGCTGGTTCGACCACTACCTGCTCGGCGTGGACAACGGCATCCAGCGCGAGCCGATGGCCGACATCGAGCGGAGCGTCGACACCTGGACCACCGACCCGGTCTGGCCGGCCCCCGGCACCCGCGACACCGCGCTGGCGCTCGGCCCGACCGCCACCGCCGGGCTCGGCACCCTCGGCACGCATCCGGGCGCGGCGTCCGCCGGTCCCGCGTCCTCCGGCGCCGCCTCCGCCGCCACCGAGTCCTTCACCGACGACCCGAACCTGTGGGAGGAGGACTGGGCCGCCGCCGCGGACACCGCGACCGCGGCCAAGACCGCCTTCACCACCGGCGTGCTGACCAAGGACCTGCGGATCTCCGGCAGCGGCACCTTCACCGTCACCGCCACGTCGACCACGACCAGCGCCCACCTGTCGGCGGTCCTGGTGGACCTCGGCCCGGCCGTCATCCGCGACTACCTCGGCGGCGGCGAGGGCATCACCACCGGCAGCACCCGCTCCTGCTACGGCGAGAGCACCGCTGGGGACAGCGCCTGCTTCCTGGACACCTCCGCCGACAAGGAGTCCGTCGACCACACCGTCTTCAGCCGCGGCTGGGCCGACCTCGGCCACTACGCGTCGCTGTCGCACGGCGTGCCGCTGACCCCGGGCCGGCCCTACACCATGACGATCCAGCTCGCCGCCACCGACCACGTGGTGCCGGCCGGCCACCGGCTCGCGCTGATCGTCGCGGGCACCGACGGCGGACTGATCCTGCCGCCCGACACCACGCCGACGGTGTCGGTGGACCTCTCGCGCTCGGTGCTGCGGCTGCCGCTGACCGGCGGCGCGGCGGCGCTGCGCGCCGGGGCGCCCGCCCCGGCCGGACGGGCCGCCCGCACCCAGGCGGCGACCGGGCCCGCGGCGCCGAGGCCCGCCTTCGACCCGGCGGCCGAGCTGGGCTGACCGGACGGAAGGGGAACCGGGACGGTCCGCGGCGCGTTCCACTGGGTAGACACGGTGAGGCGCGTCGCGGGCCGCCCGCGCGCGGCCGCGGCGGGCGAGGCCCACCGCGTGCGGGAGCCAGGAACAGGAGTCGGGGAGATGTCCAATCGCGCGAAGATCGCCATCGGGGGAGTGGCCGTCGGGCTGTTCCTGCTCATCTGGCTGCCGTTCTGGGCGGTCGTGCTCATCATCGTGGGCGTGCCCGCCGCCGCCTACCTGATGCTCGACCCCTCGCAGCGCCGCCGGCTGCGCCGCGTGAGCAGGCGGCAAATCGGTCGCTGACCAGCGGCGTCCCCGGATACGCTGAGCCATCGGGTCAGGGCATCCGATCGAGGGGACGACGTCTTCCATGAGCACGGACACGGCGGGCACGCCGAGCGCGCCCGCAGACACCGCACCGGACACGACCGACGCCGGCGCGTCCGGCGCGCCCGCCGGCCGCGTCGTGGCGGTCAGCCGCGACGGCGAGCACCGCTTCAGCAAGGCCAACCAGGACAGCATCCGGCTGCTCGCCGGGCTCGGCGTGGAGGGCGACGCCCACCAGGGCGTCACCGTCCAGCACCTGTCGCGCGTGGCCAGGGACCCGGACCAGCCCAACCTGCGCCAGGTCCACCTCATCCACGCCGAGCTGTTCGACGAGCTGCGCGGGGCCGGCTACGACATCCGGCCCGGCGACCTCGGCGAGAACATCACCACCCGCGGCGTCGACCTGCTCGCGCTGCCGGTCGGCACGGTCCTGACCGTCGGAGAGGCCACCGTCGAGATCACCGGCCTGCGCAACCCCTGCCACCAGATCGACCGCTTCCGCACCGGCCTGCTCAAGCACGTCGTCGGCCGCGACGACGCCGGGGCGGTCGTCCGCAAGGCCGGCGTCATGGGCGTCGTCCGCGGCACCGGCACGGTCACACCGGGCAGCCGCGTCGACGTCGTCCTGCCCCCGCTCCCGCACCGCCCGCTGGAGAAGGTATGACCGGGGAAGGCACGACCGCCGCGCCCGTGAGCGAGACCGCGGCCGTACCCGCGGCCGTGCGCGCGACCGCGGCGGTGGCCGACGTGCGCTCCGTCGCCGGCCTGCTCGCCGTCACCGAGTCCGGCCACCGGGCGAAGTACCTCTGCTTCTGGAAGCACGAGTCGCGGCGCGACGGCGCCCCCGACGCAGGGTGCCTCAGCCAGTGGTCTCCCTCCCCGTTCACCGTGGACGGCGTCCGCTACGCGACCGCCGAGCACTGGATGATGGCCGGCAAGGCCCGGCTGTTCGGCGACGAGGCCGCGTGGCAGCGGGTGATCGGGTCCGGACATCCCAAGCAGGCCAAGGACGCGGGGCGCTCGGTGCGCGGCTTCGACGAGGAGGTCTGGCGGCGCGAGCGCTTCGCCCTGGTCGTCGAGGGCAGCCTGCACAAGTTCTCCGCGTACCCGGAGCTGGGCGCCTACCTGCTCGGCACCGGCACGCGTGTGCTGGTCGAGGCCAGCCCACTGGACCGGGTGTGGGGGGTCGGGCTCGCCGCCGACGACGAGCGCGCCCTGCGGCCGGCCGACTGGCGCGGGCTGAACCTCCTCGGCTTCGCCCTCGTGGAGGCCCGCGCCCGGCTCGCCGCCGCGGCGTGACGCTTCGGCCGCCGCGCCGCGCCGGGCCGCGCCGCGCCGCATCGCACCGCCGCTCGCCGCTCGCCGCTGCCGCCACGCCGCCCGCAGCCCCGCGCCGCCGTCCCCGCGCCGTCGCGCCGCTTTCCGCCGTCCCCGCCCGCTGCCGCCGCGGGGCCGGGAGCGGCACGTAGAGTGCGGTCGGGGCGCGCGGACGCGCGGCCGCGACGGGGCGGAGAGGGCCGGCGGGAGCGGGAGATGACGGAACGACTGGTGGTCATCGGCGGCGACGCGGCGGGCATGTCCGCCGCGTCCCAGGCGCGGCGCCGCAGGGACGCGGGCGATCTGGAGATCGTCGCCTTCGAGCGGGGCCGGCACACGTCCTACTCCGCCTGCGGCATCCCGTACTGGATCGCCGGTGACGTCGGCGGCCCGGACGAGCTGGTGGCCAGGACCGCCGACGAGCACCGCTCCCGGGGCATCGACCTGCGGCTCGGCGTCGAGGTCACCGAGATCGACCCCGCCCGCGGCCGGGTGCGCGCCCGCGACGCCGAGGGCCGCGAGGAGTGGACCGGCTACGACCACCTGGTGATCGCCACCGGCGCGGTCCCGTTGCGCCCGCCGGTCCCCGGCATCGACGCGCCCGGCGTCCACGGCGTGCAGACCCTCGACGACGGCGAGGCCGTGCTCGCCGCGCTGGACCGTGACGCGGTGCGCCGCGCGGTGGTGGTCGGCGGCGGCTACATCGGCGTGGAGATGGCCGAGGCGCTGCTGCGCCACGGCCTCGACGTGACCCTGGTGGACCGCGCCGAGCAGCCGATGAGCACCCTCGACCCCGACATGGGCCGCCTGGTCCGGCAGGCGCTCGAAGGACTCGGCGTGCGGGTGGAGTCGGGCGCCGCGGTGCGCGCGGTGCTGACCGGCCCCGACGGCCGGGCCCGCGCGGTCGCCACCGACGCGGGCGAGCACCCGGCCGACATCGTGGTGCTCGGCCTCGGCGTGCGCCCCGGCACCGACCTGGCCCGCGCCGCCGGCCTCCCGCTCGGCGAGCACGGCGGACTGCTCACCGACCGCGCCCAGCAGGTCCGCGGCCACGAGCGGATCTGGGCCGGCGGCGACTGCGTCGAGGTGCTCAACCTGGTCTCCGGCGCGTTGCAGCACATCCCGCTCGGCACCCACGCCAACAAGCACGGCCGGGTCATCGGCACCAACATCGGCGGCGGTTACGCCACCTTCCCCGGCGTCGTGGGCACCGCGGTCAGCAAGGTGTGCGACGTGGAGATCGCCAGGACCGGCCTGAAGGAGTCCCAGGCCAGGGCGGCCGGGCTGGACTTCGTCACCGCCGTGGTGGAGTCCACCAGCAGGGCCGGCTACTTCCCCGGCGCCTCGCCGATGACCGTCAAGGCCCTCGCCGAGCGCGGCACCGGCCGGCTGCTGGGCCTGCAGCTCGTCGGCCGCGAGGGCGCGGCCAAGCGCGTGGACATCGGCGCGGTCGCGCTGACCGCGGGGCTGACCGCGGCCGGCATGGTCGACCTCGACCTCGGCTACGCGCCGCCGTTCTCCCCGGTGTGGGACCCGGTGCTGATCGCCGCGCGCAAGGCCGCGGACGCGGTGGCCGCCGACATCAGGTCACGCTGACGGTCCCGCCGGACCCGCGACGGCAGCCTGTCCCGGACCCGCGCACCGTCACGTCCGCCCGGGCCCGCGCCGTCACGTCCGCTTCAGGCTCGCGCGCCGCCCCCGCCAGCCCCCGCCCGCGAGGCCGTCACAGCCAGCCGCGCCGTGCCGCCTGGAGCCCGGCCTGGAAACGGGTCCGCGCGCCCAGCTCGGCCATCAGGTCGCGCACATGGCGCTGCGCGGTGCGCGGGTGCCAGCCCATGTGGCGGGCGATCGCCTCGTCGGTGAGCCCGGCCGCCAGCAGGCCCAGCAGCGTACGGTGATGGACGCCGCGCGCCGAGCCGTCACCGGCCGGCGCGTCGAACCGCATCGGCACCGCGTCCGCCCACACCGCCTCGAACAGCGCGATCAGCGTGTCCAGCAGCGAGGAGGGATGGATCACCAGCGCGCTGTCGCTGGAGGCCGGCCGGTCCAGCGAGATCAGCCCCATCGTGTCGTCGGCGATGAACATCTTGACCGGCACCCCCTCGGCCACCCGCGCCTGTTCGCCGAGGCCGACCAGGCCGCGGATCGCCGCCAGCCGCCCCGGCATCTCCAGCCCCGCCCGGTCGTACACACAGCGGTAGCGAACGCCGGACGGCAGCAGCTCGGCCTCGATGTCGTTGGTGCCGAGCCCGCCGACGTAGGGCGGCCGGTCGAACGCGCTGACCTCGTGCCGGGCCGCGCGCTGCAGCTGCGCCCACCGCTGCACCGTCGCCTCGCGGGTGGTGACGACCTCCACGATCTCGGTCGGGCTCACCGTGCCCTGCCCGGCCCGGAACCGCTCCATCAGCCGCGCCGCCAGCACCCGCACCTGGAGCAGCTCCTGCTCGCGGGAGCGCACCAGCACCTCCATCGCCATGTCCGGCGGCGCGGGCTGGTAGCGCACCGGGCGGCCCGGCAGCCGGGCGACCAGGCCCTTGGCCTCCAGCGCCGCGAGCGCCGGCGCCACTCGCGCGCCCGGCGCCAGGTCCCGCACCTGGGCCGCGGTGGCCGGCCCGCCGTCGAGCAACGCCAGGTACACGTCCTGCTGTTCCGCCGTCAGACCCACCGCACCGAGCACGCGCCGACCCCTGTCCACCTGGGCCCGCGGCTGTGTCCGCACCTGCGTCCACACCCGCGTCCACGGCCATTTCCGGGGCCGTATTCACGACAACGCCGGGAACTGGGCACCCATGATTGCTTCCGGAGCGGCCGCGGCGCATGTGAATGTGACCGGAACCACGATCTTGGGGAGGAAGTGCGGTGCGCTCGAAGAGAGTTCGTCGTTGTCTCGTCGGCGGCGCGGTGGCCGCGCTGACCGCCGTCCTGTCCCCGGGCGGATGGGGACCGCCGGCCGTCGCGCTGGCCGCCGCGCCCGCCACCGCCCCTGCGCCCGCGAACGCCCCGGCGCCCGCGAACGCGACGGCCCCGGCATCCGCGACCGCCGCGTCGGCCGGAGCGAGGGCCGCCGCCGACGCCGCGGCCCGGGGCGCCGCCTTCGACCCGGGCCGCGCCTACGCGCCCGGCTCCTCGCAGCCGCTGCGCACCGGTGACGCCGCCCGACTCCCGGACACCGCGGGGGACTCCGCCGCGGCGACCGGTTCCGCCGACCCCAACGGCGGCTCCCTGGGCGTGCGCGTCACCGGCGACGTGGAGACACCGCAGGGCGCCGCGCTCTCCGGCGCACTGCCCGGCGGCGACCTCGTGCAGGTGCACAGCCTCGGCGTCGTCGACCGCGTCCGCGCCGACGGCAGCACCGTCTGGCAGCGCAGCACCGGGTCGCTCTACCGCGACTGGCACCTGACCTACAACGCCTCCGGCGGCTACGTCGCCACGCCCCAGCTCGTCTTCGGCACCGACCCCGCGGACCCGTACTACGTGACCACCGCCTCCTCGTACGCCATGGGCAACACCCAGCCGTACGCGATCGGCGACCTCACCGGCGACGGCGCCGCGGACGTCGCGGTCGCCGAGACCGTGGGCGTCAACCTGGGCGCGGCCAGCTGTGGCAACTGCGGCTGGCCGTTCACCGTGCCCGGCTCCGACCAGCACTACGGCACCTTCGTCACGGTGCTCGACGGCCGCACCGGCGCCACCGTGTACAGCGAGCTGGACCCCGGCTTCGTCACCCAGCTCGCCGTCTCCGGCAAGGACCTGGTCATCGGCGACGAGACCGGCTCGCCCACCGGCGGCGGACCCGGCTCCTGGGACTCGGTCTCCTCGGTCCGCGCCCTGTCCCTGCACCGCGGCGGCGCCACGGGCCGGCCGTCGGCCTTCGCCGCCGCCAACGGCGTCGGAGACGTCCAGGGCCCGCTGGGCGCCACCGAGGACTGGCACGTGTCCACCGGCGCCCAGTGGGGCCTGGTGCTCGGCATCCGACCGGTGGCCGGCGGCGTGGCGTTCACCTGGTCCGACACCCCGCTGGGCCTCGGCGACCCCAGGCCGCCGGACGGTCACGTGGTGCTCGTCGACGCGCACGGCACGGTCCGCTGGGACCACCGCACCGCCGGCTACCCGGTGCTCTCGCGCTACGACGCCGGCCGCGGCCGGCTCGCCGTGGTCGAGCAGACCGACCCGGCCGCCGGCGTCTCGTACACCCTGACGGGCCTGCGCGTCACCGACGGACGCACCGTCACCAGCGCCCGCACCGACGGCGTGCTGCCCACCGCGCTCACCGTCGGCGCGCTCGGCGCGCACCGCGGCGCCTCGTGGATCGTGGCCGGCGTGGTGGCGACCGCGGACCAGGTCTCGCCGCCCTACTACGGCTTCGGCGCGGCGACCGTCTCCGCGTACGACCCCGGCCTCGCCCGCACCCTGTGGACGCAACGCCTGGCCGCCGCCGACCCCGACGACCCGCCGCAGCCGGGCGCCGTCCAGGTGGTGCCGGACTCCCGCGGCGGGGCCACCGTCGTGGTGGGCTCCTGGCTCGCCTCCGTGGTGCCCTCGCCGGCGCAGCCCCTCGTGGCGCGCTACGACGTGCGGGGGCTGTCCGGGGCGACCGGCGCCGCGGACTGGGACCGGGCCGGCGACGTCGCCGACCCGCTGAGCCTGACCGCCGGCACCGGCAGCGACGCCGGCAGCGACTCCGGCAGCGACTCCGGCCGCGGCGACGGCACCTTCCGCGGCGTCACCGACGAGCAGGACGCGGTCACGTACTCCGCCGCCACCGGCACGACCGTCCGCAGCGCGCCGCTGCTCGCCGACCTCTACGCCGCGCTCGGCGCCGACGTCGACGGCGACCGGCACGTGGACGACATCGCGGGCGGCCAGAGCGGCGCGGTCTACGCCTTCGACGGCCGCACCCTGACCCCGGGCGACGACGCGCCGCGGGTGCTGTGGCGCGCGGACGCGGGAGGCCCGGTGCACGCGATCACGCCGGCCACGGTCGCAGGCCGCCCGGTCCTCGCGGTCGCCGCGACCACCGGACTCACCCTCCTGGACCGGCGGACCGGCCGGGTCCTGCACCGGTTCGCACTGCCCGGCCAGTACGTGTGGAACGCGTCGGCCGGCACGGTGGGCGGCCACGGCGTCGTGGTCACCGCGACCGATCGGGTCACGGCCTTCGACGCGGCGACCGGCCGCACCCTGTGGACGTACCGGCCGCCGGTCGCCGCCTACTTCGCCAACGCCTCGGTCACCGGCGGCACCGTGGTCACCGAGTACCAGAACCAGGTGGCGAGCCGGCACGCCCCGACCACCATGGCCGCGGTCGGCCTCGACGCCGGCACCGGACGCGCCGCGTGGACCGCGGCCGCCGACCCCGCGACGATCTACGCGGCGCAGCTGCCGAACGGCGTCGCGGCGGGCCCCGGCATCCCCGGCGCGGGCGCGGACGGCGCCGCGTTCACCTGGACCGCGGCCGACGGGCGCGGCAGGGTCGACGTCCGCGACGCGCACACCGGGGCGCTGCTCTACAGCGACACCGACGACACCCTCGCCGGCCACGAGTCCTACGTCCTGGACCCGCGGGTCGGGCTCGTCGCGACCGGTGACGGCGGCTCCGCGTCGATCGGTCCCGAGGGCGCGACCGGCTCGGGCTCGGTGCGCGGCACGGACTCCGGCGTCGTCCCGGCCGGCGGCGAGCCGGTGCTGCTGACCGCGCAGATCGGGCTGAACGCCTACCCGCTCTCGGCGCTGTCCGCAGGCGACACCGCGGTCAGCCCGCTGGCCACGTACCAGCCGTTCCAGACCGGCCGGTTGACTGTCACCCCCGATGACCGGGTGCTCACGACGCCGATCGACTGGCGGGCCCACCAGGTCCTGGTCGCCGAGGCGGGCCAGACCGTGCGCGCCTACGACGTCACCATCGAACACGCCCTGGCGTCCGTCGAGCTGACCGGGACCCCGGCCGCGCGGGCCGCCGCGCAGCACACCCAGGCGCCCAAGGCGCCGGCCGCGCGGCCCTCGGCGCTGTCCCTGGCGGACACCGCCGGCCAGGACGACCGGGACGGCGGTCGGGCTGCCCAGGTCGCCCGGGACGCCCGCATCGCCACCGCCCGGCCCGCGGCGCAGGTCCACGTCCGCGGCTACAGCGCCTCGGGCACGCCGCTGCTCACCGCCGCCGAGCCCTCCGGCTACGACCCGGCCGCCTTCCGCGCCTACCTGGGCCTGCACGGCACCGGAGCGGGCCAGACGGTCGCCGTGGTCGACGCGCCGGGGGACCCGGACATCACCGCGGACGTCGACGCGTTCAGCGCGCGGTTCGGCCTGCCGGCGGTGTGCGCGGCCGGGGACGGCTCCGGCTGCTTCCGCTTCACCGTGCGGGCCGCCCAGGCCACCGGGCCCGCGGACCCGAGCTGGGGCCTGGAGACCGCCATGGACGTCGAATGGGTGCACGCGGTCGCGCCGGACGCCGCCGTGGTGCTCGTGGAGTCCGCGGACGGCGGCTTCGCCTCGCTGTTCCGGGCGGTCGACGCCGCCGCCGCGCTGCGCCCCGACGCGATCAGCATGAGCTGGGGCATCCCGCAGGAGTTCACCGACGAGACGTACTACGACGGCCACTGCGAACTGGCCGCCTCGGTCTGCTCGGTGGCCAGTGGCGACTACGGCCACCCCGGCTCGTACCCCGCGTACGACCCGGCGGCGCTGTCGGTCGGCGGCACCTCACTGCACCTGGCGGGCGGCGGCTCGGTGACGGCGGAGACCGCCTGGTCCGGCAGCGGCGGCGGCCGCAGCTACGTCGAGCCGGCGCCGTCCTACCAGCGCGGCGTGCTCAGCGGTGGCCGCGGCACCCCGGACATCAGCTTCGACGCGGACCCGGCGACCGGCGTCGCGGTCTACGACAGCGCGGGCGTCCAGGGCCAGTCCGGCTGGTTCCAGGTCGGCGGCACCAGCCTGGGCGCGCCCGCCTGGGCGGCGATCCTCGCGTCGGCCGACCAACTGCGGGCCGCCGCGGGCAGGTCCCGGCTCGCCGCCGCCGACGCCTCGGCGCAGAAGGCGGTCTACGCCGCCACCGCGGCGCTCGGCGACATCACCGCGGGCCCGGCCAACGGCGCCTGCCCGGTGCGCTGTTCCGCGGGCGACGGCTACGACTTCGTGACCGGGCTGGGCAGCCCGCGCAGCGGACTGGACGCGCTGCTCGCGGCGGCCCGCTGAGCCGATCGGTTCCGTTCCGGCGGCCCTGATCCCCGACGGTACGGAAAGCCGCACCGCCGTCCGAGCCGAATGCGTGGCCCGGGCGGCGGTGCCGCTTGCCGTATTGCCGTATTGCCGTATTGCCGTGTTGTCGCGTGGGAAGCCGGGGCCGGCCATTGCCACCCTTGGTGGAACTGAGTACCGTCTTAAGGGTACTGAGATCCGCCTGTGGGGGCGTGGCCCCGCGGAAGGGGAGTGTCGCGATGAGAACCGAGTGCGCGTGCCTGTGTGTGCCGGCCGGACACGATCACGCGATCTGCGGACACACCGCGCAGCCGGGGACGTTCATACGTCTCGCCGGCGCGCTGGAGTTCCCGGCGTGTGCGGCGTGCGCGGAGGCGCTTGCGGGGTCGGCGGCCGCGGCGGGCTCTGAGCCTGGGGCTGTGCCCGTGGCCGTGCCTGCGTCCGTGCCGGCGTCCGTGTCTGCGCCTGTGACCGCGGTGGGCTCTGTGCCTGTGGCGAGGTCGGCGGTGTCCGCCGAGGCGTCCGCTGCGGAGGGGCGGCCGGGTGCGGCGAGGGTGGCCGAGCCCGCCCTGAGCGCGGTGGCCGGGGCGGGCGTCGGCGCGGTCGGCTGACTCTGAGCCGACCCTGACTCAGGGCCCGCGGGGGAGGTGCGGCTCCGCCTACGCGGTCGCGTCCGTCGTCACGGCGCGCCGACCGGCGCGGGCGCTGCGGCGAGCCTGCCGAGAGCTTCCATGAGCGGCGGCAGCGCGGGGCCCGGCCGTACCGGGAGCACCTCGCCCGGCGCGTCGTCGACCAGCACGAACGCCATGTCGTCGGCCCGTCCCACCAGGCTCCACCCCGGCCCGTCGGCCCGCACCGAGCCGTACGCGGAGCGCACCCGGCCCGGGGGCGGAGGCGACTGCACGTACTCCTCGGCGGCGGCGAGCACCCGGCGCACGGGGGACAGGGGCGCGGACTCGCCGACTCCTGCGGGCCGCGGGGGCGCGCCCCCGGCCGCGTCGTTCGCCGTGTCCGCGGGCGCACCTGGCGCCAAGACCTTCGGCGAGTCCTCCGCCGTGGCCGCGGCCGGGCCGTCCGGTGCCGGCTCACCCGGCTCCTCCGCGGTGTCCATCGAGGCGAACTCGTCGCGCCACTCGCGCCAGCGGATCGCTATCTCGTCGGCGCCGAGCCGGCGTTGGGCCGGTCCCCAGACGGAGGTGTCCGGCGGGGTGAGCGGCGGACCGCCGCCGGTCTCCTCGTCGGGGTCGAAGGGGTCGGGGATGCCCGGCACGGCGACGGCCACCGGCAGCGGCCAGCCGGGGAGCGAGGCGGCCAGGCTGTTCTCGTCCGGCGCCAGGTCGTACTCCAGGCCGCAGTCCCACGCCGCCAGCGCGCAGGCCACCATCCACGCGTCGGTGGTGGCGACCGTCCAGCGCGCGCCGGTGCCGTCCTGGCCGAAGACCAGCCCGTAGCCGGTGTCGAGGGGTTCCAGGCCCAGCCCGGCGCAGGCGGCGGGGTAGTCGTCGCCGAGCACGCCGGGGAACTGGCCCGGGGTCAGCAGCGCGGCGGTCAGCACGAACAGCGCCTCGTCGTCCGGCTCCGGCGGTTGTTCGGCCGCGGTCATTCCATGCTCCCTGTGTCCTCGGTGGTCCGCGCACCTTAACCAGCGGGTAACCCCGGCGTCGAGGGGGTGCGGCGGGGGGAAATCCGGCAGGTTCCGTGGATGTTCGCGAGCGGCGTGAGGGGTTTTCCGGGCGGGGCCGGGAGGTCCCCGGCTGCCCCCGGCCGCCCCCCTGGGCGGCGCCGGAACGGTCCGCGCGTGGTGACCGGGTGGTCCCCGGGCGCTGTCCGGGCGGTGTCCCGGCAGTATTCGGGAGAGTTCGGGAGGGCGCCCGCGGCGCGGAGACGTACTCCGGGCCTGCGGCTTTCCGCCGCGGACCCTCGGGCATGATGGGCGCATGCTCACCCTGCGCTCCATCGCCCTCTTCCTGCTGGCCGCCGTGCTGGAGATCGGCGGCGCCTGGCTCATCTGGCAGGGCGTCCGTGAGCACCGCGGGCTGGTCTGGGCGGGCGCGGGCATCGCCGCCCTCGGGCTCTACGGGTTCGTCGCGACGCTGCAGCCGGACGCCGCGTTCGGCCGCATCCTCGCCGCGTACGGCGGCGTGTTCGTGGCCGGCTCGCTGGTGTGGGCCATGGTCGCGGACGGTTACCGGCCGGACCGCTTCGACATCACCGGGGCGGTGGTCTGCCTGGTCGGCGTCGCGGTGATCATGTACGCGCCGCGCGGCGGCTGACCGCGGGTGCGGGCAGGGGGTTGCCCGGACCGGCTGTCCGTACCAGGCTGCATAGCGCACGGGAGACCGGAGGTACGCGATGACCACGAGCAACGGCCTGGCATGGCTGCTGGACGACCTGACCAGGCGGGTGCCGCACGTCAGACACGCGCTGGTCCTGTCGAACGACGGGCTGGTGACAGGGGCCAGCGGCGAGCTGGACCGGCCGACGGCCGAGCACCTGGCCGCGGTGTCGTCCGGCTTCCACAGCCTGGCCAAGGGCGCCGGGCGGCAGTTCGGCACAGGCGGGGTCCGGCAGACGATGGTCGAGTTCGACGACGGCTTCCTCTTCGTCACCGCGGCCGGCGACGGCAGCTGCCTGTCCGTGCTCAGCGCAATGGAGGCCGACGTCGGGCAGGTCGCCTACGAGATGACGCGGCTGGTCCACCAGGTCGGCGAGCACCTCGCCGTGGCTCCCCGAGGGTCCTCCGCACCGTCCTGACCTGTGCGTACGGCCCTGCGCGGAAGTTATCCACAGGGTCCTGACGGGGTGTCGGCTCCTCGCGTTAGATTCGTGACTGTCAGTGATCGACTGACGGACGCGGTCACCGGTCGGCGGTGACCGGCGAATCGCAGGGGAGTGGACGGCGATGAGGACGATCAAGACGTCGGCGGTGCTCAGTGGACGCGGCGCGAGCGGTGTCGGCGGCACGGACGGCGCGGGTCTCGCGGACGCCGTGCGCCGCGAGGGCGGCACGGGCGCCGAGGGTGGCACGGGCGCCGAGGGTGGCACGGGCGGCGGGGAGGCGGTGGCCGGTGCGGGCGAGTTGGTGACCCTGAACCGGGTGCGGGACGCGCTGGGCCTGGAGTTCGACGAGTTCGAGGTGGCGCTGCAGGTCGGCGAGGTGCGGACGGTGGCCTGCGGGCCGGCGCAGTGGAAGGTGCCGCGCGCGGAGTTCGAGCGGCTGCTCGCCGAGCGCGACCGCGCGGACGGCGGGTCCGAGGCGTTGCGCGAGCGGGTGCGGCTGGTCAGCAGCGACGGCGCGGCCGAGGCGATGGGCGTGAGCCGCAACCGCTTCGTGCTCGTCGCCCGCGCCGGAGAGGTCCGCCCGGTCCGCTGGTACGTCAACCGGTACCGCGCGATGGTGTGGCTCTACCGGGCCAGGGAGATGGCCGAGTTCGCCGAGCGCCATCCCGACTGGCTCAAGGGCAGGCTGCCGCAGCGGTTGCGCGAGACCGCGCAGGACGAGCGGGATCTCAGACCGCGTGCCTGGCGCGAGCGCCGCGTCGCCCATCTGGTCAGGGACGCCTACGACGCCTGGGACGAGGCCGCGGTCTGGGCCGCGCTGCTGGGACCCGAGGCCGTCGGCGAGGCGGTGCCCGATGCCGGCGAACGGGCGAGGCTGCGACGGCTGCGGGAGACGCTGCCGCCCGGCCGGCCGGGACGGGCTGCACCGGAGACGGTCAGGAGCGTCGTCACGGCCGACGACCCCGACGAGATCGGCCACGCGCTGCTGTCCCTGGCCGACGCGCTGAGCCGCGCCCGCGCACGCCAGCCCGTGCCGCGGCCGGTCCCCCGACCGTCGCCGCCGGTTCCCCGGCCGGTGCCGTCGCCGGCCGTGCGGACCCTGCCGCCGCGGAGGCCGGGGCGGCCCCGGGGACTGCGCGCACTGGTGCTCGGCATGCGGCGTCCTGCGGGACGGGTGCCGGGCGGTCCCGCTCAGAGCTCGCCGACGCCGGTCAGGCGGATCACCGCCCGGCTCTCCTCGTCGGATGCGGCCAGGTCCACCTCCGCAGAGATGCCCCAGCCATGATCGCCCTGCGGATCGGCGAAGGTCTGCCGCACCCGCCACAGGCCGTGCTCCGGCTGCTCCTCGATCATCAGCAGCTTCGGGCCGCGCGCGTCGGGGCCGGTGCCCAGGTCCTCGTACTCGTCCCAGTACGCGTCCATGGCGTCGGCCCAGGCGTCGGCGTCCCACCCGGAGTCCGCGTCCAGTTCGCCGAGCTGGTCGTACTTCTCCAGCGCGGCCAGCTCCACCCGGCGGAAGAGGGCGTTGCGGACCAGTACCCGGAAGGCGCGGGCGTTGGCGGTGACCGGCTTGACCTGGTCGGCCCGCTCGGCGGCCTGCTCCGCGGTCTCCTCCTCGGGGTTGGCCAGCTGCTCCCACTCGTCCAGCAGACTGGAGTCCACCTGCCGGACCAGCTCGCCGAGCCAGGCGGTCAGGTCCTGGAAGTCCTCCGACTTCAGGTCGTCCGGCACGGTGTGGTCCAGCGCCTTGTACGCGCTCGCCAGGTAGCGCAGCACGATGCCCTCGGTCCTGGCCAGCTCGTAGTAGGAGACGAACTCCGAGAAGGTCATGGCCCGTTCGTACATGTCGCGGACCACGGACTTGGGCGACAGCGGATGGTCGCCGACCCACGGATGGCTCTTGCGGTACACGCCGTACGCGTGCAGCAGCAGCTCCTCCAGCGGCTTGGGGTAGGAGATGTCCTGCAGGCGCTCCATGCGCTCCTCGTACTCCACCCCGTCGGCCTTCATCGCGGCCACCGCGTCCCCGCGCGCCCTGTTCTGCTGGGCGGCCAGGATCTGCCGGGGGTCGTCGAGGGTGGACTCGACCACCGACACCATGTCCAGCGCGTAGGAGGGGGACTCCGGGTCCAGCAGGTCGAAGGAGGCGAGCGCGAAGGTGGACAGCGGCTGGTTGAGCGCGAAGTCCTGCTGGAGGTCCACGGTCAGCCGGACGATCCGGCCCTCGGCGTCCGGCTCCGGCAGCCGCTCGACCACGCCGCCGTCCAGCAGCGAGCGGTAGATCGCGATGGCCCGGCGGATGTGCCGGAGCTGGGAGCGGCGGTCCTCGTGGTTGTCCTCCAGCAGCCGGCGCATTCCGTCGAAGGCGTTGCCGGGCCGGGCGATGACCGACAGCAGCATCGCGTGGGTGACGCGGAACCGGGAGGTCAGCGGCTCCGGCTCGGACGCGATCAGCTTCTCGAAGGTGTTCTCCGACCAGTTGACGAAGCCCTCGGGGGCCTTCTTCCGCACCACCTTGCGGCGCTTCTTCGGATCGTCGCCGGCCTTCGCGAGCGCCTTCTCGTTCTCGATCACATGGTCGGGCGCCTGGGCCACCACGAACCCGGCGGTGTCGAAGCCGGCCCGCCCGGCCCGGCCCGCGATCTGGTGGAACTCCCGCGCCCTGAGCACCCGGACCCGCTGGCCGTCGTACTTGGTCAGCGCGGTGAACAGCACCGTGCGGATCGGCACGTTGACACCGACGCCGAGGGTGTCGGTGCCGCAGATCACCTTCAGCAGGCCGGCCTGCGCCAGCTTCTCCACCAGCCGGCGGTACTTGGGCAGCATCCCCGCGTGGTGCACGCCGATGCCGTGCCGCACGAACCGCGACAGGTTGCGCCCGAAGGCGGTGGTGAAGCGGAAGTTGCCGATCAGCTCCGCGATGGCGTCCTTCTCGGCGCGCGTGCACATGTTGATGCTCATCAGCGCCTGCGCCCGCTCCACCGCCGCGGCCTGGGTGAAGTGCACGATGTAGACGGGGGACTGACGGGTCTCCAGCAGCTCGGTGAGCGTCTCGGTCAGCGGCGTCGAGCGGTACTCGTAGCTGAGCGGGACCGGCCGGGTCGCCGACCGGACCACCGAGGTGGGCCGCCCGGTGCGCCGGGTCAGGTCCTCCTCGAACCGGGAGACGTCGCCGAGCGTGGCCGACATCAGCAGGAACTGCGCCTGCGGCAGTTCGAGCAGCGGGATCTGCCACGCCCAGCCGCGGTCCGGCTCGGCATAGAAGTGGAACTCGTCCATGACCACCTGGCCGACGTCCGCGTCCCTCCCGTCGCGCAGCGCGATCGAGGCGAGCACCTCGGCGGTGCAGCAGATCACCGGCGCGTCCGGGTTGACCGACGCGTCGCCGGTCAGCATCCCGACGTTCTCGGTGCCGAAGAGCTTGCACAGGTCGAAGAACTTCTCCGAGACCAGCGCCTTGATCGGGGCGGTGTAGAAGGTCACCTCGTCGCGGGCCAGCGCCGCGAAGTGCGCGCCCGCCGCGACCAGGCTCTTCCCCGACCCCGTCGGGGTGGACAGGATCACGTTCGCCCCCGAGACCACCTCGATGAGCGCCTCCTCCTGGGCGGGGTAGAGCGAGATGCCCTCCCCCTCGGCCCACGTCGAGAACGCTTCGAAGAGGGCATCGGGGTCGGCTTCGGAAGGGAGCTGATCGATAAGGGTCACCCCTCCATCTTGCCGGTAACCGGCGGCGGAGGCGGCACCGGAGCACGGGAGGGGTGATCATGACCGGTAGGGTGTGCGCTCGACACGGCGTCAACTCCGCCTGCGGGCGGCGGTACAGGGGGGCTGAGCAGCACCATGATGGGACCTGCGCACTCGTTGTCGGGAGCGGCGGCCTGGCTGGGGGTCGGGGCCGTCGCCGCGGGCCTCGACCACCCGATGCCGTGGCCCACGCTCGTCGTCGGAGCGCTCATCTGCGCGGGCGCCGCGCTGGCCCCCGACCTCGACCACCACGCGGCGACCATCTCCCGGTCCTTCGGCCCGCTGTCGCGCCTGGCCTGCCGGATCATCGACGCGATCGCGCACGCCGTCTACAACGCCACCCGCGGCAAGCGCGACCCGCGCCGCTCCGGCGGCCACCGCACCCTGACGCACACCGGGATATGGGCGGTGCTGATCGGGGTCGGCTGCTCGGCCGGCGCGGTCTACGGCGGACGCTGGGCGGTGCTGGGGATCCTGTTCGTGCACGCGGTGCTGGCGGTCGAGGGCCTGCTGTGGCGGCAGGCCCGGGTCTCCAGCGACGTCCTGGTCTGGCTGCTCGGCGCGACCAGCGCGTGGGTGCTGGCCGATGTGCTGGACGACCCGGGCAACGGCAAGGCGTGGCTGTTCACCGACCCGGCACAGCACTACATGTGGATCGGCATGCCGATCGTGCTCGGCGCCATCGTGCACTGCGTCGGCGACGCGATCACCGTCTCCGGCTGCCCGATCCTGTGGCCGATACCGATCGGCCGCAAGCGCTGGTATCCGGTGGGGCCGCCGAAGTTCCTGCGGTTCCGGGCCGGCAGCTGGGTCGAGTACAAGGTGCTGACGCCGGCGTTCTTCCTGATCGGCGGGGCGAGCGCGCTGGGCGCCCTGGGCGTCATCGGCTGACCCGCCCCGCGCGGCCGTCAGCCGTGCCAGGACCGCCACAGCGCGGCGTACGCGCCGTCCGCGGCGACGAGCTGGTGGTGGCTGCCCAGCTCGCTGATCCTGCCGTCCTCGACCACCGCGATCAGGTCGGCGTCGTGCGCGGTGTGCAGCCGGTGCGCGATCGCCACCACCGTGCGGCCGTCCAGCACCCGCGACAGCGAGCGCTCCAGGTGCCGCGCGGCCCGCGGGTCCAGCAGCGAGGTCGCCTCGTCCAGCACCAGGGTGTGCGGATCGGCCAGCACCAGCCGGGCCAGCGCGAGCTGCTGCGCCTGGGCGGGGGAGAGCACCGCGCCGCCGGAGCCCACCTCGGTGTCCAGGCCGTCGCCGAGCGCGCGCGCCCAGTCCTCGGCGTCGACCGCGCGCAGCGCCGTCCACAGCTCGTCGTCGCCGGCGTCCGCCCGGGCCAGCCGCAGGTTGTCGCGGAGCGATCCCACGAAGACGTGGTGCTCCTGGTTGACCAGCGCCACGTGCGCGCGGACCCGCTCGGCCGGCATCCGGGCCAGCTCGGCGCCGCCGAGCGTCACCTCGCCGGTGCGCGGCGCGTAGATCCCGGCGAGCAGCCGGCCCAGCGTGGATTTGCCCGCGCCCGAGGGGCCGACGAGGGCGAGCCGGGTGCCGGGCGCCACGTTCAGCGTCACGTCGTGCAGCACGTCGGCGCCCGCGCGGTAGCCGAAGCGCACCCGGTCGGCGGCGACCTCGCGGCCGTCGGGGGCCACCGCCTCGTCGCGGTCCTCGGCCGCCACCTCGCGCACGCCCACCAGCCGGGCCAGCGACACCTGGGCGACCTGCAGCTCGTCGTACCACCTGAGGATCAGGTTGACCGGGTCGACCAGCATCTGGGCGAACAGCGCGCCGGTGGTCAGCTCGCCCGCCGTCACCCAGCCGTTCAGCGCGAACGAGCCGCCGATCAGCAGCACCGCGGCGAGGATCAGCACATGGGTGGTGTTGATGACCGGGAAGAGCACGCTGCGCAGCCACATCGTGTAGCGCTCCCAGGCCACCCACTGCCCGATGCGCAGCCGGGACAGCTCCTCGCGGCGGTCGCCGAGGCGGTGCGCCTCGATGGTGCGGCCGGCGTCCACCGACTCGGCGAGCACCGCGGCCACGGCGGCGTACCCGGCGGCCTCGGAGCGGTAGGCGCTCGGCGCGCGCCGGAAGTACCAGCGGCAGCCGACCAGCAGCAGCGGCACCGCGACCAGCGCCGACAGGGCCAGCAGCGGGGAGGTCACGGTCAGCGCGCCCAGCAGCAGCGTCGCCCACACCACGGCGATCACCAGCTGCGGGACGGCCTCGCGCATGGCGTTGGACAGCCGGTCGATGTCCGTGGTGATCCGCGACAGCAGGTCGCCGGTGCCGGCCCGCTCCAACACGCCCGGCGGCAGCGACACCGACCGCACGAGGAAGTCCTCGCGCAGGTCGGCGAGCATCCGCTCGCCCAGCACCGCGCCGCGCATCTGCTGCAGCCGCACGAAGAACGCCTGCACCGCGAGCGCGACCAGGAAGAGCGTGACGACCCGGCCCAGATGCAGGTCGCGGTGGCCGGTGGACAGGTCCTCGACCATGCCGCCCAGCAGGTAGGGGCCCACCATGGACGCCACCACGGCGACGGTGTTCGAGGTCATCAGCAGCGCGAAGTCGCGGCGGTGGCGGGCGATCAGCTCGCGCACGTAGGCCCGCACGGTCGCCGACGAGCCGACCGGCAGGGTGGCGCTCTGCTGCGGTGCGGCCGGGTCGTACTCCGGCGGCGGCACGCCGATCATGCGGACTCCTCCATCGTCGGTTCGTTCGCGCCCGCACGGTCGCCGGGGCCGTCCGGCCCGGTCGGCGCGTGGTCGTGCGGCACCCGCGCCGCTGCCGGGGCATCGCCGGCGGGCCCCGGCTCCGGGCCGTCCTCCCGGGTGACCACCGCGCGGTAGCGGGGCTGCGAGCGCAGCAGCTCGTGGTGGCCGCCCGCGGCGGCCGCCGTGCCCTCGTCCACGAAGACCACGCGGTCGGCGCGGTCCAGCACCAGCGGGCTGGACGTCAGTACCACGGTGGTGCGGCCCGACCTGATCTCCCGCAGGCCGCGGGCGATCCGCGCCTCGGTGTGCGCGTCCACCGCCGACGTCGGCTCGTCCAGGACCAGCACCTCGGGGTCGGTGACCAGCGACCTGGCCAGTGCCAGCCGCTGCCGCTGGCCGCCGGACAGCGACCGGCCGCGCTCGGTGATGCGCGCCCGCATCGCGTCCCGCGACGAGGCGTCGGCCCCGGTCAGCGACTGCGCCAGCGCCTCCAGCACGTCGCCGCACTGCGCCGCGGCCAGCGCCTCGCGCGCGCGGACCCGGCCGGAGGAGGGGACGTCCAGCAGGTCGGCGAGCGTCCCGGACAGCAGCACCGGGTCCTTGTCCTGCACCAGGACGGTCGCCCGGGCCACCGCCAGCGGCAGGTCGTCCAGCGCGAGGCCGCCATAGCGCGCCGACTCCTCGCCCGCGGCCGACGGGCTGTGGCCGCCCAGCCGGTCCGCCAGCCGCCCGGCCGCGTCCGGGTCGCCGCAGACCACCGCGGTCAGCAGGCCGGCCGGCACCCGTACCCCGGTCGCCGGGTCGTACAGCTCGCCGCCCGGCGCCGGCGCGCCGCCCTGTCCCGGCGCGCCCGCGCCCGCCCCCGGACCGGCCCCGGCT
>JAJSZB010000450.1:0-5318 GCA_050613715.1 Streptomyces sp. IBSBF 3018
GGCAGGGGGAGGCCGCGGGGCCCGGGGGGGGCGGGCCCGCGGCCGCCCGTTCGGACGGCTCGGCGACCGCGTCGTCGGGACCGGCGGATCGGGCCGGGTATCGGCGGGCCGGGCCCGTTGCGGCCCTGTCCGCCGCAACGGGCCCGTGGGGCCTACGAGATGGTGCGGCTCATGCGCAGGCGGTGTCCTGGGCGGGCAGCTCGCCGGAGACGAAGTAGGACTCCAGTGCGCCGAGGGCGCAGGCGTTCTGGTGCGGGTGGACCAGGACGCCGTGGCCGCCCGCGTCGACCTCGACCATGACGGCGTCGCCGCCCATGGCGCGCCGCATCTCGCGGGCGCCGGCCAGCGGGGTGGCCGGGTCGCGGAGGTTCTGCAGGATCAGCACGTTGCGCTTGCCGAGCGGCCGCACCTTCGGCTCGGGCGCGGTGGGCCGGACCGCCCAGGCCGAGCAGGGCGCGATGTTCGCCGGCGCTCCCGCGGTGAGGGGGTACGCGGCGCGGTCCGCGGCGACGTTGCGCCGGTACGTCGCGGTGCCGCGCGGCCACGCCTGGTCGCCGCAGCTGATCGCCCAGCCCACGGTGAACAGGTTGTCCTGCGGCACCCCGTCGAGGGTGCCGCCGGCGATGAAGTCGTTGGTGAGGCCGACGAGGTAGGCGCGGTCGGCGGCGGTGCCGCGGCCGGCGGCCAGGTCGGCGGCCGCGCGCCACAGTCGGGCCAGCGGCGGCACCGGCGCGTCGTCGGTGGGGATCATGCTCGCGTCGTTGTAGGACAACTGCCAGGTGAACAGCCGTACGAGGTTGCCGTCGACAGGTGTCGCGGTGCCGGGCACGGTGACCGGGTGCCGGTCGAGCGCGGCGGTCAGCCGCAGGTACGCGCGCCGCACCTGGGCGGGCGTGCTGCCGAGGTGCAGCAGGTCCTGGTGGGCGACGGCGAAGCGCGCGAGGTCCGGCCAGCGGTCCTCCATGGCGGCGCTGAAGGTGCGGAAGTCGTCGTAGCCTCGCTTGCCGGGGTCGACCGAGCTGTCGATGACCATCCGGTCGATCTCCTGCGGGAACAGCGTGCGGTAGACCGCGCCGAGGTAGGTGCCCCACGAGATGCCGTAGTAGGAGACCGTGCGTTCGCCGAGGGCCTGGCGGATGCGGTCGATGTCCCGGGCGATGTTCGCGGTGGTCAGGTACGGCAGCAGGTCGCCGGAGTGCGCCGCGCACTGGGCGGCCGTGCGCCGCGCGAAGGCGACGTTGCGGCTGATGTCGCCGTTCGCGGCGGGGAACGACAGCACCTCGAGCTGCTCGTCCCGGACGAGTTCGCCGGCGTCGCGCCCGCAGGTCATCGGCGTGCTGTGCCCGATGCCGCGCGGGTCGAACGCGACCAGGTCGTAGCGGTCCCGCACCTCGTCGGGCAGCAGGCCGCCCATCAGCGTCGGGACGTCGAGGCTGGACCCGGGCCCGCCGCCGTTGAGGACGAGGACGCCCTTGCGCTCGGCCGGCCTGCGCGCCGGGATGCGCGAGATCTCGATGCCGATGGCGCGGCCGTGCGGGGCCGCGTAGTCCAGCGGCACGTCGATCCGCGCGCACTGCTGCGGGGCGGGCGTCCCGGTCGGGCACGCGCCCCACGCCAGGGTGGTCGCGTGGGCGGCGGCGTACGTCGCCGCGCGGGTGGCCGCGGTGCGTGGTGCGTCGCCGGCCGGCGGCGAGGAGGCCGCGGCCGCCGCCGCTGCTGCTGCTGCTTGCGCGGGGCGGGGTGCGCCCGATGCGTTGCCCGGCAGGAGGGCGGCCGCCACGGCCGCGGCCACCAGAGCGGTCACGGCGGCGGCGAGGGCCTGCTTCGAACGCCTGCGGAGGCGCGGCGATTTGGGCTTGTTCTCGGTCATGGCGCTCACCGTAGGAATCCGGCGGCCGCGGGCCGATCCCGCAGTCTGGACGGATGTCGGGCAGCCTGCTGGATGGACGCGGCGCCGCGGGCGGGCCGCGGGTGGCCCCGGCCGGTGCGCGGGCGTGCCGTCCTGGGGCGGGGCGGGCCGCCGGGATACGCTGGCCGCCCGGCCGGTCCTGGAGGCCGCGGGCGGCCGGCCGTGCGTGGACCGGCGCCGTACGCGGTACGGCGTCAGGGCGGTGCGGGCCGGAGGCGGTCGGCCGGGAAGCGGCGCGGTCGAGTTGTCGGCGGCGCGGAGTCGAGAGCGGGTCATGGGGGGTGCGGGGCTGTGACGGCGACGGAGCGGCCGCGGGAGCCGGCGCGTCCCCTGCTCGTGGTGGACGGCGCGAACGTCGTCGGCTCGGTGCCGGACGGGTGGTGGCGGGACCGGCGCGGGGCGGCCGAACGGCTGCGTGACGCGCTCGTGCCGCTCGCGTCCACGGGCCTCGGCCCGGACGGCGGCGGCCCGGCGTGGGCGGTCGGCGTCCCGCTGGACGTGGTGCTCGTCGTGGAGGGTGCGGCCCGTGGCGTGTCCGAGGTGCCGGGCGTACGCGTCGAGTCCGCGCCGGGCAGCGGCGACGACCTGATCGCCGAGATCGCCGCGGGCGCCGGAGCTGGGGACCCGGCCCGCCGCTGCGTCGTCGCCACCGCCGACCGGGGGCTGCGGGCCCGGGTCGTCGCCTCCGGCGCGGTCTGCGTCGGGCCGCGGGCGGTCCGGCCGCGCTGAGGTGCGCGGGGGCGACGGTACGGGCCGGTACGGGCCGGTGCCGGCAGGGGTGCTTCGCGCGCAACGGGCCGGGGTCCCGTGCACGGAAGCGCGACGGGACCCCGGCTGGCGCACGCCCCTGATCAGCCGGATCACGGCCTGATCGGCCGGATCGGTGCGACCGGGAGGCGTCCGGGCACGTCAGGGGGTGTAGACGGTGGGCCGGGGCGCGGTGGGCATGCCGTCGCCGAGGAAGAAGCCGGGGTGCGGCGGCTGGTTGTAGGCGGTGTTCTGCCAGGCGACGGCTTCGCGGTACTGGGTGTCGTGCATCAGCGTGGTGATGCGGAGGCTCGTCGGGTCGGGCGTGGCGTAGATGCGCAGGGCGTGGTTGTCGGTGGTGGGCCAGACGGCCTCCTCGCGCCAGTCGCCGAAGAGGTCGGCGGTGAGCGCGGGCGTGGCCTTGGTGCCGTTGTCGGAGTGGACGCCGGAGGCGGTCAGCAGCCGGTTGTCCGCACTGGTGCCGTACTTGTCGATGTGGGTGCCGTCGAGCAGTTCGCGGACCGGGTCGCCGTCCCACCAGATGACGAAGTTCGCGGAGCCGGGCTTGCGGCCGATGTTCTGGCCCTTGGTGTTGTACAGGCCGCTGACGCCGGAGGACCAGGACTCCGCGCCGGGGCTGCCGGCGTAGACGTCGTCGGAGACGCCGCGGCCGTTGTCGCAGGTGCAGTCGGGCTGGTGCCACAGGATCTGGCCGGTGCGCGCGTCGGCGAACCACGCGGAGTACTTGTCGGTGTTCTCGTCGACCTTGAACTCCTCAAGTCCTGGACGGGTCGGGTCGAGGTCGCCGACGTGCATGGCGTCGCCGTGCCCCTCACCGGTGTTCCACAGCCCGTGTCCGTTGTCGTCGACGGCCATGGCGCCGTACACGATCTCGTCCCTGCCGTCGCCGTCGACGTCCGCGACGGCGAGCTGGTGGTCGCCCTGGCTGGCGTAGGCGCCGTTGCCGGAGGTGTTGGTGTCGAACCTCCAGCGTTCGGTGAGCCTGCCGTCGCGCCAGTCCCAGGCAGCGATGACGGTACGGGTGTAGTAGCCGCGGGCCATGATGATCGAGGGCCGCTGCCCGTCGAGGTAGGCGGTGCCGGCCAGGAAGCGGTCGACGCGGTTGCCGTACGAGTCGCCCCAGGAGGAGACGGTGCCGCGCGGCGGGTCGTAGTCCACCGTCTGCATCGCGGCGCCCGTCTGCCCGTTGAAGACCGTGAGGTACTCAGGGCCCGACAGGATGTACCCGGAGGAGTTGCGGTAGTCGGCGGACGAGCTGCCGATGACCTTGCCGGTCCCGTCGACCGTGCCGTCTGCGGTCTTCATGACGACCTCGGCCTTGCCGTCGCCGTCGTAGTCGTAGACCTGGAACTGCGTGTAGTGCGCGCCGGAGCGGATGTTGCGGCCGAGGTCGATGCGCCACAGCCGGGTGCCGTCGAGCTCGTAGGCGTCGATGTACGTGTCGCCGGTGTAGCCGGACTGCGAGTTGTCCTTGGCGTCGGTGGGGGTCCACTTGAGGACGAACTCGTAGCGGCCGTCGCCGTCCAGGTCGCCCACGGACGCGTCGTTGGCCTCGTAGGTGTACGAACCGCTCGGGTTCGAACCGCCGGGCGGCGGGGTGATCGGCACGTCGTGGTATCCGCTCGCGAAGGAGACCGACGCCGGGGACGCGGCCTGCTCGGCGCCGTTCACGACCGCGCGCACGGTGTACGACGCGGTGGCCGCGGCGCCGCCGTCCAGGTAGTCCGTCGCGCCGGTCAGCGGCGAGGAGTTCACCTTCGTGCCGTCGCGGTAGACGTCGAACGCGACGTCGTCCGGATCGGTGGCCAGCCACCGCCATGAGACCAGATTGCCGCTGCCGCTGCGCACCGAGATCACTCCGCGGTCCAGTTTCTCGGCCTGGCGTCCCTGGCCGGGGGGCGGCGTGCTGCCGCCGGTGGAGCCGCTCGTGGTGCCGGAGTTCGTGCCCGAGGTGGTCCCGGAGGTAGTCCCGGACGTCGTGCCCGAGGTGGTCCCCGACGTCGTGCCGGTGCTCGATCCGGTGGTCGTGCCCGCCGCGGTTCCGCCGCCCGACGTCGTCCCGCCCGTGCAGACGGTGCCGTCGAAGGTGAACGAGGAGGGCGCGGTGGGCGTTCCCGAGCCGGGGACGGAGCCGTTGAAGCCGAAGGTGACCGAACCGCCGGACGGGACGGCGCCGTTGTAGCTCAGGTTCCTGGCCGTGACCTGGGTGGTGCCGGTCGTCACGTCGGCGTTCCACGCCTGCGTCACCGTCTCGCCACCGCCGAACGCCCACTGCAGCGTCCAGGCGCTGACGGCGTCGCCGAGGTTGGTGATCTCCACGTTCGCGCCGAAGCCGCCCTGCCACGCGTTGGTGATCGTGTAGTCGACCCGGCAGCCGGCCGTGGCCGCGGCGGCGCCGCCCTGCTCAAGGGTCCAGGTCGCCGCGGCCATGAGGAGCCCGCCGACGGCCAGCGCCGCGATCGGGCGCAGCCGTCTGCGGCTGCGGTGGTGCCTCGTCATCGCTTCTCCCGTGGGTGTGGGGGGACGAACATCATGGGAGCGCTCCCACACGCATCTACCCAGAGGGACTGACGAGGCGTCAAGCGATCGGGCGCGGTTGGCTCGAAACATTTCGAGGCGCCGGGGCGGGGGCGCACCGGGG
>JAJSZB010000451.1:0-5310 GCA_050613715.1 Streptomyces sp. IBSBF 3018
GTCGGCGACCGGCAGCGGGCGGTATCCGGCCCGGTCAGTCGCGCGGTGTCACGAAACCCACGCGGTAGGCGAGGACCACCGCCTGCACCCGGTCGCGGAGGCCGAGTTTGGCCAGGATGCGCGAGACGTACGTCTTCACCGTCTCGTGGCTGATGGCCAGCGTGCCGGCGATCTCGGTGTTCGACTGTCCGAGGGCGATCAGTCGCAGCACGTCGGTCTCGCGCGGCGTCAGGCCGCCCAGCGGGTGGTCAGCGCCGGGCCGGGTGGGGTCCTCGGGCCGCACCCGGGCGGCGTAGCGGCCGATGAGCCGGCGGGTGACCGCCGGATCGAGCAGGGCCTCGCCGGTGGCGACCGTCCGCACGCCGTGGACGAGTTCTGCGGGCAGGCAGTCCTTGAGGAGGAAGCCGCTGGCCCCCGCGCGCAGCATCTCGTACACGTACTCGTCGAGGTTGAAGTTGGTGACGGCCAGGATCTTCACCAAGGCCGGCGCGCCCGGGCCGGCCAGCCGCCGGGTCGCCTGGATGCCGTCGAGCACCGGCATCCTGACGTCCATCACGACGACGTCGGGGCGCAGCCGGGCCGCGCTGTCGACGGCCGCCCGTCCGTCGGCGGCCTCCCCGACCACGACGAAGTCGGGCTGTGCGACGAAGGTGGCCGCGTAGCCGGTGCGCACCAGGGGCTGGTCGTCGCAGACGAGGATGCGGATGGGGTCGGCGCCGGTCACGAGGGGCCTCCGGTGGGAATCCGGGCGTGCACGCGGAAGCCGCCGCCGAGCAGCCGGCTCGCGATCAGCTCTCCGCCGCAGGCGTGCACCCGCTCGCGCAGGCCGGTGAGCCCGCGTCCGTCGGTGTGGGCGGGGACGGGTGGGTCGAGTAGGTCGGGTGGGTCGGTCGCGGCGGGCGCGGCGGGTGTCTCGGCCCCGCCGGCCCCGGTCGACGTGCCGACCCCTGCGGATACGGCGACCCCGTCGGGTACGGGAGCCCCGGCGGGCGCGGCCGACTCCCCGGTCGTCACGTCGATGTGGATGTCCTCGCCGTAACCGACCCGTACCACCGTGCGGCGGCCGGGCGCGTGCTTGACGGCGTTGGTGAGCGTCTCCTGCACCACGCGGTACGCGGCGAGTTCCGGCCCGGGGGGCAGCGACGCGGGCGGTTCGCCGTCCTCTACCAGTTCGACCGGCTGGCCCGCCTGCCGGGCCCGTTCGACGAGGTCGCGGAGCCGGCCGAGGACGGGCGTACGGACCTCTTCGGGACTGCCGCCGGCCGTGGGGGAAGCGCCGGCGGTGTCGGCCGGAGCGTCCAGCACGTCGAGGAGGAGGCGCAGTTCGTTGAGGGCCTGGCGTCCCGTGCCGCTGATCGTGGCGAGGGTCCGCGCGGTCCGGTCCGGCGCCGTGTGCTGCGCCGCGTCCGACTGCACGACGATGGCGGTGACGTGGTGCGTCACCACGTCGTGCAGTTCGCGCGCGATGCGGACGCGCTCGTTCGCGATGGCCGCCCGCTCGGCCGCGCGCCGGCGCTCGGACTCACCGGCCTGCCAGCGTCTCACCCAGGCGCCCCCCGCCCAGCAGGCCGCCAGCGCCACGTAGAACGTGAGGTAGTCCACCGGCCGTTCCCGCGAATGGAGGCCGCGCAGGACGGCGGCGAGTCCGGCGTAGCCGGCGGTCGCCCCGGCGGCCAGGCCGCGCCGGAAGCGCCCTGCGTACGCGCCCGCGCTGTACAGCGCGACGAACAGGGACACGCCGGCGAGGCTGGGACGGTAGCCCAGCGCCTGGTACACCGCGAAGGAGCAGGCCACGACCGCCAAGGAGACCGCGGGCCACCGCCGCCTGACTGCCAGCGGCAGGCACTGCCCCACGATGAGCACGGCCGACCACGCGTCGGCCCCGCGCGGGGTGACCTCGGCCAGCTGTACGCCGCTTCCCGCGGCCTGCGGCGTGAGGGAGACGACGGCGAGCGCGGCGGCCAGAGCGGCGTTCCGCCAGGCCGATCCGCGCCCCGCACCCGCGCGGGGCGGAAAACTCAGACGCCTGGACATCGACGTCACCGCCTGGACCACAGCGGGAGTCTAACCACGCCCGCGAACAGGACGCCCCGGCCGGGGAGTACGCGCTCCCCGGCCCCCTCGGCAGCCGTCACGCGCCGTCCGCCGGCGGGGGATTCCCGCCCGGCTGCTCACGCCTCCGCCGGCACGCCGTCCCGTGCGGCCGGGGTCTCCGGCGGGGGCGGCGGTGCGGGGTGTTCGGGCCAGCCGCCCTGGGGGCGGACGGCGACCTCGCGCCACCACCAGTCGTCCGGCTGCGGGTCCGCGGGCTCGAAGGGCGCGCCGACCCGCGGGGTGGCGATCTTCGCGCCGGCCGCGCGGGCCGCGGCGACCGTGCCCTCCGCGGGCTCCGCCCACGGGTGCATGGCGAGGTTGAAGGTGCCCCAGTGGATCGGCAGCATCACGCCGGCCGGCGTGCCGCCGGACAGGTCGAGGTGGGCGCGCATGCCCTCCTCCGGCGTCATGTGGATGTCGGGCCAGTGCTCGCTGTACGCGCCGATCTGGATCATCGTCGCGTCGAACGGGCCGTGCTCGCGGCCGATGTCGGCGAAGCCGGGGAAGTAACCGGTGTCGCCGCTGTGGAAGACGCGGTGGTCGCCGTCGGTGACCACCCACGACGCCCAGAGCGTCTGCTGGCGTCCGCGCAGGCCGCGCCCGCAGAAGTGCCGGGCCGGGGTGGCGGTCAGGGTCAGTCCGGCGACCTCGGTCGACTCGTTCCAGTCCAGCTCGCGCAGCCGCTCCGGCGGCACGCCCCAGTGCTCCAGGTGGGCGCCGACGCCGAGCGGCACGGCGAAGACCACGTCACTGACCGCCAGCGCGGTGATCGACGGCATGTCCAGGTGGTCGTAGTGGTCGTGCGAGATCACCACGACGTCCAGGCCGGTCAGCGATGCGAGCGGGAAGGGCGTGGGGTGCACGCGGCGCGGCCCGGCGAACGGGAACGGCGAACAGCGCTCGCCCCACACCGGGTCGAACAGCACCCGCCGCCCGCCGATCTCGGCGAGCACCGAGGAGTGGCCCATCCAGGTCAGCCGCAGGCCGGACGCGGCCGGCTCGGCGAGGTCGGCGAGCGTGGTGGGGTGCACCGGGATCGGCCGCTGCGGCCTGCGGGCCCGCCGCGCCTCCTTGCGCATGTTCTCCGGGAGGGATTTGATCAGGCCCCCGGTGGCGACGCTGCTGCCCGCGACCGGGTTCACGAAGGCGCCGTCGGCGTAGTTCGGCGACCGCAGGATGCGCTCCAGCCTGGCGCCGGCGGGGTCGGCGCCGAAGGGCGCGGGCCGCATTCTCACGAGTCGGGACGGCGGTCGGCCGGCGTCGGTCACGGGCCCTCCAGCGGGTTCGGGGGTGGCGGTGGTGTTCGCCGCCGACTCCATTATGCGGTGACGCTGTGCTGCACCCGTGGCCCCGACCCGCCGCCGCGGACCGCGCCCGTGGCTCCGGAGAATCGGCTCCCCGGAAAAAATCCGGGAGGGGTGTCGGATCGGGGCGGTGCCGTTCGTGGCAGAGGTGACACCGAACGTTCTCGACCCCACGGGAGATGATCGTCAGATGCAGTACCTGTTCTCCGTCATCCACGACCGCGCCGACCTCGCCACGCCGGAGGAGGACGCCGCGATCGACGTGTTCAACGACCGGCTCAGGGCCGAGGGCAACTGGGTCTTCGCCGGCGGCCTCGCCGCGCCCGCCTCGGCCACCGTCATCGACAACCGCGGCGGGCAGGGCCTGGTCACCGACGGGCCCTTCCTGGAGTCCAAGGAGTACCTCGCCGGGTTCTGGATCGTCGAGGCCCCCGACCTCGACGTGGCGCTCGCGCTCGCGACCGAGGGGTCGAGGGCCTGCAACCGCAAGGTCGAGGTACGGCCGTTCCTGGCCGTGTGACCCGTGACCGGCGACCTGCCACCCGCGGCCCGTGGGCCGTGGCCCGCGCCGATGGCCGACGTCCATGAGGCGGTCACCCGCGCCCACCGTGAGGAGTGGGCGCGGGTGGTCGCCGCCCTGGCGAGGCGGTTCGGCGACCTCGACATCGCCGAGGAGGCGGCGGCCGAGGCGTTCGCGACCGCGGTCGAGCGGTGGCCCGCCGACGAGGTGCCGCCCAACCCCGGCGGCTGGCTGACCACGACCGCCCGGCGCAAGGCCGTCGACCGCCTCCGGCGCGAGGGCAGGCGCGACGACAAGCACAGGGAGGCCCTGACGGTGTACGGCGACGACCCGCCCGCGCCGCCCGGCGCCATCGACGACGACCGGCTGCGGCTGCTCTTCACCTGCTGCCACCCGGCGCTGGCGATGGAGGCCCGCGTGGCGCTGACGCTGCGGATGGTCGGCGGCCTGACCGTGCCGGAGATCGCCCGCGCGTTCCTGGTCGCCGAGAGCGCCATGGGGCAGCGGATCACCCGCGCGAAGGCCAAGATCAGGGCGGCGCGCATCCCGTACCGGGTGCCGTCCGCGCAGGACCTGCCGGACCGCGTCTCCGGCGTGCTCGCCGTCCTCTTCCTCGTCTTCAACGAGGGCTACCTGGCCAGCGGCCCCGGCACCGATCCGGTACGGCACGACCTGACCGCCGAGGCGATCCGGCTCGCCCGGCTGATCCACGCCCTGCTGCCCGAGGACGGCGAGGCGGCCGGGCTGCTGGCGCTGATGCTGCTCACCGAGTCCCGCGGCGCCGCCAGGGTCTCGGCCGGCGGGGAACTCGTCGCCCTCGGTGAGCAGGACCGCGGCGCGTGGGACGCGGAGCTGATCGCGGAGGGCCACCGGCTGGTGCGGAGCCGCCTCGCCGCTGCCGCCGCCGGGGCGGCTCCGGGCCGCTACCAGATCCTCGCGGCGATCAACGCGGTGCACACCTCGGCCCGCGACATCCGCGACACCGACTGGTCGCAGGTCGTGGCCCTCTACGACCGGCTGGTCCGCATCGATCCCTCGCCGGTGGTCGCGCTCAACCGGGCCGTCGCCGTGGCGGAGTCGGACGGTCCCGAGGTGGCACTGGGCATTCTCGACGGCCTCGCCGGGGCGCTGGACGGCTACCACGCCTTCCACGCCGTCCGGGCGGACCTGCTGCGCCGGCTGGGCCGCAGTGGGCAGGCGCGGGCCGCGTACGACCGGGCGATCGCGCTGGCCGGCAACACCGGCGAGATCGCCTACCTCACGCGCCGCCGCGACCAGTTGCGGTAGCGCCGGCGGCAGCGCGACGCCCGCGGCGCTCCGGCGCGGGGGCTCCGCGGGGGCCGAGCCGGGACCGGACGGGGGCTCCGCGGGGGTCGAGCGAGGGCTCCGCGG
>JAJSZB010000452.1:0-5296 GCA_050613715.1 Streptomyces sp. IBSBF 3018
CCCCCCCCCCCCCCCCCCCCCCCCCCCCCCCCCCCCCCCCCCCCCCCCGCGGCCGCGGACCCGGCGGCGTGGGATGCCAGCAGTGCCGGTCATCCCACGAGCGGTCGCCCGACCGCCCCGGCACCGGAGAAGACCATGCGCGCTGCACGCATATCCGCCGCCGCCCTCCTCGCCGGCACCGCACTCGCCCTCGCGGCCCCCGCGGCCCCCGCCGCGACCGCCGACTCCGGCGCGGACTCGGGCTCGGGCTCCGGCTCGAACATCACCTCGTTCGGCTTCAGCGTCTCCCCGACCACCGTCGCCCCCGGCGGCGTGGTGACTCTCCAGGTCACCGGGTGCGACAAGACCGCCACCGCGTCGGCCCCGGCCCTCTTCGACGACGTGACGCTGCGCGGCAGCGGCTCCACCAGGTCGGCCACCGCCACGGTCGGCGCCGACGCCAAGCCCGGCGCCCAGTACGACGTGACCTTCTCCTGCGGCGGCGAGAAGGGCACCACGCCGCTGACCATCAGCACCGGCGGCCCGATCACGCCGATCACGCCCACCGGCCCGGTGCACACCGGCTTCGGCGGCGGGGTGTCCGGCCCCGACACGGCGGAGATCGTGTTCGGCGTCGCCCTGGCCGGCGCGGCCGGCGTCCTGCTGTTCCGCCGCTCCCGCGCCCCGCGCCACTGACCCGCCCGGACCGGCGGCGACCGGAGGCGACCTGCGTGGCCCCGCGCTGAGCCGCACCGACACCCCACGCCCGCCCGACGCCCGCCCACCGACCCGGGCCCCGGCCCAGCAGGGACGGAAACGCCATGCCCGCCACCCCCGCCGACGACGCGGCCCGCAGGTCCCGCGGCACGCTCGCACTGGTGACCGCGCTGCTCGTCGGGGCATGGCTGATCCACGACGGAGAGCGCTCCACCGCGCCACCGCAGCCCGGCCCGGGCCAGTCCGCGGCAGCGGCGGCCGGGACCGCGGCAGCCGGGACCGCGGGGGCCGCCCCGCCACTGCCGCGCTCGGCGCCGGTGCGGGTGCGCATCCCGGCGGTCTCGGTGGACGCGCCGCTGGTGCGGCTGTCGCTCGACGCCGCCGGTGTCCTCCGGCCGCCGCCCGCCGACCGGCCCGAGGAGGCCGGCTGGTTCGCCGGCGGCGTCACCCCCGGGGAGCGCGGCACCGCGGTCCTGGCAGGCCACGTCGACACCACGACCGGGCCCGCGGTCTTCTACGGCCTCGGCGCCCTGCGCAGGGGCCAGACCGTGCGGGTGGACCGGGCGGACGGCGGCGCCGCCGTCTTCACGGTGGACGCCGTCGACGTCTTCGCCAAGGACGCCTTCCCCTCCCGCGAGGTCTACGGCGGGGCCGGCCGCCCCGAGCTGCGGCTGATCACCTGCGGAGGCGACTACAGCGACCGCACCGGCTACACCGGGAACGTCGTAATCTTCGCCCACCTCACCGGCACCGCACGGGCCGCCGGGAAGGCCGCCCCCGCCGACGGGGAGACGCCGCGCACGCCTGGTGGATAATGGCAGCAATGCTGACAAACCAGGCAGTTTCCCGGCGCGACTCCGGAGCAGGTGGATGACAGCTCGCAGAAGGCCGGAGCACGGCCGGTACGACCCGCGCATCGGGCTGTCCTCGACGGGCGGCGCCCGGCCGCGCCCGCGTCCGATCGGCCAGGGCGAGCGGCTGGCGATGAGCGGCGTCGGCAGCTTCGACTGGGACCTGGACGCGGGCGTGCTGGACCTGGACGACGCCGGGCTGGACGTCTTCGACCTGCGGCCCGAGGAGTACGACCGGCGGCCGGAGAGCCTGGTGCTGCGCGTCACCCCCGAGGAGGGGGCCAGGATCGACGCCGCGCTGCGCACGGTGCTGGACTCCGGCCGCCGCAGCTACGCCGGCTACTTCCAGGTCACCCGGCGCGACGGCGTCAAGCAGTGGACGCACACCCAGGGCACCGTGCTGCGCGACGAGGACGGCGTGCCGTACCGCCTGGTGGGCATCGTGCGCGACGCCCGCGAACCGGACCAGCCGCTGTCCCGGGACGGCAGCCGCCCGGAGAGCGATCTCCCGGGAGTGTCCTCGACCGTCCGCCGCACCACCGAGGCCCTGTCGCACGCGGTGACCGTGGAGGACGTGATCGCCGTGCTGACCGGCGCGGGCGGCCTGGAGCGGTTCGGCGCCGACGCGCTGACCCTCGGACTGGTGGAGGGCGGCAACCTGCGGATCGCGGCGGTCAGCGGCGACCCCCCGATCGGCTTCGCCACCACCTGGATCCGCCGGCTCGACGACTCGCTGCCCCTGTGCGAGGCGGTGGTGCGGCAGCGACCGCGCTACTCGACCTCCTTCGAGGAACTGGCCGAGCACTTCCCCCTGCTGCCGCCGTACGTCGCCAACGGCGGCGGGCACGCCGCCTCCGCGTTCCTGCCGCTGGTCGCCGAGGCCCGCGCGATCGGCGGGCTGGCGCTGTTCTACCGCAAGAAGGACGAGTTCACCGCCGTGGACCGCGAACTGTGCGGCGCGCTGTCCGGCGTCCTGGCCCAGTCCCTGCAGCGGGCCATCCTCTTCGACCAGGAGCGCGAGTTCGCCACCGGGCTGCAGTCCTCCATGCTGCCCCGGCACATCCCGCGCTTCGACGGCGCCGAGATAGCCGTGCGCTACCACGCCGCCTGGAGCGGCCGCGAGGTCGGCGGCGACTGGTACGACGTGGTGGCGCTGCCGCAGAACCGGGTCGGGCTGGTGGTCGGCGACGTCCAGGGCCACGACACCCACGCCGCGGCCGTGATGGGACAGCTGAGGATCGCGCTGCGCGCCTACGCCGCCGAGGGCCATCCGCCGTCCACCGTGCTGGCCCGCGCCTCGGGCTTCCTCGCGGAACTGGACACCGAGCGCTTCGCGACCTGCGCCTACGCGCAGCTCGACCTGGTCACCGGGACGGTACGGGCGGCCCGGGCCGGCCACCTCGGCCCGCTGATCCGGCACACCGACGGCAGGACCGGCTGGCCCAACGTGCGCGGCGGCCTGCCGCTGGGCCTGGCCACCACCATGGACCTCGGCGAGTTCCCCGAGACCCGGCTGGACCTGGTGCCCGGCGAGACCCTGGTGTTCTGCACCGACGGCCTGGTCGAGGAGCGCGGCACCGACATCACCATCGGCATGGAGGCGCTCGCCGAGTCGGTGCGCGACGGCCCGCAGCGCGCCGAGGAGCTGGCCGACCACCTCGCCGACAACCTGTGGGAGCGCTGGGGCTCCAACGACGACGTCGCGCTGCTGATCCTGCGCCGCGCCCCCGACCTCGGCACCGGGCGCGCGCCGCGCATCCACCAGTACGTCCACCAGGCCGACCCCGAGGGGCTGGCCGAGGCGCGCGCCGCGCTGCGCCAGGCGCTCGGCGACTGGGAGCTGACCGAGATCGCCGACGACGTGGAGCTGGCCGCCGGCGAACTGCTGGTCAACGTGCTGCTGCACACCGAGGGCGGCGCGGTGCTGACCCTGGAGGTGCTGCCCGACCCGGTGCGCCGGGTCCGGCTGTCGGTGCAGGACCGCTCCAGCGTGTGGCCGCGCCGCCGGACCCCCGGCGAGGCGGCCACCTCCGGCCGCGGACTGCTGATGATCGACGCGCTGGCGCAGCGCTGGGGCGTCGAGCCGCGGGGCGACGGCAAGGCCGTCTGGTGCGAGTTCGGCCCCGCGGCCGGCGCCAGGACGACGGCGGTCAGCTCGCGGTGAGCGCCGTGTCGTCCACCACGAAGGACGTCTGCAGCTTGGAGCCCTCCACACCGGTGAACTTCAGCGTCACCGTCTGCCCCGCGTACGCGCCGAGGTCGGCGGTGTGCTGCTGGTAGCCCGAGGCCGCGTTGACGTTGGAGTACGACCCGACGGTGGCCAGCACCGTCCCCGAGGAGTTCAGCACCTGCACCTTCAGCGTGTCGTAGGCGGTCGACCCCGTCTCCGCGGTGTCGATGTGCAGCCAGTACGAGAGCGAGGCCGCGCAGCCGGACGGGATCGCCACCGACTGCGAGACCGTGTCCGTGGTGGCGGTGCCGTACCCGTCGAGCCACGCCTTGTACGAACCGCTGTGCGCCGGCTCGCCGCTGTCGTTGTTGATCACGCCGCTGCTCGCCGACCACGACGAAGCGCCGGACTCGAACCCGGGGTTGAGCAGCTTCTGGCCGGGGCTCGCGCAGCTTCCGGTGCCCCCGGTGGTGCTGCCGCCGGTGGTCGTGCCGGTGGTCGTGCCGGACGTGGTGCCGCTCGTGGTGCCCGAGGTGGTGCCCCCGGTGGTGCTGCCGGAGCCCGAACCGGCCAGCCACGCCGTGCCGTTGAGGGCGAGCGCGGCGTCCGTGCCGGCCGGGTCGTTCCACCCGTCGTACAGCGTGTTGCCGGACTGGCCGGTGCCGTCGTCGACCGGCGAACTGTCGCCCCAGATCGCCACCCGGCCGCTGCCGAAGGTGCTGGTGACGAAGAATGCGCCGGTGTTGCCCGAGTATCCCGTGCGGTACAGCAGCCCCTTGACGTTCGGGTTGTCGCCCGGCTTGAGGGTGAAGGTGGTGCCGTCGCGCAGGATGCTGCCGGTGACCGTGCCGAACGGACCGTGCAGCACCGGGTTCGAACTGTCGCTGATCGCACGGGGGTTGTCGGTGCTGACGTCGAGCAGGTCGACGGAGAAGCCGAACGGGTCGGTGTTGTCCACGCCGTTGTTCGTCAGCAGGTCGTTGATCACGCACGGCGAGTCGCAGCCGTCGTTGTTGCGGTCGCTGTTGTTGTGGTCGGAGATGATGAACAGCCCGCCGCCGTTCTGCACGAACGTCATCACCGCGGTCTTCTCGGCGGCGCTGAGCTTCACGTTCGGCTCGTCGATGACGAAGGTGTCGAACTTGCTCAGGTCCTGCGCCGAACTGCCGCCGTAGGTGATGGTCTTGCCCGACGGCAGCGTGTTGAGGACGTAGCCGCCGGACTTCTGCAGGGCCACGCCCCACGAGGACAGCGCGCCGGTCCAGTCGGTCTCGGCGCTGGGCGAGGAGTTCTGGCCCAGCGGGTCGGGCTGGCTGGTGCTGATGATCCAGTCGGCGTTGCCGGCCGTCTCGGCCTTGGTGTTGTCGAACAGCACACGATGGGTGGTCGTCGCGGCGGGAGCGGCGGCGGGAGCGGCGGCCGGCGCGGCCTGCGCGCTGCCCGCCGCGATGCCGGCCGCGCCCAGAGCGAGCGCGCCGAGCGCGGCGGCCGCGCCGAGCAGCACGCGGCCGTGCGGAGTACGGGACCCGAGCATCCGTCAACCTCCTGGTGGGGGTGGGGTGGGAGGAATGTGCGTGGG
>JAJSZB010000453.1:0-7574 GCA_050613715.1 Streptomyces sp. IBSBF 3018
CCGCACCCCGCACCCCGCACCCCGTACCCCGACCTCCGGCCCCGAGGGAGGCAGCCGTGGCCGAGCACCGCACCCGCCAGGACCGCACCCGGCGCGACCGCGACGCGCTGGCCGACTACCGCCGCAAGCGCGACTTCGCCAGGACCGGCGAGCCGCGCGGCGCGGACCGGGAGGAGGAGGGCGACGCGCCCGTCTTCGTCGTCCAGATCCACGACGCGAGCGCGATGCACTTCGACTTCCGGCTGGAGGTCGACGGCGTGCTGAAGTCGTGGGCGGTGCCGAAGGGGCCCTCGGACGACCCGGGGACCAAGCGGCTGGCGATGCCGACCGAGGACCACCCGATGGAGTACCAGGACTACGAGGGCGTCATCGCGGCCGGCGAGTACGGCGGCGGGACGGTCATCGTGTGGGACCGGGGCACGTACCGCAATCTGAGCAGGGACCGGCGCTCGGGAGCCGAGATCCCGTTCGCGCAGGCCCTGGAGCGCGGCCACGTCTCGTTCCGGCTGGACGGCTCCAAGCTGCACGGCGGCTACGCGCTCACCCGCATCCCGCCGCGCGACGGCAGGGGCGAGCCGTGGCTGCTGGTCAAGGAGGCCGACGGCCGCGCCGAGCACCACGGCACCCCGGTGCCGCGCCGGGCGCGCTCGGTGCTCACCGGGCGTACGCTCCGGCAGGTCGCGCAGGAGGAGCAGGAGGCCCGCGGGCAGGAGTCCCGCGGGCACAAGTCCCCCCGGTCCCGGGGAGAGGGCGGGTCCGCGTGAGCGCGCCGGCCCGGCCGGCGGGCCGTACCGTGCGGCCGCCGAGCCCCGGCCACCCGCTGCTCGCCCGGCTGCCGGAGGCCCGGCGCGCGCTGCTGCGGCCGGTGCGGGACGGCGAGCCGGCGCCGCGCGGCCCGATGCTCGCCACGCTCAGCTCCCGCCGCGACTTCGACGCCGGCTGGCTCTTCGAACGCAAACTGGACGGGGTGCGGGCGGTCGCGGTGTACGACGACGCCGGTCCGCACCTGCTGTCCCGCACCGGGCGGACGACCGACACCACGTACCCCGAGGTCGTCGCGGCGCTGGCGGCGCAGGACGCCCCGGGGCTCACCCTGGACGGCGAGATCGTCGCGCTGGACCCGGCCGGGCGCACCGACTTCTCCCTGCTCCAGCAGCGCATGGGCCTGACCGACCCGCGGGCGGTGCGGGCCAGCGGCGTCGCCGTCACCTACTACGTCTTCGACCTGCTCACGCTGGACGGCTGGGACCTGACCCGGCTGCCGCTGCGCACCCGCAAGTCGCTGCTGCGCGCGGCGGTCGACTTCACCGGCCCGCTGCGGTTCACCCCGCACCGCAACCACGACGACGCGCACCCGGCCGCCGACCAGCTCGCGCAGGCGTGCGGCCGCGGCTGGGAGGGCCTGATCGCCAAGCGGGCGAACGCGCCGTACCAGGCGCGGCGGTCCGGGGACTGGCTGAAGCTCAAGTGCGGACGCGGCCAGGAGTTCGTGGTCGGCGGGTTCACCGAGCCGGCCGGCGCGCGGGTGGGCTTCGGCGCACTGCTGCTCGGCTACCACGACGCGTCCGGCGCGCTGCGCTTCGCCGGCAAGGTCGGCACGGGCTGGTCCGACCGGCAGCTGCGGGCGCTGCGCGAGCGGCTCGACGGGCTGGAGCGCTCCCGTACGCCCTTCGCGGCGGCGGGCCCCGGGCGTACGGCCCCGGTGGCCGCGGTCCCGCGCGAACGCGGCGCGCACTGGGTCGAGCCGGTGCTCGTGGCGCAGATCGGCTTCAGCGAGTGGACCAGGGACGGGCTGCTGCGGCACCCCCGCTTCCTGGGGCTGCGCGACGACAAGGCACCCGAGGAGGTGGTGCGGGAGCGGCCTGCGTAGGGCTTCGCCGCGTGCGACGCGGGCCGGTCCGGGTGACCGGCACAAGGACGTGAACGCCGGTCACAGCCGTACTGCGGCGGTGGCGGCGGGTACGTGAGGGGCGGAAGCCACCCGTGGGGCGGCGTTCGTCACCTGATAGTGATGTTTGCCTTTTCGGGCCTGGGCAAGGCGCGCCTTGTTTGTGCCATGCCCCCGACCGGAAAGGCAGTCGTGTCGAAGCTCGCCATAGAGCATGTGTTCAAGGTCTTCGGGAGAAGGCAGAAGGAAGGCGTCCGCCGGCTGGAGGCCGGTGCGACCCGTGAGGAGCTGCGCGAAGCAGGGGCCACGGCCGCGGTGATCGACGCCTCGTTCGAGGTCGAGCCGGGCGAGATCTTCGTGGTCATGGGCCTGTCCGGGTCCGGCAAGTCGACGTTGCTGAGAATGCTGAACGGTCTGCTGGAGCCCACCTCGGGCAGGGTGCTGTTCGACGGCCAGGACCTGACGTCCCTGGCCCCGAAGGCCCTGCGCGACCTGCGCTCCCGCAGGATCAGCATGGTCTTCCAGCACTTCGCGCTCTTCCCGCACCGCAGCGTGCTGGCCAACGCCGGCTACGGCCTGGAGGTGCAGGGCGTGCCGCGCGCCGAGCGGGAGCGGCGTGCGGCGCAGGCGCTGGAGCTGGTGGGCCTGGCCGACTGGGCGCAGTCCTGGCCGGACGAGCTGTCCGGCGGGATGCAGCAGCGCGTGGGCCTGGCCCGCGCGCTGGCCACCGACGCCGACGTGCTGCTGATGGACGAGTCGTTCTCCGCGCTCGACCCGCTGATCCGCCGCGACATGCAGGACCAGCTGATCGAGCTGCAGCACAAGCTGCGCAAGACCGTGGTCTTCATCACCCACGACCTCAACGAGGCGATGCGGCTCGGCGACCGGATCGCGGTCATGCGCGACGGCCGGATCGTACAGACCGGCACCGCGCAGGAGATCCTCACCGCGCCGGCCGACGACTACGTGGCCGGCTTCGTGCAGGACGTGGACCGCTCGCGGGTGCTCACCGCCGCGTCGATCATGAAGGACCCGCTGGTCACCGTGCCGGCCACCTGCGACGCCGAGGCCGCGAGGCAGGCGATCAGCACCGAGGAGGACGCCCACGCGGCGTTCGTCGTCGGGCCGCACGGCGAGTTGGTCGGCGCGGTCACCGAGGAGCAGGTCAACGCGGACGGCCGCGGCGACCGCGGGGTGCGGGACCTGGTGGACGCCGGCTCGCAGGAGCTGGTGACCACGCCCGCGGACGCCCCGCTGGCCGGGCTGCTGGCCGACGCCGCGCGCACCACGCTGCCGCTCGCGGTGGTCGACGAGGCCGGGCGGCTGACCGGCGTGATCTCGACCGGCACGCTGCTCGCGGCCCTGGGCGAGGACCACGGCCGGCCGGACGCGGTCGCGCACGCGGTGCGGGACGCGGAGACGGCGACCTCGGCGGTGACCGCGGCTCCGGATGACGGCGCCGCCGGCCGGAAGGAGTCCGCGGATGCCTAGGCTGCGCCTCGGTGACGGCGCCGAGCACGTCGTCAACTGGCTGACCCACCACCTGTCCTGGCTGTTCGACGCGATCAGCACGGTCGTCAACGGCATGTACGACGGCGTGGAGTGGGTGCTCGGCGGGCCGCCGCCGCTGCTCATGGCCGGCATCCTCGCGGTGATCGCGCTGTGGATGCGCGGCGTGCTCGCGGGCGTGCTCGCCTTCGTCGGCTTCGCGCTGATCGACTCGGTCGCGCAGTGGGACGAGGCCATGCAGTCGCTGTCGCTGGTGGTCGTCTCGGCCGCGGTCGCGGTGGTGCTCGCGGTGCCGCTGGGCATCTGGGCGGCGCGGCGGCGGACCGTCGGGCTGATCGTCCGGCCGGTGCTGGACGTGATGCAGACGCTGCCGGCGTTCGTCTACCTGATCCCGGCGATCATCTTCTTCAGCCTCGGCACGGTCCCCGCGGTGATCGCCACGATCGTCTTCGCGATGCCGGTCGGCGTGCGGATGACCGAGCTGGGCATCCGCCAGGTCGACCCCGAACTGGTCGAGGCCGCCGACGCGTTCGGCACTCCCCCGATGGGCACGCTGCTGCGCGTGCAGCTGCCGCTGGCGCTGCCCACGGTGATGGCGGGCGTCAACCAGGTGATCATGCTGGCGCTGTCGATGGTCGTCATCGGCGGCATGGTCGGCGCGGAGGGCCTGGGTTCCACGGTCTTCGGCGCGATCAGCCAGGTGAACATCGGCCTGGGCTTCGAGGGCGGCGTGTCCGTCGTGGTGCTCGCGGTGTACCTGGACCGGATCACCGGCGCGCTGGGCGAGCAGGTCTCGCCGCTGGGCCGGCGGGCGCTGGCCCGGCTGCGCGCCTCCTCCACGCACGGCCTGCGGGTGCTGCGCTACCGGCCGCGCCCGGCGGTGGGCGTGGCCTGCGTCGCGGTGCTCGCGCTGGTCGCGGGCGGCATCGGGGTGTTCGGCGACGACTCGGACTCCTCGGGCACCGCGGTGGCCGGCAAGGACGTCGGCCACGGCAAGGCGGTGCGGATCGGCTCGTTCAACTGGGACGAGTCGGTCGCCTCGGCCAACCTGTGGAAGGCGGTGCTGGACCAGCGCGGCTTCAAGGCGCAGGTCAACACCTACGACCCGGGCGCCGCGTTCACCGGTCTCGCCTCCGGCTCGCTGGACTACCTCACCGACGCCTGGCTGCCGACCACGCACGCGTCGTACATGAAGCAGTACGGCAAGAGCTACACCGATCTCGGCCCCTGGTACGGCCGCACCTCGCTGGAGGTGTCGGTGCCGTCGTATGTCAAGGACGTGCACTCGATGGCCGATCTGAAGGGCAAGTCCGGCGAGTTCGGCGGCCGCATCATCGGCATCGAGCCGGGCGCCGGCGAGATGAAGCTGCTGTCGTCGAAGGTGCTGCCGGGCTACGGGCTGGACAAGGAGTACAAGCTCGTGGCGAGTTCGACGTCGGCGATGCTCGCCGAGCTCAAGCGCGACTACGCGGCGCACAAGCCGGTCGCGGTGGTGCTGTGGTCGCCGCACTGGGCGTACAGCACTTACCGGTTGACGAAGCTGAGCGACCCGAAGGGGCTGTGGGGCCCCGGCGACTCGATCAACGACCTCGCCAACAAGTCGAGTGCCGCGAAGCTGCCGCAGGTCACCTCGTGGATGCGGAACTTCAAGATGTCCGAGGCCCAGCTCGGCTCGCTGGAGGCCGCGATCCAGAAGGCCGGAGAGGGCCACACGGCGGACGGGGTCGCCGCGTGGATGAAGGCGAACCCGGGGATCGCGGACAAGATGGCGCCGGTCGGCAGCAGTTGACCGGGTGAACGGGTGAAAGGCGGGGGGGGGGGGGGGGGGGGGGGGGGGGGGGGGGGGGGGGGGGGGGGGGGGGGGGGGGGGGGGGGGGGGNCCCCCCCCCCCCCCCCCCCCCCCCCCCCCCCCCCCCCCCCCCCCCCCCGCCGTCGCGTCAGCGGCTTCTGTCAGCGCGGTCGCGTCAGCGGGTGAACCAGGGGTTGCCGCCGCCGAGGGACCACACCGAGACCCGGGTCACGCCGAGCGAGGTGAGCACCGCGAGCTTGCGGTCGAGCGCGGTGGTGTCCACGTAGTCGTACAGCCGTCCGCCGGAGACCCAGCGGATCTCGCCGGAGGAGGCGTCGCGGCGGGCGGCGACGGTGGCCGGGTCGGTGGAGAAGCCGGGGCTCTTGGCCATGTCGCTGTACTGGATGTTGCCGGTGACGTCGTCCAGGTTGCACGGGTCGGGCGCGCTGATCCCGTACGAGGGCAGCGCGATGACCAGCCGGTCGTGGTCGGGCACCTTGCTCTGGGCGTAACGCGTCACGTCCCCCAGCCAGTTCAGCGGTGTGATCGGCAGGCAGCGGGCGCCGGACGCGGTGTCGAACTCCTCGTCGTACGCCATGATCTCCAGCTCGTCCACGCCCTGCGCGCTGACCGCGGCGTAGTCGTAGAAGCCGGCGTCCTCGGTCATCGCGGGCGCGTCGACCAGGAGCTTCTTGCCCTGCGCGTGCAGGGAGCCCGCCAACTGCTTGAGGAACTTCTCGTAGTTGGTCAGGTCCGCGGCGGACCAGGACCAGTAGTCCTCCATGTCGACGTCCACGCCGTCCACGTCGTGCTGCACGGTGAAGTCGGTGAGCTGCGTGACGGCCGCGGTGCGCTTGGAGCTGCTGGACACCAGGGCGTGCACGTCGGCGGTGGTCATGGCCGAGACCGTCGGGTACTGGTACGCGGAGTGCGCCTTCAGGTCGGCGAGCCCGGCCGCGCTGTAGGTGTTGCAGACGCCGCCCGAGGTGGTCTCCAGGGTGACGGCGCCGGAGCCGTTGACGCTCCAGTACTCGGGTTTCAGCGCGCCGTTCGCCACCCGGCCGTCGGCGTACTCGCTCGCGGCGGTGCAGGTGGAGTCGCCGGTGCCGCCGGGGTAGAGCCAGGTCTCCAGTTGCACGCCGGAGACGGCGCCGCGGTGCGCGGTGGACCGGTGCGGGGCGACCGGCTGCGTCCTGGCGCGGGCCGTGCTGCCGGCCGCGCTGTCGGCCGCCGTGCCGTGGTGGTCGGGTGTCACGGCGGCGCCCGCCGCCATGGCTCCGGCGAGCGCGGCGGTACAGGCGGCCGTGGTGGCCAGGACGAGGGTGCGACGAAGCATGTTCCGTCCCTTCGAGGGGGGATGGGGTCGTACGGTCGGAGGATCGGACGGCCGGTGGGTCGGACGGTTCAGGGGTGGTCGGTCCAGTAGGGGTCGAGCATCAGGGTGTCGGCGCCCGGCACGGTCCTCGCGGCGGACCAGGAGCCGGCCAGCACGCGGCCGGCCTCGGGGCTCGCGGTCAGGGACAGCCGGGTGCTGATCCGGTACCGGTCGCCGCGGTAGACCGAGTGTGTGAACTCCACGACCCGGCTGTCCGCGTCGCGCGTCTCGCGTTCGAAGAGCAGCGCGGGGGTGTGCTCGGGCACGCCGAGGAGTTCGGCCTCGGAGGCGTCGACCACGGTCGGTTCGATGATCTGCGCGGCGTCGGTGAGGCGGATCCCGAAGCGGCGGCCGAGCAGGCCGTAGAAGGAGTGCGTCTCCAGGTCGCGCGCGGTCAGCCCCGGCACCAGCGCCTGCGGTACGTGCACGGTCTCCAGCGACATCGGGTCGCCGTCGACGCTGCGCAGCCGGGTGATGCGCAGCACCGGCTCGTCGGGCGGCACCCGCAGCCGGCGGCTGATCCGCGGGCCGGCCGGCACCGCCCGGAAGTCGACGGTGCGGCTGGTCCAGGTGCCGTCCACGCCGCCGACGCCGAGCGCCTCGGCCCGGTCGTCGCCGGCGGTCGGCGCGAGCCGCTGGTCGACCTTCGCGCGGGCCACGAACACGCCGCGCCCGTGCTCGCGGACCAGCAGGCCGTCGCGGACCAGGCCGTCCACGACGGAGCGCAGGGTGGGCCGGGAGACGCCGAGGTCGGCGCACAACTGCCGTTCACCCGGCAGGGGTTGGCCCGGCCGGGCGATCTCCGTGAGGTCCAGCAGATGGGCGCGGATGCGCTGCCGCTTCTCCCAGCGGCTCTCGCCGCGGGGTTCGGCGCCGCCGCCGTTGCCGCTGCCGCCGTTCTGACTCTCGGGCATGAGCGGATGATGGCGCTTCGTTGACCACTGGTCAAGAAGTGGTCAGCGTTTGGGGCGAGTTGAGCTGCGGGACTGGCTGGAGCGGGGGGTGCGCGGGGG
>JAJSZB010000454.1:0-5230 GCA_050613715.1 Streptomyces sp. IBSBF 3018
CGCGCACCCCGCACACCCTGCCCCACGACCACCGCTGGGACCGCACCCCGGGCGTCACCCTGCTCGGCGACGCCGCCCACCTCACCGCGCCCAACGGCGAGGGCGCCAACCTGGCCATGTACGACGCCGCGCAGCTCGCGCTGTCCCTGGCCGCACACCCCGACGACGTCGAGGCCGCGCTCGCCGGCTACGAGCGGGAGCTCTTCCCCCGCAGCGCCGCGGCCGCCACCGCGGGCCCCGGCCTGCACGACATGCTCGGCGACGGCACCCCGCACACCCTGCTGGACCGGTTCACCGGCGAGGGGGACCGGTAGTCCCCGGTGTCCGGCTCCCGGCGTCCGGGGCGGGCGGTGGGGCGGTAACGTAGCGGGTGGGCGGGGCGAGGGAAGGAGCTCGATGGCAGGCAGGAACAGGGTCTCCGGCTGGATGCGACGCCGCTCGCAGGACGCGAGTTCTTCCGCCCCCCTCGACCGGGACGCCCTGACGCTGGCCGCCGCGCGGGCCGGCTTCCCGGTCGCCCCGGCCGCCCACCCCGAGGGCTTCGGGTGTTCGTGCGACCGCATCGGCTGTCCCTCGCCGGGCCAGCACCCGCTGTCGATGGCCTGGCAGACCCAGGCGAGCACCGATCCGCACACGGTCGCGGCCTGGCTGGACTCCCAGCCGCTGGCCAACTTCGTCACCGCCACCGGCATCGACCACGACGTGCTCGACGTGCCCGCGGAGGCCGGCCACCTGGCGCTGGAACGTCTCACCGCCGACGCCGCCGCGTTCGGGCCGGTCGCGCTGCTCGGCGACACGCGCATGCTGTTCTTCACCGCCACCCGCGGCACCCCCGCCGACGAGGACGAGTGGTGGCCGTGCGCGCTGGACTGCCACCCGGAGACCGCCGACGAGCACCCGGGCATCCGCTGGCACTGCCGCGGCAGTTACGTCCTGCTGCCGCCGGCCCGGCTCGCCTCCGGCGGCGCGGTCGGCTGGCTCCCCGGGCACGGCCCCGACCTGCCGCTGCCCGACCCGCTGCTGGTCCTGGACATCCTCAGTGACGCGTGCGCGCGCTTCGGGTACGAGCCGGAGCCCGCGCAGCTCGTCTGGGACCGCTGAGCCCCGAGGCCGCTGCCCCGAGACCGCTGCCCCCGAGACCGCTGAGTCCCGGCAGCGCTGAGTCCCGGTACCGCTGAGCCCCCCAGGCCGCCGGACGGTGACGGGCGGCGCGCCTCACGTACGCCGGCCGGGTCCGCCCTCACTCGCCCTTCGCGGAGACCAGCCCGGTACGCCGGCTGAGCAACGCCACCCGGGCGCCCTGCCCGCCGGACGCCCCGGAAGCTCCGGACCCCCCGGACCCGCCGTCACCACCTGCCTTCGCCCCGCCCGGCGCCGGCGGCACCGTCGCGAGCTGCTGCCCGACCCGCGCGAGCGTCACCGCCGTCCTCGGCGTCCCGGTCATCAGCGCGCGGGTGCTCGCGTCGACCGACAGGTTGTAGCCGGCCCGGTAGGTGGACTTCGACTGGTGGCGGGTGGCGAAGAAGATCAGCGCGCCGCCGTCCTTGGTGCGCAGCGCGGCCGGCGCGAAGTCGCCCGCGGTGTCGGCCTGGTCGGCGTACTGGGTGACCGAGTCGGGCGTACGGGCCTTGGCCGCGCGGTCGGCGCGCAGCTGGGTGGTCGAGGCGCCGGGCGCGAAGTCCGCGGCGCCGGAGCCGGACTGGAGGTAGCCGGCGTAGGCGGCGCCGAGCGCGTCGGGCCGCACCAGCAGCCCGGCCTGGTCCGCCGGCACCGGCAGTACGTGGCCGCCCTGGTCGGTGGCGAGCGCCGGCATCGCGCCGTTCGGCACCACGGCGAGGTAGTCGGCCTTCCACGGCTGCGCGGCCGAGCCGCGGCGGAACAGCAGCACCCAGCGCGAGGTGGTGCTGCGGTTGGTCGCGGTGTCCGCGACGAAGAACTTCGGCCAGCCGACCTGCCGGGGTATCAGATACGTGGTGTCGCTGAGCTTCAGCGGCTGCGCGGTGGCGTTGCCCTCGGGGTGCTGGGTGTGCGCGGCCTTCACCTGCGCGGTGTCGATCTCGCCCAGCGGCCCGGCCTCGATCCGCGCGACGTAGCTCTCGTCGTAGGTCCGCGCGGCCTGCGTGTCGACCTGCGCGAAGTGCGTCAGCACCCGGGCCGCCTCGGCCCGGCTCAGCGAGGGGATGTTCTCCCGCTCACCGTGCACGGTCATGCAGCCGGCCAGCGGCGCGGCCAGCGCGACGGCCGCGGCCCCCAGCCGCAGCCCGCGGCCCAACCTGCGGCGGATCATGGTGCGTCGGCCCCCCTCGGCATCACTCAGGTCGGCGTCGTTTCACGTCGGTGTCACTCACCGAGACCGCCGCCAGTCACGGAAATCGCCGCCACCTTATCGGGCCGCGGCGGCCCGCCGTGCCCCGGTCACGGCAGCGTGAGGACCTCCGCGCCGGCGTCGGTGACCACCAGCGTGTGCTCGAACTGCGCGGTGCGCCTGCGGTCCTTGGTGACCACGGTCCAGCCGTCGTCCCAGATGTCGTACTCGTGCGTGCCCAGCGTCAGCATCGGCTCGATGGTGAACGTCATGCCGGGCCGCATCACCGTCGTCGCCCGCGGGTCGTCGTAGTGCGGGATGATCAGCCCGGAGTGGAACGAGGTGTGGATGCCGTGCCCGGTGAAGTCGCGGACCACCCCGTAGCCGAAGCGCTTGGCGTACGACTCGATGACCCGGCCGATGACGTTGATCTGCCGGCCCGGGCGCACCGCCTTGATCGCGCGCTCCAGCGACTCGCGGGTCCGCTCGACCAGCAGCCGGGACTCCTCGTCCACGTCGCCGACCAGGTATGTGGCGTTGCAGTCGCCGTGCACGCCGTGGATGTACGCGGTCACGTCGAGGTTCACGATGTCGCCGTCGCGCAGCACCGTGGAGTCGGGGATGCCGTGGCAGATCACCTCGTTGACCGAGGTGCACAGCGACTTGGGGAAGCCGCGGTAGCCCAGGTCGGAGGGGTAGGCGTGGTGGTCGACCATGTACTCGTGGGCGATCCGGTCCAGCTCGTCGGTGGTGACGCCGGGCGCGACCGCCTTGGCGGCCTCCTCCATCGCCCGCGCCGCGATCCGCGAGGCAGTGCGCATCCGCTCGACGGTCTCCTCGTCCTGCACCTCGGGACCGGTGTACGGCGCGGGGCCGGGCCTGCCGACGTACTCGGGGCGCGGGATCGACGCGGGCACGCGCCGGGTCGGCGAGACGGTGCCGGGGACGAGCAGTGGCTGACCAGACATGCCGACGAGTGTATCGGCGGGTGATCGGGCACGATGGCGCTAGGGCCGCTCCTCGGCGGGCGGGCCGGCGGGTCCGTCGCGACGGGCCCGGAGACGGTGACGACGAGGAGGCCGCCGATGGCACTGTTCAAGGCGAACAAGCCCGCGGGCAAGCCGGGCGAGTGGTTCTACTGCCTCAAGCACAAGAAGGTCGAGGAGGGGCCGGAATGCCCGGCCAAGGACCGGTTCGGTCCGTACCCGACGCGCGCGGAGGCGGAGCACGCCATGGAGCGGGTGGCGGAGCGGAACGACACGTGGGACGCGCAGGACTGAGGGGCGCTGCTAGGGCGCGGTCCGCGCCGGGTCCGGGGTCGGAGCCGGGGCGGTGTCTGCGGCCGGGTCCGGGGCCGCGCGCGGGTCCGGGGCCGTGCGCGGGTCCGGGGCCGTGCGCGGGTCCGGGTCGGCGGCGTCGGCCCGCGCCGGGACCGGGCCGGTGTGCCGGCGGTCGTCGTAGCCGATCAGCGCAGGCAGCGACGCGGGGAGCAGGCCGACCGAGGCGACGCAGGCCAGGCCGCCGGTCCACACCGAGGTCCGCGCGGAGCTGAGCGCGGCGACGCCGCCGGAGCGGACCTGGCCGAGCTGCGGGCCCACCGAGTACGACAGCAGCTCGATCCCGGCCAGGCGTCCGCGCAGCGCGTCGGGGATGGTCTGGTTCCACATCGTGGAGCGGCCCAGCCCGCTGACCATGTCGCAGCCGCCGGCCGCCGCGAGGAGGAGCAGCACCAGCCAGATCTGCCCGGTCCAGCCCGCCGCGGCCATCGCCGCGCCCCAGCCGGCCGCCGCGAGCACCACCATCAGGCCGTGCCGGTGCACCCGTGAGGACCAGCCGCTGGTCAGACTCACCAGCAGCGAGCCGACCGACCCGGCCGCGTACATCAGGCCGAGCGACCAGCGGGCGTGCAGGTCGTCGGCGAGGAACGGGAAGATCGCCGCGGGGTAGGCGAAGAACATCGCGGCCATGTCGATCACGTACGTGCCCAGCAGCTCCTTGCGGCCCCAGGCGTAGCGCGCGCCCTCGGCGATGCCGCGCAGCGACGGCGGCCGGGCGTCGTGCGCGGCGGGCGAGCGGCGCAGGCCGAGGCCGAGCAGCAGGGACACCGCGAAGGTCACCGCGTCCGCGCCGTACGCCCAGCCCAGGCCGGCCCAGGCGATCACCAGGCCGGCCAGCGAGGGTCCCGCGATGGCGCCGACCTGCCAGCGCAGCGAGTTGAGCGCGGCCGCGGCGGCGAGCTGCTCGCGCGGCACGATACGGGGCACGATCGCGTCGAGGGCCGGCCGCTGCAGGCCGGTCAGCGCGCTGGACAGCGCGGCGGCGGCGTACAGCGGCCAGACCACCGGGTGCGGCAGCAGCGTGTTGACCAGCAGACCGGCCACCAGCAGGCCCTGCGCGGCCTCGGACGCGAGGATCAGCGTCTTGCGGTCGACGGCGTCGGCCAGCGCGCCGCCGTAGAGCCCGAAGACGATCAGCGGCACCAGCTCGACCGCGCCGATCGCGCCGACGGCCGCGGCCGAGCCGGTCAGGTCCTTCAGCTGCACCGGCAGCGCGACGAAGGTCAGGAAGCTGCCGAAGTTCGTGATGGCGCCGGCCAGCCACAGCAGCCGGAAGTCCCGGGACTCCCGCCACGGCGTCAGATCCGGCAGCAGCCCCCGGTGACGCTTGCCGCCCGACGCCGCGCCGCCGCCGGGCGTTCCGCTGCCGCCGCCCTCGCCGTCCCCGCCGCCGGAACTCTCAGTGACCGCCACGGCCACGCATGCTCCCCGTTCCCCCGCCACGCGGGCAACGCATTTTCCCGAGCCGCAGCCCCGACCATCCGCGACATCCGCGACTCTCCGCCGGCCGACCAGGCTCGGCACGTCGACGCGGAGCCGGCATCGGCCCATCCGACGCTCAGAGCGGGGTGGTCGCTTCGGGGGGGGG
>JAJSZB010000455.1:0-5211 GCA_050613715.1 Streptomyces sp. IBSBF 3018
CCTCCGTCGACTCCCCCTCCCCCGCCGGTGTCCCCGCCTCCACGGGCGTAGCCGCTCCCCGCGGCGGGAACGGCGACCGGGCGATCACCCTCGACGGCGGCCAGGCGTTCCCCGAGAGCGTGGCGGCCGACAGCCACTTCGTCTACGCCGGCAGCATCGGCGACGGCACCGTCTACCGGGGACGCCCGGGGGCGACCACGCTCGAACCCTTCCTGCCGGCCGGCCAGGACGGCCGCACCCAGGCCACCGGCATCAAGACCACCGGCGACCGCCTGCTGGTCGCCGGCGCGTTCACCGGGCGCTTCTTCGTCTACAGCACCGCCGGGAGGCTCGTCGCCGCCTACACCGTCCCCGACACCGGCGATCCGACCCTGGTCAACGACGCGGCCGTGGCCCCCGACGGGGACGTCTACATCACCGACTCCCTGCGCGCCGTGGTCTACCGCATCCCGGCCGCCGAGGTGGACGGCCCCGCCACCGGCGTCCACCGGACCCTGCGGGTGGCCTACCGCCTGCCGGACTACGTGGCCGGCCAGTCCAACGGCAACGGCATCGTCACCGCGCCCGGCGGTACGTCGCTGATCATCGGCTACTGGTACAGCGGCGCCCTCTACCGGCTCGACCTCGCCACCGGCGGTGTCCGCAGGATCGACGCGCCGCCCCTGCCCAGCGCCGACGGCATCGTCCGGCGGGGGAACACCCTGTACGTCGCGCGTTCGGTGAACAACGAGATCACCGAACTGCGGCTGTCCGCGGGGAGCACCCGGGCCGCCGTGGTCTCCGAACGCACCTTCCCGGGCGCCGACACCACCACCGGCGTCGCGCTGAGCCGGGGCCGGCTCCTGGTCACCAACTCCCAGATGGACACCTACCTCTACGGCGATCCGCTGACCAGCCCGGTCTTCACCGTCGAGAGCCTGCCGCTCCGCTGAGCCCCGGTCGGGGAGGTCCGGTCGGGGATTTCCGGTCGGGGAGGTCTGGTCGGGAGGTCCGACGCCTTCGGCGCGGGCCCCGGGCCGAACCGGGTGCCGGGGCCCGCGCCGAAGGTCGGGGGGTCATACGAAGGTCATGCTGATCTGCTCACCCTGCACGGTCCAGTGCTGCTGGTTCGAGGCGGAGTTGCAGCCGCTCACGTCCACGATGTAGCTCCGCGAGTAGTCGGAGGTCAGGCAGACATTGGGGTGCTGGGTCTCGTAGATCGTCTCTCCGCTGACGGTCCACTGCTGCTTGTCGGACGAGGAGTTGCAGTTGGACGTGGAGACGATGTAGCTGTTCGGGTAGTCGGAGGTCAGGCACAGGTTGGACCTCTGGGTCAGGTAGATCACCCCTCCGCCGATGGTCCAGTGCTGGCCCGAGGAGCCGTTGCACCCGTTCACGTTGACCATGTAGAGCGGCGGATACGTCGAGTTCAGGCAGAGGTTGCCCGCGTGCGGGACCACGACGGAGGGCGCGGTGGCCGCCACGGCGGTCGACGGCACGAAGAAGGACGTCAGTGCGAGGAGCGCGGGTACGAGGAGCTTGCGCAGAACGTTGGCCACGAGCTGAACCCCTTCGCGATGAGCAGATCCACATCGACCGGACACGCCTGTCCCTCCCGGCGAGGGGATCTGGTTGGTTGCGGCCTACCGAGGATGCCATTCGGTCCCGCCGTCATATGCCTCACAATCACGCCAGGTCTCTCCGTGCCGAGACGCACGCATATGGCCGCGAATGCGCGAGTCGGCCGGCACCTGACCCCTGACCCACTCGGCCCCCGCCCACTACGCCTATGTCCGCACCCCCCTCACGTGGACGGATCGACCAGCCGCCTCACGTACATGTCCGGCCCTTCGACAATCCGAGAACCGGACAGCTGCCCGGTTGTGAGGAGCACTACTACTATGACCCGAGCCTGGGTTGACCTGCTGCGGGACAGCAGTGGGCTCACGGCCGTGTACGACTCCGTACCGCCGCTCGACGGCATCGCGCTGAGTTCCCTGCACCTCGACCAGACCGGGCCGACGCTCACCCTCCGGATGGTTCTCCCCGCCTTCCCCGAGCGGCCGCTGCCCGAGTGGGAGGCCGCCGGGTGCGACCGGTTCGAGTGCCAGGTGCTCTTCCTCGCCGTCGCAGACGTGCGGTTGCGCGGCTGGCGGCCACCCGTCACTGCCGACGTGCGGATGGAGGCCGCCGAACCCGCGGAACACCGCCGCATCACCGTCGATGTCCTCGGGCGGAACGGATCGACCGAACTGCACTTCACCAGCAGCGACTCGCTGGGAGCAGGCCACTTCAACGCCTACCGCGCGGGCGCCGAGGCGCGTCACTACGCCGGCCGTGTCGACCGTGTGCGCTACAGGAACAGGCTTCCCGCCCCGACCGAGACGGTTTTCTATGAGCACCTCTGACGCCCGGGAGTGCGCTCCCGAGGGGGCCGGACCCCTCTCCCTGCATCTGGACGAGCGCGACCGTTCCGCCACGGTCACCCTCCAGTGTCCAGGGCTCCCCGAGGACGCGCCGGACGAGTGGCGGGAGCAAGGCTTCAACGCCTATGTGGCGTCCACGACTTACCGCGCCGTCGACGACGTCGCCATCACCGGCTGGACGCACGTTCCGCTGTCCCGCTGGACGGTCGAGGCCCACCCCGACCCGCGCCGCGTCACGATCACACTGAGCGGGGACGACCAGCACATCACGTTCTCGGCCGACGGCGACGTCCGTACGACGAGGCGAGGTCTGCGTACCGGCTCCTTCTGACAGCCGTGGACGACCAGGGCAGGTGCGGCCCCCGCCGGCGCAGCCGCGACCCGGGCAGCGGGATCAGGGCATAGGGGTGCGCAGGGCGGTGAGGGCTGCTTCGAGGATCGGGCGGCGGTAGTCGGGGGTGCCGGGGATCTTCGCGACGGCCACCACGAGGTCGAGGATCTGGTCGAGGTCGAGGTCGCCGGCGATCTCGTGGGCGTCCCGCGCGGCGTCGAACAGCGGGCGGCCGGCCGCGAGCATCCGGCTCCGGCTCTGGAAGACGGGATCGGTCGTGTCGGTGTGCTCAAGCAGTCCGAGGACGACCGGCCGCTTGGTGGTGACGTACTGGAAGAACCGCCGCAGCCAGGTCATCAGCCGGTCCCCGGGGGTGTCGCCCTCGACCGTCGCGGCCGCGGCGCAGACCTCGTCAACCTCGTCGACGAGCAGGGCCTCCAGGAGTTCGTGGCGGGTCGCGAAGTTGCGGTAGAGCGTCGCCTGGCCGACCCCGGACCTGCGGGCGACCTCGGCCATCGACGTCTCGGACCCGGTGGCGGCGAACGCGGTGCGTGCGGCGTCGAGGATGCGCTGGCGGTTGCGGGCGGCGTCGGCCCTCCGGGAGGGCGGGTTGCCGCTCGGCGCGCGGCCCGTCCGCGGGTTGCCGGTCGCCGGGTTGCCGCTCGGTGCGCGGTCGGCCCGCGGGTTGCCGGCGGGCGCATGGCCGGTCGGCGCAGGGCCGGTCGTCGGCTGCTCACTCATTCAGGCGTCCTTGCATAAGTGGACAGGGTCTCCGTATTATCTGGACACCCTCTCCGTTTCATCGGAGACTCTATCGACCCGTCCAAGGATCCACCATGAGCACAGCGAACGCGCCCGGCTCCGCCGATCCGACGGCGGCCGGTCCGACGCCGGCAGCCGAGCCCTCCCGTGCGGTCCGCCGCTGGCTGGTGCTGGCGATCTGCTGCCTCAGCGTCGGCGTGACCGGCATCAACCTCACCATCGTCAATGTGGCGCTGCCGTCGATCAGCAAGGACCTGCACGCCTCGCTCAGCAGCCTGCAGTGGACGGTCTCGACGTACTCCCTGGTCATGGCCTGTCTGCTGATGCTGTCCGGCTCGATGGCCGACCGCTTCGGCCGCAAGCGGATCTTCCAGCTCGGGCTGACGCTGTTCTCCGCCGGCTCCCTGCTGTGCGGTCTGGCGCCCGGCGTGGGGTGGCTGATCGCCTTCGTCAGCGTGCAGGCGGTGGGCGGCTCGATGCTCAACCCGGTCGCGATGTCGATCATCGTCAGCGTGTTCCCCGACCGCGGCGAGAGGGCGCGGGCGATCGGCGTGTGGGGTTCGGTGATCGGGGTGACCATGGCGGCCGGGCCGGTGCTCGGCGGCCTGCTGGTCAGCGGCATCGACTGGCGTTCGGTGTTCTGGATCAGCGTCCCGATCGGGGTCGTCGCCTTCGTGCTCGCCCAGCGGTACGTCCCCGAGTCGAAGGCCGCCCGGGCGCGTACGTTCGACCCGTACGGCCAGGCGCTGATCATCGTCCTGTTCGCCTCGATCATCGCCGCGACGATCGAGGGCCCCCGGCACGGGTGGTCGAACCCGTGGATCGTCGGGCTCGTCGCGCTCGCCGTCGTGGCCCTCGCCGGGATCCTCGTGGTCGAGCCGCGACGGCCCGAGCCGCTGGTCGACCTGCGGTACTTCCGCAGCCCGCCGTTCTCCGGCGCGAACCTGATCTCCCTGATGATGACGGCCGGCCTGGGCGGGTTCCTGTTCCTCAACACCCTCTACCTCCAGGACGTCCGCGGCTACGGTCCGCTGCGCGCCGGAGTGATGATCATCCCGATGGCCTTGGGACAGGCCGTCGCCGCCAACCTCTCCGGGCGACTCGTCGCCGCCCGGCGGGATCGCCTGCCGCTCACGCTGGGCGGTGCGCTCCTGGCTGCCGGCGCCTTTTCTCTCGTCGGCCTGACCGCGCACACCGACACCGTGCTCCTGCTGGCCGCCTACGCGGTCTTCGGCCTCGGCGCGGGCATGATCAGCCCGCCGGTCAGCCACACCGCCGTCTCCGGGATGCCGCTCGACCAGGTCGGCGTCGCCGGAGCGCTCGCCGCCAGCGCCCGCCAGTTCGGCAGCGCCATCGGCGTCGCGGTCACCGGCTCGATCGTGACCGGCACCGGCGCCGGGTTCGTCCACTCCAGCCACCCCGCCTGGGCCGTCATCGGAGCCTGCGGACTCGCCGTGCTCACCCTCGGCGTCGTCTCCACCAGCACCCGCGCCAAGGCGGCCGCGGCCCGCAACGGACAACGCCTGACCGGCGAGCCGACGAGCCCCTGAAGCGGGACCCGACACCGGGCCCGGCACCGGACCGGCTCACGCGTACGCGGCCGCGGGGGCCACGGGCCGAGCGCGGGCGGGCGTGGCGGCCTAAATAACGGTCTGCGACATGTTGTTGTACTACCGTTTGGGCGGGCGCCGCCACCGCCGGGCGGTGGACCGG
>JAJSZB010000456.1:0-5206 GCA_050613715.1 Streptomyces sp. IBSBF 3018
GGACCCGCCTCCCCCGCCGCCTCGGTCTGCTCGCCGTCCCGCTGTCCCGCCGGGAACGCGATGACCTCGCCCGGCGCGTCCATCACCCGCATCGGCCGCCACCGGCCGAGCCAGCCCTCCCAGCGGGCCGCGGCGATCCGCGGGCCGTACTCCTGCGCCGCGTCCTGCCAGCCGGCGGCGTACGTCGCGTGCTGCATGCGCTCGTACTCCTCCTCCGACATCACCACGACACCCTCGGGCCCGTGCCGTTCCAGCAGCCGTCCCAGCCGCGCCATCAGCCGCGGCAGCCCGGTGCCGGCCGCCGCCGGGGGCCGGGCCGGCGCGCCCGGCTCCGGGAGCGCTCCCGGCACGAAGCCCGCCGCCGCTCCCGTGTCCTCCCCCGCGTCCCGGCCCGCGCCGTGCTCCCGCGGTACGGCGCCGCCGCCCGCGGGATCGACGGTTCCCCCCTGGTTGTCATCCCCACCCACCGACATCTCCCTGGACGTCTCGTCCCCCCGCGTACCACTACACCGCACCGGTGCGACAGCCTCCGCGGAGCCCCCTCACCACGCCGTCGGCCGTTCCTCCAGGCCCGGCCCAACCAACCGGAATGTCCCCTCCAGTGGGGACTTGACCTGCGCATTTGCCAGTGGGCAAACGCTGAATCATACCTCCCGCCGCCGTCCGGCAGCTGTGCACCGTCCGCCGAGCGGCGGGCGCGGCCGCGCCGCCGGGCCGCCGCAGACCCCCGGCCGCCAGCGGCCGAAGGAGGCCGAACATGACCGCTGCACCCCCGGAACAGGTGCTCACCGACTTCAGGGAAGGGGTGGCGAGCACCACCGCCCAACTCCAGCAGTCCCTGGGCTCGGTGGAGAAGTCCATCACCGGCATCGGCAAGGCGGTGACGGGCGTGGCCCGCTCCGTCGACGGCCTGGACCGGGCCGTCGCCCGGCTGGCCGGCTCCACCGGTGCCCTCGCCAGGTCCGTCGCGGCCATCGCCGCGTCGCTGGCCGCGAACATCGAGAAGCCGCTCGCGCAGATCGGCGCCGCCGTCACCGCGCAGATCAAGAAGATCACCGCCGGCATCGGCTCGGCGATCACCGCCGAGGTGAACCGGACGCTGACCGGCATCGGGACGTCGGTCCAGCGCCTGGGTGCCTCGATCGCCTCCGCCGTCACCAAGCCGCTGGCGACCGTCACCGCCGCCATCGCCAAGGCCGGCAAGGCCGTCGGCGGCGTCGCGCAGCAGATCGCCACCGACGTCTCCGGCGCGATCGGGAAGATCGGCACCGCCATCAAGGGCCTGGGCGGCGACGTCGGCGAGGCCGTCGCCAAGCCGATCAGGACCGTCGCCGAGGCCATCGGCTCGGTCGGCGACGCCATCGGGAAGATCGCCGCCGGCATCAAGGACGTCGTCTCCTCGATCGACGGCATCGGCGGCGCGATCCGCGGCATCGGCGACGGCATCCGCTCGGTCGCCGACTCGGTGCGCGACGTCGGCGCCTCGCTGCGCTCGCTCGGCCAGGCGTTCGGCAGCACCGGCAGGAACGTCAAGTCGCTCGCCTCCTCACTGCTGACGCTGGGCCGGGCACTGGTCCAACTCGGCCGTGACGTGGTGACGTTCGCCGGCTCGCTGAAGCAGGCCGTCACCTCGCTGCGGGACTTCGCCACCCAGGCCACCGCCGCCGGCCGCTCGGTGCGGACCCTCGGCGACGGCACCGGCTCCGCCGACGGGCAACTGAGGAAGCTCAGGTCGTCCGCACAGAGCTCCACCAGCGGCCTGAAGTCCGTGCAGAGCGCCGCCGACCAGGCCGAGAAGTCCATGACGAAGGCCGGCCGGACCGGCACCACCGGCGGCAAGAGCCTCGGCGGCTTCGAGTCCGGCGCCAAGAAGGCCGGCCAGGGCATGGACGGCCTCAACAAGTCGATGAAGGGCAACCTGCTCGGCCTGCTGATGCAGCTGCTCGCGCCGCTGATCCAGAAGGTCGTCGACATGGCGACCCGTTCCAAGACCATGCAGGCGGTGATGCAGAAGGCGTTCCAGGTCATCCACCAGGTGATCACCGCCGTGATGAAGGCGGTCGGCCCGGTCATGCAGAAGGCCGGCGCCCTGTTCAAGGAGGTCTGGAACGGCATCAGGACCGCGGTCACCACCGTCGTCAAGGCCGTCGCCACCGTCGTCAAGACGTACGTGGACCTGTGGAAGGCGGTCATCACCACCGCGCTGAAGGCCATCAAGGCGGTGGTCAGCAGCGTCTGGAACGGCGTCAAGGCCGTGATCAGCCCGGTCGTCAACTGGATCAGGTCGGCGATCCCCGACGCGTTCACCGCGGTCAGGAACAAGCTGTCCAGCATCTGGGGCGGGCTGAAGGGCATCGCGCAGAACGCGTTCGGCGCGATCCGCGGCGCGGTCAGCGGCCCGATCAACTCGGTGATCGGGCTGATCAACTCCGCGATCGGCCGGATCAACGCGATCCACGTGTCGATCCCCGGCTGGGTGCCCGGCGTCGGCGGCAAGTCCTTCGGCGTGCACCTGCCGACCATCCCGCAACTGGCCACCGGCGGCCTGGTGATGCCGCAGTCCGGCGGCGTACCGGCGATCCTCGCCGAGGCGGGCGAGGCCGAGGCGGTGCTGCCGCTGAGCACCCTGGACCGGCTGCTGTCGCGCACCGCCGCGCAGGCCCGGCTCGGCGGGGGTGACGGCGCGGCCGCCGCGGGCTTCCGGATCGAGAACTACTACGCCGCGACCACCACCAGCCCGCAGGCCACCGCCGACGCGCTGATGTTCCTGGCGAAGGCCCGCGGATGAGCGCCGCCGACGCCTCCGGCGCCGCGCTGGCCGGCGTCGGCGCCGCCGTGGAGCTGCTGCTGCTCCCCGCGGCCGCCGTGCGGGCGCCGCTGGCCGCGGTCACCGCGGGCACCACCGCCGCCAGGGCGGCGGCCGGCCGCATCCGCGGCTCGGCGGCGCAGGCCACCGGCATCCTGCGGCAGATCAGGGCGGACGCCGACGCCGGCGCCCGCGCCGTCGCACGGACCGCGCGCGGCGCCGCCTCGGCGGCCACCGGCCTCGCCGCGGTGACCACCGCGGCCCGGCGGATCAGGAGCAGCCTGGGCCGGCTCGACTCGGCGCTCGGCGGGCTGCTCTCGCTGGTCGGCGGGATGCTGCTCGCGGTGCCGCAGATCGCCCGGCTGATGGACCTGTTCGGCAAGGCCGTGACGGTGGCGTCCGCGGTGATGACGGCGATCGACCTGCTGTCGAGGACCACGCCGCTCGGGCTGGTCACCGGACTGCTGCTGCCGCTGGCCTCGCAGCTGATCGACCTGGCGGTCGACTCGCAGACCGGGCAGCGGATCATCCAGCAGGTCTTCGACCAGGCAGCGAGCGGCCTTCTCCAGGTCGCGACCTACCTCGAACCCGCGCTGAAGGTCATCGGCACGGTCGTCGCGACGTACTTCACCGCCTACCTGACGGTGGTGGTCGGCGTCCTCACGGTGGTCAGCGCCCTGCTGACCAAGGGGTTCCCGGGCGCGCGGACGGCCGTGTCGAACGCCGTGGCGCCGCTGCGCGGCACGGTCTCCGGGCTGTGGAACTCCTTCCGGGACACGGTCAGGCCGGTGCTGGACTTCCTCACCAAGGACCTGCCGCGCGCCTTCCAGCACGTCAGGGACGCCGTGTCGGACACCCTGGGCGGCATCGCCGGCTTCGTCCGCACCGGGCTCCAGGCGGTCGTCTCGGTCATGAAGGCGCCGCTGGAGGGGATCATCGGCTTCGCCAACTGGGTCGTCGACGGCCTGAACTCGCTCGGCTTCTCCTTCCTCGGCAAGCACTTCGGCGTGCACATCGACAAGATCCCGATGCTCGCCGACGGCGGCGTGGTGCTCCCGGCCACCGCGCACGCCGCCCACCGGGTGCTGCCGCTGACCGCGCTGGACCGGCGCCTGCGCTCCGCCGCGGCGGCCGGACACGCCGGCGGGACCGGCACGGCCGCCGGGCCGTACCGGATCGCGGCCTTCCACGAGCGGCCCGGCGACGGCGCCCGCGGCATCGCCGAGGACCTGCTCTTCCTCGCCGCGACGACCGCGGCGCGCACCGCGCCTGCCCCGCTGTGACCGCCGGGCCCGGCACGCCAGCAGGCGCCGCTGTGACCCCCGGGCCGCCCCGCAGCCCCGCCGGCCCCGCAGCACGCCGGACCCCGCAGGCCCGCCGGCCCCGGGTCCGTACGACCTTCCCACCACTCACGACAGGCAGGAGACGTCTCCGATGGCCGACACCGACACCCCGCCGGGCGACGACCAGCCCGCAGCCGGGCCGACCGACGACCTGGCGCCCGGCTCCCTGATCACCCGCGACGGCCAACTCCAGTGGGCCGGGCTGCTGATGGGCCCCGGCACGCCCTACGAGATCGACAGCAACGGCCTGTCCGGCTGGGAGGACATCCCCGACTTCGACACCAGCGACGCGGACCGGCCGACCGCCCACGGCGCCTGGCCCGGCTCCCGCTACGCCAAGCCGCGCAAGGTCTCCGGACAGGTCTGGGTGCTGCCGTCCGCCGCCGGTGACGCCACGGTCGCCGCGATCCGGGCGCTGCGCCAGGCGCTGTCGCTCAGCGACGACGAGCGCTGGCTGTCGGTGCGGCTGCACGGCGAGACGCTGGTCACCCGCGCCCGCGTCAACCAGCGGGTGCTGCCCACCGACCGCGCCTACGCCACCCAGGGCGTCGCCCGCGCCGCGGTGCAGTGGCAGTCCGACGACCCGCGCCGCTACTCCGCCGACCAGCAGACGCTGAGCACCGCGCCGCCGGAGCCCGAGACCGGGCTGACCTGGCCGCTGAGCTGGCCGCTGGACTTCGGCCCGGCCACCAGCACCGGCGACGTCAGCGCCGAGAACAGCGGCTCCGCGCCCACCCAGCCGGTCATCACCTTCACCGGCCCGTGCACCAACCCCGCGGTCACCGAGCACACCGGCGGTCGCCGGCTGCGCTACGAGATCGAGCTCGCGCCCGGCGACCAGCTGGAGATCGACACCGCGGCCGGCACGGTCACCCTCAACGGCACCGCCTCGCGCCGCCACACCGCGGGCGCCGACAGCAGCCCCGAGGAGCTGTTCGCCTTCGCCCCGGGCCGCTTCGAGCTGTCCTTCCGGCCGGAGATCTCCACGCCCGACGCCCGCATGGCGGTGAGCTGGCGCAGCGCCGAGTGGTGAGCCGCCGGCCCGCCCCCGCCCGCC
>JAJSZB010000457.1:0-5206 GCA_050613715.1 Streptomyces sp. IBSBF 3018
GCGCCGGGGCGCCGGGGGAGACTGGGGGGATGCGGATCGAGGTCGGGAGCGAAGCGGGAAACGCCGACGTGGCGAACGAGGACTTCGCCGGGGTGGCGGTGCACGGGGTCGGCCCGGCGGGAGCCGGCGGCGCCGTCGTCGTGCTGGACGGGGTGACGCCGCCGCCGGACGGGGACAACGGCTGCCGGCACGGCGTCGCGTGGTTCAGCGCCCGGCTCGGCAGCGCACTCCTCGGCCTCGCCGGCGCCCGCCGCGACCTCCCCCTCGCGGACTGCCTCGCGCAGGCGATCGCCGGGACCGCCGCCGCCCACCGCGCCACTTGTGATCTTTCTCACCGGCTGACACCGCAGGCCACGGTGGTCGCGGCCCGCTGGGACGCCAAGTGGGTCGAGCACCTCGTGCTCTCCGACTCGGTCCTGCTGCTGGAGTCCGCCGACCGGTCGGGCACGGTGACCGCCGTCCTGGACGACCGGATCGACCGGCTGCGCGCCCAGGGCGTACGCGTCGCGCCGCTGCGCAATCTGGAGGGCGGCTTCTTCACCGCCGCCGCGGACCCCGCCGTCGCCGCCCGCGCGATCACCGGCCGCACCCCGCGCGAGTCCGTCCGCGCCCTCGCCGCGCTGACCGACGGCGCGGCGCGCGCGGTCGAGGTGTTCGGCGCGGACGACTGGGCGGGCACGTTCGCGCTGCTCCGCAAGGCCGGCCCGGATGCGCTGATCGCCCGCGTCCGGGCGCTGGAGGACGCCGATCCGCAGGGCGTCGCGGTCCCCCGCGGCAAGCCCCGCGACGACGCGACCGCGGTCCTCGTGGAGGTGTGAGCCGCCCCCGGCCGCACCTGCCGACGCGCCGGCCCACCCCCCGCCGGCCTGCGCCTCGCCGGCCCGTGCCTCCCCGGCCCGCGCCTCCGCGGGCTACACCTCGTTGAGCTTGTGCAGCAGCCGGGACAGCTGCGCGACCTCCGCGCGGTCCCAGGACCGCAACTGCGCGAGGTAGCTCTCCCGGCGGGCCCTGCGCACCCGGGAGAAGCGCTCGCGACCCTCGTCGGTCAGGCGCATGAGGAAGGCGCGCCCGTCCGCGGGGTCCTGCTCGCGGGCGACGAGCCCGAGCGTCTCCAGCGCGCGCAGCTGGCGGCTCATGGTGGCCTTCCCCACGCCGAAGTACGCGGCGAGGTCGGTGGCCCGCTCCGGCTCGACCTCCTCCAGCCGCAGCAGCAGGCCGTACGCGGCCGGCTCCAGCTCCGGGTGCACCTGGCGGGCCAGTTCGCCGGAGACCGAGCGGGCCCGGCGGAACAGCACGGTCAGCTCGCGTTCCAGCGCGTCCATCGCACCGGTCGCGCCGGCGTCCGCGTCCTCCGGCCCGCACACGTCCGAACGCGCCTCCGCCGCCGGGGTGTTGCCATGCGCCACAGTGTCCCCTGCTTTCAACGCCTGAAAGTTTTCTTCACCCACGGTGGTTTCCGCAGCACGTCAAGTATTTCGCAGGCGTAGACCAAAGGCGTTTCCAGGGGCTCTTTCCCCGGGTGGGGCGCGTCCGTACCTTCGCTCCTGTCATGGCCATCTCATCTCCCCCCGGCCATCTGCCGAACCACCCCCACCTGGAGGCACGCATGTCTCACGGAGGCCACTCCGTCGTGCACGGTACCCCCGGCTCGGCCCGAACCAGGCTGGCACTGCTGGCCGGTCTCTTCCTCGCCCTGCTCGGCCTCGTCGTCGCCGCACCCGGCTCCGCAAGCGCGGCCGCCGCCCCCACCGGAACCACCCCGGGCAAGAACCACGTCACCCACCCCGAACTCGACTGGATGGGCTCGACGGTACGCGCCCACGAGGGCTCCTCCGCCGGCTCCGGCTCGACGGTGGTGACCCCGCTGGCCACCCAGACCCCCGGCATGGACGTCTCCGGCTACCAGGGCAACGTCGCCTGGTCCACGGCGTGGGCCAACGGCGCCAAGTTCGCGTACGTCAAGGCCACCGAGAGCACGACGTACACCAACCCCTACTTCGCCCAGCAGTACAACGGCTCGTACAACGTGGGCATGATCCGCGGCTCGTACCACTTCGCGACCCCCGACACCTCCGGCGGCGCGACGCAGGCGGACTACTTCATCGCCCACGGCGGCGGCTGGTCGGCGGACGGCAAGACGCTGCCGGGCGCGCTGGACATCGAGTACAACCCGTACGGCGCGACCTGCTACGGCCTGAGCCAGGCGAGCATGGTCAGCTGGATCCACGCGTTCGCCAACGAGTACAACGCGCGTGAGGGCGTGTACCCGGTGATCTACTCGACCTACGACTGGTGGTCGACCTGCACCGGCAACAACTCCGGCTTCGCCACCACCAGCCCGTTCTGGATCGCCAAGTACAGCAGCACGCCGGGCACCCTCCCGGCGGGCTACGGCTACCAGACCTTCTGGCAGTTCGCGGACTCCGGCACCTTCCCCGGCGACCAGGACCGCTTCAACGGCGACGTGTCGCGCCTGCAGGCGCTCGCTCTGGGCTGACCCCCGGGCTGCCCCAGGACCGCCGTCCCGGGACCTTCCGCCCGGCGGTGGCTCGTCGCGCGGTTCCCCGCGCCCCTTCGGGACACGGTCCCGCCGTGGGAACGCATGCGCCGCGGGCGGTCGTGCGGGTGCCTCCCGGCCGGTGGCCGGGAGGCACCCGTGTCGGCCGTGGGCTACGCGGCCAGCGGGACCTCGGCTCCGGACGCGGCCGGCTCCAGGGCCAGCGCCAGCACCTGGCGCACGTCGCCGACCGCGTGGACGTCGAGCGCGTCGAGGATCTCGGCGGGGACGTCGTCCAGGTCGGGCTCGTTCCGCTTGGGGATCACCACGGTGGTGACGCCCGCGCGGTGCGCGGCCAGCAGCTTCTGCTTGACGCCGCCGATCGGCAGCACCCGCCCGGTCAGCGACACCTCGCCGGTCATCGCCACGTCCGTGCGCACCCGGCGGCCGGAGAGCAGGGAGGCCAGCGCGGTGGTCATGGTGACGCCCGCGCTCGGCCCGTCCTTGGGCACCGCGCCCGCCGGCACGTGCAGGTGCACGCCGCGGTCCTTCAGATCGCCCACCGGCAGCTCCAGCTCGGCGCCGTGCGAGCGCAGGAAGGACAGCGCGATCTGCGCGGACTCCTTCATCACGTCGCCCAGCTGGCCGGTGAGCTGCAGGCCCGAGCCGCCGGTCTCCGGGTCGGCCAGCGACGCCTCGATGTACAGCACGTCGCCGCCCGCGCCGGTGACCGCGAGGCCGGTGGCCACGCCCGGCACGGCGGTGCGCCGCTCCTCCGGGTCCTGCGCGGACTCCGGCACGTGGTGCGGCCGGCCGATCAGCGCCCGCAGCTCCTGCGGGCCGACGGTGAACGGCAGTTCCTGCTCGCCCAGTTCGTGCCGTGCGGCGACCTTGCGCAGGATGCGCGCGATGGTGCGCTCCAGATTCCGCACGCCGGCCTCGCGGGTGTACTCGCCGGCCAGCTTGCGGAACGCGCCCTCCTCGACGGTCACCTCGTCCGGCTCCAGGCCGGCCCGCTCCAGCTGCCGGGGCAGCAGGTGGTCGCGGGCGATGACGACCTTCTCGTCCTCGGTGTAGCCGTCGAGCCTGACCAGCTCCATCCGGTCGAGCAGCGGCTCGGGGATGGCCTCCAGGACGTTCGCCGTGGCCAGGAACACCACGTCGGACAGGTCGAGCTCGACCTCCAGGTAGTGGTCGCGGAAGGTGTGGTTCTGCGCCGGGTCGAGGACTTCGAGCAGCGCGGCCGCGGGGTCGCCGCGGTAGTCGGAGCCGACCTTGTCGACCTCGTCGAGCAGCACCACCGGGTTCATCGACCCGGCCTCCTTGATGGCGCGGACGATCCGGCCGGGCAGCGCGCCCACGTACGTCCTGCGGTGGCCGCGGACCTCGGCCTCGTCGCGGACGCCGCCGAGCGCGACCCGGACGAAGGTGCGGCCCATCGCGCGGGCCACCGACTCGCCCAGTGACGTCTTGCCGACGCCGGGCGGGCCGACCAGGGCCAGCACCGCGCCGCCGCGGCGCCCGCCGACCACGCCGAGGCCGCGCTCGGTCCGGCGCTTGCGCACCGCGAGGTACTCGGTGATGCGCTCCTTCACGTCGTCGAGACCCGCGTGGTCGGCGTCCAGCACCGCCCGGGCGCCGGCCACGTCGTAGGTGTCCTCGGTGGTGGTGTTCCACGGCAGTTCCAGGACGGTGTCCAGCCAGGTCCTGATCCAGGAGCCCTCGGGCGAGGCGTCGGAGGCGCGCTCCAGCTTCTCGACCTCCTTCAGGGCGGCCTCCCTGACCTTCTCGGGCAGGTCGGCGGCCTCGACGCGGGCGCGGTAGTCCTCGCTCTCGCTCTCCGGGTCGCCGTTCAGCTCGGCCAGTTCCTTGCGGACGGCTTCGAGCTGCTGGCGCAGCAGGAACTCGCGCTGCTGCTTCTCCATGCCCTCCTGGACGTCCTTGCGGATCGTCTCGGCGACGTCCTGCTCGGCCAGGTGGTCCTTGAGCCGCTGCACGGCCAGGCGCAGCCGGGCGACCGGGTCGGCGGTCTCCAGCAGCTCGATGCGCTGTTCGGTGGTGAGGAACGGTGAGTAGCCGGAGTTGTCGGCCAGCTGGCCCGGGTCGTCGATCTGCTGGACGCGGTCCACGACCTGCCAGGCACCGCGCTTGCGCAGCCAGCCGGCGGCCAGGGCCTTGTACTCCTTCATCAGCTCGGCGACCGCGCCGGGCGCCTCGGCGGGCGCGGGCTCCTCGACGACGGAGCCCTCGACCCACAGCGCGCCGCCGGGGCCGGTGGTGCCGGCGCCGATGCGCACCCGGGAGCGGCCGCGGATGACCGCGCCGGGGTCGCCGTCGGAGAGGCGGCCGACCTGCTCGACGGTGCCGAGCGTGCCGACGCCGGCGTAGTCGCCGTCGATGCGCGGCACCAGCAGGACGCGCGGCTTCTCGCCGCCGGTGGCGGCGCTGCGCGCGGCGTCGACGGCGGCGCGGACCTCGGTGTCCGTGAGGTCGAGGGGCACGACCATGCCGGGCAGGACGACCTCGTCGTCCAGGGGGAGAACGGGGAGGGTGAGGTTGGAACTCTGCGGCTCAGACGCCATGATCGCTCCCTAAGCAAGCAAGTTGAGTACGCCTGGCTCAACTCCTCTCCCCGCCACGGTGTTCCCGCACCCCTGTTCGCCCACAGCGATCGCCCGGTACGGCTCCGGGGCGGGTGCCGCGGGCGGG
>JAJSZB010000458.1:0-5180 GCA_050613715.1 Streptomyces sp. IBSBF 3018
GGCCGGGGCCGGCGGCGCGGGCGGCGCGAGCGCCAGCAGGGGGGCCAGCAGGCGGGCGAGCGCGGCCGGGTCGGCGTCCGCGCCGGCGGGCAGCTCGATCTCCGTGCCGCCGCGGCGCAGCACCACCACCCGGCGGCGGGACCGCTCCGCCCGCGCGTCCAGCCACTGCGCGACGGACACCGCGAGCGCGCCCAGCGAGATCCCCGAGCCGACCGCGAACTGCAGCACGTCGAAGCCGAGGCCCATCTCGCCGGGCCCGGGCGGCGCGCCCACGATCCGGCCGCCGTCGAGTCCCCCGGCCGCGGCGACGCCCTCGACACCCTCGTCGGCGCGCACCCAGCGCAGCAGCGAGCGCAGGTCGTCCTCGTGGTCCTCGCCCGGCCCCGGGCCGCCGTCCGGGCCCGCGCCGGCGACCAGCACGAGCACGTCGACCGGGACCGGCCCCGCCCCCGGCCGTTCCTGCCGCGTCATCGGCCCTCCCCCTCCTGCGCGTCGCACCGCTCGCTCACCGACGCGAAGACCGCGAGCGCCTCCGGACCCGCGTCGAGCCGGGCCAGACAGACCGCCTGCCAGTATTCGGCGGCCAGCGTGGTGGCGTGGTCGCGGCCCAGTTCCGCCGCGCACACCCGGGCCACCGCGGTCAGCATGCGGAACGCCTCCTGGAGTTCGCCGCGCTGCACCAGCGTGACCGCCTCCCGCAGCCGCGACGCCGCGTTGCCAGCGGTCATGCTGCTCATCACCAGCTGCCGGGTGGCGTCGCTGAGCACCAGCGGCCGCGGACCGGCCGCCGAGGACGCCGCGGCCGACAACCGGACCAGGTGCTGCCCGTCCCCGTTCAGCAGGGGAAGCGCGGGGGCGTCCCAGACGCCGGTCACGGGCGCGCCGGGCCCGTCGAGGTACTCCGGCAGCGAGGCGTCCGGCGGCGCGGCGCGGCCGGCGCCGGTCATCGTGGCGAGCGCCTGGGCCTGGACGCGGGCCGCGACCTTGTCCACCAGCAGTCTCCGCGAGGCCGCGTCGGGCTGGTACGGGAGCCGGGCGCGGACCTCCTCGGCCGTGCGCGGGCGGTCCGCCGGGTCGATCGCGACCAGTTCGTCGACCAGCGCGCTCAGCGCGGCGAAGGCGTCCGGCGCCGGGTGGTCCGCGGCGCGTAAGCCGAGCGAGGGGATGCCGTCGCCGACGATGCGGAGCACCACCGCGCCGATGTCCTCCTCGGCCTCGAACGGCGGCCGGCCGGCGAGCAGGGTGTGCAGGCAGGCGCCGAGCCCGTACAGGTCGGTGAACGGCTGCGGCTGCCTGCCCTGCACGGCCTCCGGCGACATGTAGCGCGGGGTGCCGACCGCGGCGCTCACGGCCGTGACGGCACGATGGTCGACGGCCCTGGCCAGGCCGAAGTCGAAGAGGACGACCTGTCCCGAGCGGGTGACCATCACGTTGGACGGCTTGACGTCGCGGTGCACGATGCCGGCCGCGTGCACCGCGGCCAGGCCCTCGCAGATGCCCGCGGCGATCTCGCAGACCACGTCGACGCCCAGCGGCCCGTCCTCGGCGAGCGCGGCCAGGTCGACGCCGTCGAGCAACTCCATGACGAGGTAGGGGATGTCGGCCTCGGTGCCGCCGACGTCCAGCACCCGGACCACCGCGCCGCTGCTCACCCGGGCCAGGGTGAGCGCCTCCCGGCGGAAGCGCTCGCGCACCACCGGGTCGATGGCCGGCCCGGCGCCCGCGCCGGGGCTCCCGGGGGCGCCGTCGACCGGGGCCAGCAGCTTGACGGCCACGCGGCGGCCCAGCACCATGTCCAGCGCCTCGTGGACGCGGCCGCCGCCCCCGCCGCCGAGCGGTCGTTGCAGGGCGTAGCGACCGCCCAGGAGCCGGCCGTCCGGACGTTCTCCTGCCACCACCGGTTCGTCCTCCCCCGTCCGGCCCCGTCCGGCCCCGTCAGCTCGTCGTCACATCATGCACCCTGCCCGCGCGGCCCCGTTCGGGGGCCGCCGGGCGCCCGCCCGCGACGGGCTAGCGCTGGCGGCCGGAGGTGACGCGGTAGACGTCGTAGACGCCCTCGACGCCGCGGACCGCCTTCAGGACGTGGCCGAGGTGCTTGGGGTCGCCCATCTCGAAGGTGAAGCGGGAGGTGGCGACCCGGTCGCGGGAGGTCTGGACGGCCGCGGACAGGATGTTCACATGCTGGTCGGACAGCACCCTGGTGACGTCGGACAGCAGCCGGGAGCGGTCCAGCGCCTCGACCTGGATGGCGACCAGGAACACCGAGGACTGGGTGGGCGCCCACTCGACCTCGATGATCCGCTCGGGCTGCTGGGACAGCGAGTCCACGTTGACGCAGTCCGCGCGGTGCACCGAGACGCCGTTCCCGCGGGTCACGAAGCCGATGATCGGATCGCCTGGCACCGGTGTGCAACATCGGGACAGCTTCACCCACACGTCGCTGGTGCCCTTGACGATGACCCCGGGGTCGGCGTTCGCCCGCCGCTTGGTACGGCCCTGGGTCGGGGTGGTGATCTCCGCGATGTCCTCGGTGGCGCCCTCCTCGCCGCCGAGCGCGTCGACCAGTTTCTGCACCACCGACTGCGCGGTGATGTGGCCCTCGCCGATCGCCGCGTAGAGCGCCGAGATGTCGGGGTAGCGCATCTCGTGCGCGAGCGTCACCAGCGAGTCGCCGGTCAGCACCCGCTGGATCGGCAGGTTCTGCTTGCGCATCGCGCGGGCGATGGCCTCCTTGCCCTGCTCGACCGCCTCCTCGCGGCGCTCCTTGGAGAACCAGGCGCGGATCTTGTTGCGGGCGCGCGGGGACTTGACGAAGCCCAGCCAGTCCTGCGAGGGCCCGGCGCCGGCCGCCTTGGAGGTGAACACCTCGACGGTGTCGCCGTTGTCCAGGGTGGACTCCAGCGGCACCAGCCGGCCGTTGACCCGGGCGCCGATGGTGCGGTGGCCGACCTCGGTGTGCACGGCGTACGCGAAGTCGACGGGGGTGGCGCCGGCCGGCAGCGCTATCACGTCGCCCTTGGGCGTGAAGACGAAGACCTCGCTCTGCGAGAGGTCGAAGCGCAGCGACTCCAGGAACTCGCCGGGGTCCTCGGTCTCCTTCTGCCAGTCCAGCAGCTGCCGCAGCCACGCCATGTCGTTGACCGCGTCGTCCTTCTTGTCCGAGCGCGGGCTGTCGGTGCGCACCTTGGAGGCGCCGGCCACCGCCTCCTGCTTGTACTTCCAGTGCGCGGCGATGCCGTACTCGGCCCTGCGGTGCATGTCGAAGGTGCGGATCTGCAGCTCGACGGGCTTGCCGCTGGGACCGATCACCGTGGTGTGCAGCGACTGGTACATGTTGAACTTCGGCATCGCGATGTAGTCCTTGAACCGGCCGGGGACCGGGTTCCACCGCGCGTGGATGGTGCCGAGCGCCGCGTAGCAGTCGCGGACGGTGTCGACCAGGACGCGGATGCCGACCAGGTCGTAGATCTCCGCGAAGTCGCGGCCGCGGACGATCATCTTCTGGTAGACGCTGTAGTAGTGCTTGGGGCGGCCGGTGACGGTGGCCTTGATCCGGGCCGCCCGCAGGTCCTGCTGGACCTGGTCGGTCACCACGGCGAGGTACTCGTCGCGCTTGGGGGCGCGCTCGGCGACCAGCCGCACGATCTCGTCGTACATCTTGGGGTAGAGGATCGCGAAGGCGAGGTCCTCCAGCTCCCACTTGATGGTGTTCATGCCCAGCCGGTGGGCCAGCGGGGCGTAGATCTCCAGGGTCTCGCGGGCCTTCTTCTCCTGCTTCTCCCGCTTGAGGTAGCGCATCGTGCGCATGTTGTGCAGCCGGTCGGCCAGCTTGATGACCAGCACCCGCGGGTCCTTGGCCATCGCCACGACCATCTTGCGGACCGTCTCGGCCTGCGCGGCCTCGCCGAACTTGACCTTGTCCAGCTTGGTGACGCCGTCCACCAGCAGCGCGACCTGGTCGCCGAAGTCGCGGCGCAGCTGGTCGAGGCCGTACTCGGTGTCCTCGACGGTGTCGTGCAGCAGCCCGGCCATCAGCGTCGCGGGGTCCATGCCCAGCTCGGCGAGGATGGTGGTGACGGCGAGCGGGTGGGTGATGTACGGGTCGCCGCTCTTGCGCTTCTGGCCGCGGTGCCAGCGCTCGGCGACCTGGTAGGCGCGCTCGATGCGGCGCAGCTGCGCGGTGTCGCCCTTGGGGTCGTTGCCCCGGACCACCCGCAGCAGCGGTTCGAGCACCGGGTTGTACGGGCTGGAGCGCTGCACGCCGAGCCGGGCCAACCGGGCCCTGACCCGGCTGGAGGAGGCGCCGGGGCGGGTCGGGGCGACGCTGCCGGGCGTACGCACCGGGCGTATGGCCGGCGGCGCGGGCCGGGCGGCGGCGGTGCTCTCGGTGGCGCCGGCGGCCGGGCCCGGGGCGGCGTCGTCCGCGCGGCCGGTGCCCGGATCGGGCCTGCCCGCGGCGTCCAGTGGCTGGGCCTGGTCTGGCAAGTGCACTCCTCACACGGTGGTGGGAGTCCCATGGTATCGACCTGGGGCGATCCGTGACGTCCCGCGGGGGCAAGGCGGCCCCCGACCAGACCACGATCAGACCACGATCAGCGCGTCCAGGGCCGCACCGGACAGCGCCGGGGCCAGGCGGTCCCGGCCGTTGAGGAAGCCCAGCTCCAGCAGGACCGCGACGCCCACCACCTCGGCGCCGGTGCGGCGGATCAGCTCGACGGCGGCCTCGGCGGTGCCGCCGGTGGCCAGCACGTCGTCGATGACCAGCACCCGGTCGCGGGGGCCGAAGGCGTCGGACTGGATCTCGATCTCCGCGGTGCCGTATTCCAGCGCGTAGCTCTGGCCGAGGATGTCGCCGGGCAGCTTGCCGGCCTTGCGGACCGGGACGAAGCCGAGGTGGGCGCGGGCGGCGGCGGGCGCGGCGAGGATGAAGCCGCGGGCTTCGAGGCCGACCACCTTCGTCGCCGCGTGCCGCCGGCAGAGCGCGGCGAGGGCGTCCACGAGGGCGTTGAAGGCCACCGGGTCGGCCAGCAGCGGGGTGATGTCCTTGAAGACCACGCCGGGCTGCGGGTAGTCGGAGACGTCCCGGATGCGGGAGACGAGCAGGTCCCGCAGTTCAGCGGAGGCGATTTCCGTCGAGGTCATGGCGCGTTTCTCTCGGTCGGGGCGGGGGCGGGGGGGGG
>JAJSZB010000459.1:0-5128 GCA_050613715.1 Streptomyces sp. IBSBF 3018
GCCGGGGGGACCGGGCGGCGGGACGTTCGCGCTCCGGTGACGCTGAGTGAGGTCTGATCAGCCGTCAGGTGCCGAACCGTAGCGCCGGATAAGGCGTTTCTCAGCGGAGCCTTAAGTCGGCGGCGCGGGCCTACGGGCCGGGCCGGCCGCGTCCTACGGTGGTGACCGTCCGAACGGCCGTCCGGTTACTGTCCCCGGCGTGCCACCCCCCACCGTGCGCCGTCCGCGGCCGTTCGGGCGCACGGGTCCGCGTGGTCTCCCCCGCGGCCCCGTGCCGTGTCCGGACGTCCCAGGCGCCCCAGGAGAGAACCTCGATGAGCTCGCACCGCAGTGTCCCGCCGCCGCGCAGCCACCGCGCACCGCGTAAGCCCCGGGTGCGGATAGCCGTCACCGGCGCCGCCGCGCTGGCCGTCGTGAGCGGCGGCACCGCGTTCGCCTGCATAGGCCACACCGAGCACCACCACGCCGAGGCGGCGGCGAGCGGCCACACTCACCTGGTGCCCGCGCAGTGGCTGTCGCAGACCGGGATTCCCTGGACGCACGGCGGTCACGGGTCCCGGCCGACGGCCTCCCCCTCCGCGAAGCCGACCGCGTCGGCGAGCGCGCGCCCCACGCCCACGGCCAAGCCCACCGCGAGCAGGCCGACGCCGACCACCTCGCCCACGGCGGCCCCCACGCACCGCCCCACGCCCACGCCGACCGCGACCAGCGCGCCGACCTCCTCGGCGCCGTCGTCCGGCACCGATCTGGCGGTGCAGCGGGTGCTCGACCTGATCAACCAGGCGCGCGCCCAGCAGGGTCTGCCCGCGCTGACGCTGCTCGACGGCCTCAACTCCAGTGCCGCGCAGCACAACGCGGTGATGGCGGGCGGGTGCGGGCTGTCCCACCAGTGCCCGGGCGAGCCGGCGTTCGGCGACCGCGAGTCCGCGAACGGCGTGCACTGGATGTCGGCGGGCGAGAACATCGGTGTCGGCGGCCCGGTCGCCGACACCCCCGAGGCCATCGCGTCGATGGCCGTCAACCTCACGCAGGGCATGCTCAACGAGCAGCCGCCGGACGACGGGCACCGCCGCAACATCCTCAGCTCCGGCTACACGCGCATCGGCATCGCGGTCTTCCGCGACTCCTCGGGGTCGGTCTGGCTGACGCAGGACTTCGCGCAGTTGCATTGAGGCGGCCGCGGTCAGGCTGCCGCGGTCGGGCGGTGCGGGCGCCGCGGACGGCGGTCGTCGCGTGACGGCTCCGTCCACCAGCTGACGTAGCGTCAGGAACGCTACCAGGCGGGCCCGGTGGCCGCTTGGTGCCACAGGACGATCCACCAGGCGATCAGCGCCAGGACGACGCCGGTCCCGGCGGCCCGCGAGGGGCGCCGGGACCGGCGCAGCCGGCCGACCGCGAGACCCAGCAGGCAGCCGCCCAGCGGCACGGCCGCCATCAGCCAGGAGAGCCGGGCCAGGTCCCCTGCGCCGCCGGTGCTGCGGCGGGCGCTGTCCAGCGTCAGCCACCAGCCGGCCGCGAGCGGCGCGTAGAGCAGCGCGGCGGCGAGCCAGACGGGGACGATCCCGCCGTCGTCGTCGCGGTCGACACGGTCGGCACGGTTGGAGCGGTCGGCGCGGCCGGCGCGGCGCTCTTCGCGTGAGCGTTCCACGCCGGGGCGGGCGTCGCGGTCCCGGCCGTCGTGCGGGCCGGTGGCGCAAGTGCCGGCGTCGCGGGGGCGGTTCTCGGCGCGGCGGGGGTCGCCGGACCGGTGCTGGGCGTGGCGGCGGGGCGCCGCGTCCGTGCCTCTCGGTGTCGCTCGGGAATCGGCCATACGGTCCACGGTGCGCGACGGCGGGCGCGGGGACATCCGTACGGATACTCAGATCGGCGCACAGCCGGACGTACGGCGGCAGTTCGGGCCGCACCCGGTCCGCCGCACCCGCCGGATGGCAGTACCCTCTTGATCCTCACAGCCCTCCCCCCGGGGGGCCTCGGGGGCTGCCGCGACGCCCCCGGCGGAAGGGGGGCGGGCCCCCGCGACCCGATCACGCTCTCGGGACCGCGGCCACACGACCAACGGCCTCTGCCACCAGGGGCAGCGCGCGAGGGGCGAAGACGTGGACGACCACGACGGCACGCACATACCGACCACGACGGACCCCGCGACTCCCGCGGAGGGAATCCCGGACGCCGGCCCGCGGGCCGCGCAGGCCGCGGGCGCCCCGGCGGGTCGCCCCGCGACCGCCGCCGGGAAGCCGGGCGCGGGCCCGGCGGCCGAAGGCGGGGCCGCGGGCGCGGACGCCGCGCAGGCGGCGAGCGCCGGGGCCGCCGGCGCGGGGAAGCCCGCAGCGGCAAAGCCCGCGGCGGCGGCCGAGGCGCGAACCGCGGGCGGGACGCCGGGGCAGGCCCCCGCGGGCGACCCGCCGGCGGGTCAGCCGCAAGCGGACGCTGCGGGACCGGCCGAGGCGCAGGGCGGGGCGGCCGGCGCACCGCCTGTGGACGCGGCCGCGCAGGGCGAAACCGTGGGAGACGCCGGGGCGGCTCCTCGGAAGGGCGTCGCCAAGAAGGCGGCGGGCGCCGCGCGCAAACGAACCGCTTCGGGAGCGGTGCCGGCGGCGACGCGAGGGCACGCCGGGGCCGAGCGCACGGCCGCCGACACGAGCGCCGAAGGACCGGCCGCCCAGGACCGGGCCCGGGACGCCGCGCCGCAAGGCGACGGTGGTCGGCCTGACGGTGAGAGTGTGGCGGGCGCCGCGCCACGCAAGCGCGTAGCCGCCGAGCGCGGCGCGGGGGTTGCTGCGGCAGAGACGAGCGGCGCGGACGGCAAGCGCACCGCGGCCGAGCGCACGCCGGCTGCGGCGGACGCGGGTGCCGACGCCCCCGCAGCGCCGCAGGGCGAGGACGGTGCGGAGGCCACGGGCGACCAGCCGCGGAAGCAGGTCGTGGCCAAGCGCGCGGCCACCGGCGCCGCGGCGAAGAAGACGGCGGCCAAGCGCACGCCGAGCGCCCGGCCCACGGCCAGGACGGCGAAGCCCGCGACGACGGCAGGCGCCGCCAAGGCGGCCAAGGCCGCGCAGAGCACCAAAGCCGCAACCGCCGCACCCGCCGCCAAGGCGGAGAGCACCGCACAGCCCGCGCAGCCCGCAAACCCCCCGGCCACCGAAAACACCCGCCGGACCGGGAAGAACACCCAGAGCACCCAAGCCGCACCCGCCGCCCAAGCGGAGAGCACCGCGCAGCCCGCACAGACCACCAACCCCCCGGCCACCGAAAACACCGGCCGGACCGGGGAGAACACGCAGAGCGCCCAGGCCGCAGCCGCCGGGGGCGCCGGTGCGCAGGGCAAGAGCGCGGGGGCTGCCGCGCCGGCCAGGGCGGCGGGTCGAGCCGGTGGGGGCAAGACCGCGAAGAAGCCCGCGCAGCCCGCGCAGGCCAAGCGGGCCGCGGCCGGGGGCGCGGCCAAGCGGCCGAAGGCGCCTCGGGCCGCGGAAGCCGCTGCGGCGGCCGGAGCCGTTGCGGCGAACCCGGCGGCGAGCGCCGCCGACGCCGAAGCAGCTGCCCCCGCCCAGCCGGCCGGAGCCGCACCCACAGCCGCGGCCACGCCGGCCGCTCCCGCCGGACCCGCGCCCGCAGCCCCCTCCGCGGGCGGCAGCGGTCCCCGCGGGGGCAAGCCCGTCGTGCCCGTGACGCCGGCGCCCGGCGCGGAGGGCCGCGCGCGGTTCGGGCGGCGTACGAAGATCGTGGTGATCGCCGCCGCGGCCGTCGTCGTCGCCGTGGTGGTGGCGGTCACCGCCGTGGCCTCGGGGAACGACAAGAGCAGCGCCGCGGCGAGCACCGGCGGTCCGACGACGTCCGCCGCGGCCTCGCCGAGCGCCGTCCCCGTGTCCTCCGCGCCCGTGACCGGCACGCCGAGCGCGTCGCCGACGCGGACGGGGGCACCGACGCCGACCGGAACCCCCACGGTCACCGCGTCGGGGACGCCGAGCACGTCGCCCACGCCCAGCGGCGGCCCGAGCAGCGCCACGCCGAGCCCGACCGCCTCGCCCTCCGCGTCCGCCGGCGCGAGCACCACCGCGCCGGCGCCCCCGGGCGCGACCTCCCCGCGCGTCGAGTCGGTCTCCGTGACCGGCTTCAGCTGCTCGGCGGGCGCGAAGCGGACCGCCACCGCGACGGTGCTCGTCCGGTACGACGGCACCGCCGCAGGCACGCTCCACCTGAGCTGGTGGCGCAGCGCCACCAGGTCGCCGCAGGGATCGGTCGCCGTGAACGGCCCGCAGACCGCGCGGTTCCCCCAGGGCGCGCAGAGCTACACGTTCACCGACCGGCTGACGTTCACCCCGAACAGCGCCCGTCCGTACATCGGCCTGACCGTCTCCACCTCACCGGCGGCCGCCTCCGGCTCGGGCTCCTTCGGCGTCGGCTGCGGCTGACGCGAAGGACGCGCGCGGTGGTGCCCCTGCCCTGAGCAGGGCAGGGGCGCCTCGCGGGCGGCCGGCGCCGCCCGCGAGGAAAAAAACTTCGTTCCGCCCGCGCCGCGTGTCGATCCCCGGCTGTCCCGTTCGACCTGGGGGTGAGAAGGTCGAGAAGCGACCGGCACGGCTTGAGGAGAACGACCATGTCGAAGTACATGCTGATCCTGCGGGGCTCGGACGAGACGTACGCGAAGATGGCGGAGACGCCCTTCGAAGAGATGCTGGACACGATGGGCCGCTTCAACGACGAGCTGATCCGGGCTGGCGTGCTCGTCGCGGCCGAGGGGCTGGACGACGCGTCGAAGGGCGCGGTGGTCGACTTCAGCGGCGAGGAGCCGGTGGTCACCGACGGCCCGTACGGCGAGACGAAGGAGCTGTTCGGCGGCTTCTACCTGATCGACGTCGCCTCGCAGGAGGAGGCCGTCGAGTGGGCCAGGCGCATCCCGGCGATGACCGGGTCCAAGTGCGAGGTCCGCCGGGTCCCGAGCATCGACGAGTTCCCGCAGGACAACGAGTGGATCATCAAGGAACGCGCCTGGCGGGAGCGGACCGGCCAGCTCTGATCCGCCGGTGCCCGACGAGAAGCCCCCGCCCGGCGGGCGACCCGAGCCGGGCACCGGGCCGCCGGACGCACCCGCGCCCGCTCCCCCGCCCGGCGGCCCGCCGACGTCCGCTCC
>JAJSZB010000045.1:0-29236 GCA_050613715.1 Streptomyces sp. IBSBF 3018
CCCCCCCCCCCCCCCCCCCCCCCCCCCCCCCCCCCCCCCCCCCCCCCCCCGGGCCAGGATCTCGGTGAACTCCATGGTCGCCGTGCCGTCGTCCACCACCGTGACGTCCTTCGCCCTGCGGCACAGCGGCAGCAGCACCTGCACCAGCCGGGAGAACGGGTCGCCGACCACCAGGCGGCGTACCCGCAGCAGCGTCGGGGCGAGCGAGAACGCGGTGCGCAGCAGCCCGCCGCGGCCGCCGCGGGCCTCGTACCAGCGCACCACCGCCCCCTCGTCGCGGGCGAGTTCGGCCATCCGGCGCAGCTGGCCGCGGCTGGTCGGGTCGGACGGCGACAGCACGACGATCATCAGCGGCTCGACGCCGGGAACCGCCGACGGCTCGGGCGGGCGCACATGCGCCCACTCCAGCACGTTGAGCAGCTGCACCGGGGACTCGACCAGGGCGACCGTGCCGTCGCCCGGCGCGGGGCGGCGTCCGCCGGCCACCTGCTCCGGCGGATGCGTCCCCGCGTCGTCCGGCCGTCCGGCCGGTCCGGCCTGTCCGGGCACTCCGGTCATGGGCCCGCGCTCCCGCTCGTCCGTCGTCCGGTCAGACCGACGCGGGGGCGGCGGAGTCGGCGTCGGCCGCGGCGCGCGCCTCGGCCTCGGCGACCACGCCCGGCACCCGGCGCAGCTTCTTCATCGGGCCCAGCTCGCCCTCGTAGACCTTCTTCACGCCGTCGCCGAGCGAGGACTCGATGATGCGGATGTCGCGCACCAGGCGCTCCAGGCCCTGCGACTCCACGGACGCGGCCTGGTCCGAGCCCCACATGGCGCGGTCCAGGGTGATGTGCCGCTCGACGAAGACCGCGCCGAGCGCGACCGCGGCGAGCGTGGTCTGCAGGCCGACCTCGTGGCCGGAGTAGCCGACCGGCACGTTCGGGTACTCGTTCTGCAGGGTGTTGATCATCCGCAGGTTGAGCTCCTCGTGCTTGGCCGGGTAGGTCGACGTGGCGTGGCAGAGCACGATGTTGTCGCTGCCGAGGACCTCGACGGCGTGCCGGATCTGCTTCGGCGTCGACATGCCGGTGGACAGGATGACGGTGCGGCCGGTGGCGCGCAGCGCGCGCAGCAGCTCGTCGTCGGTGAGGCAGGCCGAGGCCACCTTGTGCGCGGGGACGTCGAACTTCTCCAGGAACTCCACCGACGGCACGTCCCACGGGGAGGCGAACCAGTCGATGCCGCGCTTGCGGCAGTACTCGTCGATGGCGCGGTAGCCGTCCTCGTCGAACTCCACGCGGTGGCGGTAGTCGATGTACGTCATCCGACCCCAGGGGGTGTCGCGCTCGATCTCCCACTGGTCGCGCGGGGTGCAGATCTCCGGGGTGCGCTTCTGGAACTTGACCGCGTCGCAGCCCGCGGCGACGGCCGCGTCGATCAGCGCGAACGCGTTCTCCAGGTCGCCGTTGTGGTTGATGCCGATCTCGCCGGTGACGTAGACGGGCTGGCCGTTGCCGATGTGGCGGGAGCCGACGGCGCGGAGGTTGGCCGGGAGGGTGTTCTGCGGAGAGGTCACGGGGGTGTTCCTTCGTGTTCGGTGTCGTGGGGATGCGGCTGCGGTTCCCGCCGGTGCGGCGGTGCGGCGGTGCGGCGGTTCAGCGGTCCAGTGAGGGACCGAGCAGCCACGCGGCGATCTCGCGGATCGCTCCCTGGCCGCCGTGCGCGGTGGTGACGGCGCGCGCCGCGGCACGCACCACGTCGTGGGCCCCGGCGACGGCGACGGGCCAGCCGACCAGGGCGAAGCAGCCCAGGTCGTTGACGTCGTTGCCGGCGTACAGGACACGTTCGGGCGCGATGCCGTTCTCCTCGCACCACTGCTTGAGTGCGAGGTCCTTGCGGTCGATGCCGTGCAGCACGGGGACCCGCAGCTTGCGGGCCCGTGCGGCGACGACCGGGTTGGTCTCGGTGGACAGGATCAGGACCGGCAGCCCGGCGCGGCGCAGCGCCGCGATGCCGAGGCCGTCGCCGCGGTGCACGGCGACCGTCTCGCGCCCGTCCGCGTCGATCAGCACCCGGTCGTCGGTCTGGGTGCCGTCGAAGTCCAGGACGACCGCGTCGATCTCGTCGCGGGCCGGGGTGGTCGCGGCGGGGTCGAGCAGCGGCGCGAGCGCGCGGGCCCTGGCCAGGTCGGCCGGCTCGTCGATCTCCAGCACCCGCGCGGGGTCGGTGGGGATCAGCGCGGTACGGCCGAAGAAGCGGTGGTTGGAGGCGCGGAAGCCGTCGGCGCGCATGGCGTACGCGGCGCCGGTCTCCAGCAGGTCCTGCGGCCGGTCCTGGCGGCGCGGCCGGGTCGCCCGGTCGTGGTTGACGCCGAACGCCCCCTGCGGGCCGGCCTCCTCGCGCCACACGAAGCCGTGGAAGGCGGTGACGGTGTGCGCGGTGTCGGCGCCGCCCTCGGTGATCGCGGCGACGCAGTCGTCGATCTCCTCGCTGGTGAGGAAGGGGCTGGTGCACTGCACCAGCAGCACCACGTCGGCGGCGGCGCCGGTCATCGCGGCGTGCGCGTCCATCGCGTGCAGGACCGCGGCCTCGCTGGTCGCGGTGTCCCCGGCGATGGCGGCGGGCCGCAGCACGACCTCGGCGCCGGCGGCGCGGGCGGTCTCGGCGGTCGCGGGGTCGTCGGTGGAGACGACCACGGAGGTGACGCGGTGCGCTCCGCGGCAGGCGCGGATCGCCCGCGCGACCAGGGGGATGCCGCCGACCGCGGCGAGGTTCTTCCCGGGCACGCCCTTGGAGCCGCCGCGGGCGGGGATCACCGCGAGGACGTTCCGGCTGCGGTTGTCCGTTTCCCCCGTTCCGGGGGGCGTCTCGCTCATGCGGTGGCTCCTGTCATCGTTGCGATTGCGTTCACGGATGCGCCCCCGCGGCCCAGCTCCGCGCCGGGCGTTGCGATCAGGGACGCGGGTCTCCCGGCCGACCCGGCGCCGGGCGTGTTCTTCAGGGCCGCGGGTCTCCCGGCCGGCCAGGCGCTGGGCGTGTTCTTCAGGGGCGCGGGGAACTGCGCGAGCAACCACCGCGCGCCCGCAGGTCGCCACCGGCCCGGAGGGGCTGTTGCTGTCGACGACGGACCACCCGCCGGTGGACGGCTGGTGGGGGCACCTCCCGGACGGAGTCTGGGGGAGCAGTTCCCCGCGCCCCTTATGTGCTGACGTCCAGCGTCGACGCAGCCCGCGCCCCTGAACTCGACGCCGAGCGTGTAGCGGGACCTCACAGCTGGCCCCAGCGGCGGATGGACGGGGCGACGCGCTGCACCCCTTGCCGATACGCGGCGCGAGCCGAATTGCGCAGGAAATCCCGCGCCGCCCGCCGCAGCGGCCCCGCGTCGACCAGCGCGAGCCCGGCCGCGGGCTCGCCCTTGGGGTCCAGGCCGTGCCGCGCCAGCACCCCCGGCAGATAACCCGGCGCGGTGCGCAGCGTGTAGTAAGGGGACAGCGGCGGGAGTTCGGGCGCGGCCCGCAGCGCCCGGACCCGGGCGCGCAGCGCCGCGTAGGGGTCCGCGCCGGCCACGCCGTGCGCCGCGGTCCAGTCCGGGTCGGCCCGCGGCAGCACCCCGTCGTCGAGTTCGTCCCAGGACGCGTAGCAACCGGAGCCGAGGAAGTGGTGGTTGCCGAGCGACTCGCGGATGCCGAGGTCGGTGAGGACGGCGGTGGGGATGCCCCGGTGCAGGGACTCCAGCGCCGCGGTGGAGCTGACGGTGACCAGCAGGTCGGTGCGGTCGAGCACCTCGCCCATCGCGCCGTAGACCAACTCCACGTTGTCCGGCGGGTCCAGGGCCGCGACCAGCTTCTGGTACGGGTGCTCCTCGATGTGCGTGGTGTGCTCGCCGGGCTTGCTGCGCAGCTTCACCAGCACGTCGCGCTCGGGGTGCCGACGGGCGTGCTCGACGGTGCGGCGCAGCAGGTGCATCCGGTCGGCGCGGCCCTCGGGCGCGGACGGCTGCACCGCGAAGGTGACGGTGAACCGCCGTGCGCCGCGGCCCTGTTCGTCGCCCGGCGGCCGGTAGCGGTCGCCGCCGAGGAAGGGCAGCGCGGTCTCCACGATCGCGTCGGTCGGGTGCCCGACCCCTTCGTAGACCTCGGTGAACCGCCGTGCGTCGTCGGCGCTGTTGGCCAGGACGACATCGGCGCCGGCCCGCAGCAGCAGGCCGTCGGCGAGCTTCTCGTAGACCACGCCGACGTAGCCGGTGACCACGACGGGGCGTGAAGTACGGCCCTGCCAGGCGCGGTTGAAGCCGTGGATGAAGGCCTGCACGGTGCCGCCGACGCAGGACAGCACGACGACGTCGCAGCTGTCGGCGTTGGTGGCGGCGAGGATCTCCGCCGCGGTCTGTTCGGTCATCGAGTCGGCGGATATGCCGAGTTCGGCGAGCTGCCGGGCGGTGGGCGTGGCCCGGCCGCGCAGCAGCCTGGCGTCGAGTCGGGCCTCGGGGTCGAGTCGTCGCGCGGTCAGCGCGCCCCACTTCCACCGGGTGTCCGAATCGGCGATCACCGTGACCCGCAGCGGGCCGGACTTGCGTTCTGGCACGACGCAGACAGTAGGAAGCCGGAGGGTTCGGCGGACAAATCCGAGGCCAACGGCAGGTAAACAAAATGCCGCCACTTCGCACGTCCGCAGGTCAGCGCGGTATGCCCAACTCCCGGTGACATCGCATGTCACCGTCTCGTCATCTTTCGTTTCACCAGATGTTCGCCGATGGCAAAGCACCGGGCGGTACGCGGCCGTAATGTACGGCGGGTGGTAAAGCTCTCCGTCATCGTGCCGTTTTTCAATGTGCAGCAATACGCTCCTGACACGCTGCACAGCCTGCGGGCCAACGCCCGGTCCGACTTCGAATTCGTGCTGGTGGACGACAAGTCCACCGACCGCACGCCGGAACTGCTGGAAAGGTCGCTGGATTCGCTGCCGGGCGCCCGCCTGGTACGGCACGAGCGCAACGGGGGCCTGGCCACCGCGCGCAACACCGGCATCGACGCCGCGCGCGGCGAGTACCTGACCTTCCTGGACGGCGACGACTGGTACGGGCCGGGCTACCTGCCCCGGCTCGTCGCCGCGATCGAGGACATGGGCACCGACTTCGTCCGGGTGGACCACGTGCAGTGCACCGGCCGGGTCCGCAATGTGATCCGGGTGCCGCACGGCCGCCGCGGCGTCCCGCTGAAGGCGCGCGACGCGATCCTGCCCGCCGACCGCTCGACGTCGGTCGACTACCCGTACGCGTGGGCCGGGATCTACCACCGCCGGCTGGTCGACGCCGGGCTGCTGCACTTCCCCGACGGGCTGCGCACCGCCGAGGACCGGCCGTGGATCTGGCGGCTGCACCGCAAGGCGGAGAGCTTCGGGGTGGCCGAACTGTTCGGCATCTTCTACCGGCGCGGCGTGACCACGTCGCTGACCCAGATCGGCGACGTGCGCCAACTGGACTTCATCCGCAGCTTCGACCAGGTGATCGCCGAGGTCAGCGAGGACCCGGAGGCCGACCGGTTCCTGCCCAAGGCGGTCCGCACCTACTGCGCGATCATCGCCCACCACCTGGGCAACATCGACCGGTTCGAGCCGCAGGTGGCGCGCAAGCTGAAGGCGATGAGCGCGGCGGCGCTGCGCCGGCTGCCGCAGGACGTGCTGACCGACGCGCTGGACTCGATGGACCTGGAGCGCAGCTCCAAGATCCGCCGGCTGCGCTGGCGGCTGCCCGCCGACGGAACGGCGGCCGCGTGATGGCGCCCGGCACCGGCGGCAGCGGCGGCCGCACGCAGATCTTCCTCGCCTCCACCCTCTACGGCGCGGCCACGCTCGGCGCCGCGCTGGACGCGGGCTGCTTCGACGCGGCCGACCGGCGGCTGCTGCTGGTCAGCAACAACGCGGCGATCCCGGAGATCACCCCGCCGCTGGACGAGGCGCCCGGCTTCGCCGCGCTGCGCCCGCGGTTCGACGACGTGCTGTCGTGGAACGAGGCGATCCACCCGCTGCACCCCGGCGGCTGGTCGCCGCGCGCGGACGACGTGCCGATCTGGGAGCGGCACCTGCGGATGCTGTGGGACCTGGGCGAGGACCGGATCGAACTGGTCGTGGAGTCCATCCAGGTCGAGCCGGCGCTCGCGGTCGCGGCGTGCTTCACCGGCGCGCCGATCACCGTCTACGCCGACGGCCTGATGTCGTACGGCCCGACCCGCAACAAGATCGGCGCGCTCGTCGACACCCGCATCGACCGGCTGCTCCACCTGGACCTGGTGCCGGGGCTGCGCCCGCTGCTGCTGAGCGAGCACGGCGTGCCGTCCGAGGTGGTGCCGACCGAGGTGTTCACCAAGGTCCTCGCGGAGGTCGCGGACGCCTCGGAGACGGCCGCGCGCGACACCCTGTCCGGCGTGCCGACCGGCGGCGCGCTGCTGCTCGGCCAGTACCTGTCGGCGCTCGGCCTGATCAGCGCGGCCGAGGAGGAGGAGCTGCACCTGTCGATGGTGCGCGGCGCCGCGGCGCTCGGCCACAAGCAGATCGTCTTCAAGCCGCACCCGACGGCGCCCGCGCACTGGACCGAGCCGCTGGCCGCCGAGGCGAAGCGGCTGGGCGCGACGCTGACCGTGCTCAACACCCCGGTGCTGGCCGAGGTGGTGTACCAGAAGGCCGAACCCGCGCTGGTCGTCGGCTGCTTCTCCACCGCGCTGATCACCGCGTCCGCGCTGTACGGCATCCCGGTCGCCCGCACCGGCACCAGGCTGCTGCTCGACCGCCTGACGCCGTACCAGAACAGCAACCGCGTGCCGGTCACCATCGTGCACGACGCGCTGCCGGAGCTGTCCGACGCCAGGGCGGTGCGCGCCTGGCGGCCGCCGAGCCCGGAGTACGTGGCCGGCGAGCTGACCCCGCTGCTGCACACGGTCGGCTTCTGCATGCAGGCGCAGGCGTATCCGCATCTGCGGGACGAGGCGACCGACTGGCTGACGCACCGGCTGACCGAGCGCACCTGGGTGTACTTCAAGCGCCGCCGCCTGACCTCGCTGGGCCTGCCCGGCGCGGTGCCCGGGCGGCTGGCGTTCGTCCCGCGCAACCGAACCGTCCGCCGGGTGGCACGCCGCGCCCGTGCCCTGAAGAAAGCCACCCTGGGATGAGCCTGCAGATCCCCGCGCCCGCCGACGAGTCCGCGGGCGGGGGCGGCACGGCGTCCGCCGCGTCGCCGCAGCCCGAAGCGCAGCCGCACGCGGCGCCGCAAGCGCAGCCGGACGCACAGCCGGCGGCCGGTTCCGGGCCCCAGCCGCCGAAGCCGGCCGGCCGGGCCCGCGGACGGCTGCGCGCGCTGGACGGCCTGCGGCTGGTGGCCGCGCTGATGGTGTGCGCCTACCACTACGGCGGCCGCGGCGGCGACATCCAGCACGCCTGGGGCAGCTCCCCCCACCACCTCTTCCCGCGCGTCGCGGGCGCGTTCTCCTACGGCCCGCTGGGCGTGCAGATCTTCTTCATCATCAGCGGTTTCGTGATCTGCATGAGCGGCTGGGGCCGCAGCGTCAAGGACTTCGCGATATCCCGGATCGTCCGGCTCTACCCGGCGTACTGGGCCGCGCTGATCATCGTCACGGTCGCGTTCGTCGCGGTCGGCTACCAGCGGCCCTCGGACGCCGACCTGCTGACCAACTTCACCATGCTGCAGATGCCGGCCGGCGCCGAACGGGTGCTCGGGGTGTGCTGGACGCTGTGGGCGGAGATGCGGTTCTACCTGCTGTTCACGCTCTTCGTGGTGTGGCCCGGAGCCACCCGCAAGCGGGTGCTGGTGTTCTGCGCGGTGTGGACGGTCGGCGCGCTGTACGCCGACACCTCCGGGCAGGAGTTCCTGAAGACCGCGCTGATGCCGACGTACGCGCCGTTCTTCGTCGGCGGCATGGGCCTGTACCTGGTGTACCGCTTCGGCCACGACGCCTTCGCGTGGGGCGTGGTCGGGGTCGGCTTCCTGCTCGGCCAGCGCTACGCCGTGCAGGACCTGGTGGCGCCCAAGCACATGGACGTCTTCCACCACCGCACCCAGTTCGCGGTGATCGCGATCGTCGCGCTGGGCTTCGCCGCGGTCGCCGCGGTGACGCTGGTGCCGTGGATCGCCCGCGTCGAGTGGCGCTGGCTGACCACCGCGGGCGCCCTGACGTACCCCTTCTACCTGGTGCACGAGCACCTGGGCTGGGTGGTCATCGGCAAGGCGCGCGAGCACACCGACCTGTCGGCGGGCGTGATCTTCGCCGGCACGGTGCTGGCCATGCTGGTGCTGGCCTGGCTGATGCATCGCCTGGTCGAACGTCCGCTCGCCCCGCTCCTCAAGCGGGTGCTCAGCCGACCGGTCGGCGGATAGCACTGCCCTACGATGGAACCGTGAGCGACGTCACCCGCGGAAGTCTGCGCGACCGACCGACGCGCGCGGAGGAGATCCTCGCCGTCGGGCTGCGCGACGAGAAGAGACGGCAGACCCGGCGGCACATCGCCGAGGTCGCCACCGGTCTCTTCCTCGAACGCGGCTTCGCGCAGGTGACGATCGCGGAGGTGGCGCGCACCGCCGAGGTGTCGGTGAACACCGTCTACACCTACTTCCCCTCCAAGGAGGACCTGGTCTTCTACCCGGAGGAGGCGTCGGCGCAGCGCATGGTCCAGATGGTCGACGACCGCCTCCCCGGCGAGTCCGCCGCCGACGCGGTGCTGGGCGCGCTGCGCGGCGAACTGCGCAACGGCGACCGCATGGTGGGCCTCACCCAGGGCTTCGGCCGGTTCCTTGAGATGGTGCGGGCCGAGCCGACGCTCGCGGTGCGGCTGGACTCGATAGGCCGCGAGATGGTCGACCGGCTGGCCGCGGTGCTCGCCGAGGAGACCGGCGCGCAGACCGCGGACCCGCTGCCGCGGCTGGTGGCCGCGCAGCTCGGCTGGGTGCAGGAGCAGCTCTTCCGCGAGATCGGCGACCGGACCCGCGCGGGCGAGGCGCCCGGCGCGGTCGCCGAGGCCGCGCTCGCCCTCCTGGACACCGTCGAGTCCCTCCTCGGCCCCCAGGTCCGCGCCTACGCCCGGCGCTGATTCTCAGGGGAGCGGGGACCGGCGCGGCGTCCGGCGCTCGGCCGGTCAGAAGACGTCGGAGGGGGTGTACGTGCCCCAGACCGCGCGGAGCGCGTTGCAGACCTCTCCCACCGTGGCCCGCGCGCGCAGCGCGTCCCGCATGGGATAGAGCACGTTGTCCTCGCCCTGCGCCGCCTTCTGCAGCGCGGCCAGCGCCGCGTCGACCGCGCCCTGGTCGCGCGCCGCGCGCAGCTCCGCCAGCTGCGCGACCTGCCGCGCCTCGATCGCCGGATCGACGCGCAGCGGCTCGTACGGCTCCTCCTCGTCGAGCTTGAAGCGGTTGACGCCGACGACCGTGCGGTCCCCCGCCTCGGTCTCCAGCGCGATGCGGTACGCGTTCCGCTCGATCTCCGACTTCTGGAAGCCCCGCTCGATCGCGGCGACCGCGCCGCCCAGCTCCTCGACCTTGTCCATCAGCGCGACGGCCGCGGCCTCGACGTCGTCGGTCATCTTCTCCACCACGTACGACCCGGCGAACGGGTCCACGGTGGCGGTCACGTCGGTCTCGTACGCGAGCACCTGCTGGGTGCGCAGCGCGAGCCGCGCGGACTTGTCGGTGGGCAGCGCGATGGCCTCGTCGAAGCTGTTGGTGTGCAGCGACTGGGTGCCGCCGAGCACCGCGGCCAGGCCCTGGACGGCCACCCTGACCAGGTTGACCTCCGGCTGCTGCGCGGTGAGCTGGACGCCCGCGGTCTGGGTGTGGAAGCGCAGCATCTGCGACTTGGGGTTCTTCGCGCCGAACTCCTCGCGCATCACCCGTGCCCAGATCCGGCGGGCCGCGCGGAACTTCGCGACCTCCTCCAGGATCGTGGTGCGCGAGACGAAGAAGAACGACAGCCGCGGCGCGAAGTCGTCCACGTCCATCCCGGCGGCCAGCGCGGTGCGCACGTACTCGATGCCGTCGGCGAGCGTGAACGCGATCTCCTGCGCGGGCGAGGCGCCGGCCTCGGCCATGTGGTAGCCGGAGATCGAGATGGTGTTCCACTTGGGGATCTCGGCCCGGCAGTACGCGAAGATGTCCGCGATCAGCCGCAGGCTGGGCTTGGGCGGGAAGATGTACGTGCCGCGGGCGATGTACTCCTTGAGCACGTCGTTCTGGATGGTGCCGGTCAGCTTGTCGGCGGACACGCCCTGCTCCTCGGCGACCAGTTGGTAGAACAGCAGCAGCAGCGCCGCGGGCGCGTTGATCGTCATCGACGTGGAGACCTTGTCCAGCGGGATGCCGCCGAACAGCACCTTCATGTCCTCGACGGAGTCGATCGCGACGCCGACCTTGCCGACCTCGCCGTGCGCGAGCGGCGCGTCGGAGTCGTGGCCCATCTGGGTGGGCAGGTCGAACGCGACCGACAGGCCCATCGTGCCGTTGGCGATGAGCTGCTGGTAGCGGGCGTTGGACTCCGCGGCGGTGCCGAAGCCGGCGTACTGCCGCATGGTCCACGGCCGCCCGGTGTACATCGTCGGGTAGACGCCCCGGGTGAACGGGTAGCCGCCCGGCTCGCCGAGCTTCTCCCGCGGCTCCCAGCCGGCCAGGGTGTCGGGACCGTAGACCGGCTCGATCGGCTGACCGGACTCCGACTCGCGCGCCATGTCACGCCTCCGCTGGATTGGTCGTCGCCGGTAGGGGTTACCGGCAGGTAGTTCAAGGGGGGTCGACACGGACTGTAGCGGCGGCCGTGCGACCGGTGCAGGGGGAACGGGCTGGGACGTTCCTCACAGTCTTCCCCGGATCGACCGCAACCGCCCAGCCGCCATTCGATGTCTAGAGGGTGACGGAGCACTGCCGAGGGGGAAGGTGACTGCTGTGCGCAGGAGATCACGCAAAGCGACGGCCGCGGCGGCGGCCGCCACGGCGGCACTGGCCGCCGTCGTACTGACCGCGTGCGGCCCGCAGGACACCGGGGCCGCGGACGGCAAGGCGCCGACGCCCGCGAGGAGCGCCGCGTCCGATCCGGCGACCACCACCGCGGGCGCCCCGCCCACGACCTCGGCGCCGGCCACGCCCACCACCCCCCGGGCCACGCCGACGGCCGCGCCCACGACGAAGGCCCCGGCCAAGGCGCCCACGAAGGCGCCGACCACGCCGCCGGTCGTCCCCGCGGTCATGGCGGTCGGCTCCACCAGCGCCCAGGTGCGCGAACTGCAGGCCAGGCTCGGCCAGCTGCACCTGTTCAGCCGCACCCCGACCGGCTACTACGGCAGCGTCACCCAGCACGCCGTCAGCGACTTCCAGGAGCGGCACGCGCTGCCGGCCACCGGCCGCGTCGACGCCACGACCTGGGCGCGGGTGCGGGCGCTGACCCGGCCGCCGACCCACAAGGAGATGTACCCGCCGGTCGCGCCGCGGCCCGCGGCCAAGCTGGACCCGCGCTGCATGACCGGGCACGTGATGTGCATCAGCAAGACGACGCGGACGCTGTCCTGGGTGGTCGACGGCAAGGTGCTCAGCACGATGGACGTGCGGTTCGGCTCGCAGTACACGCCGACCCGCGAGGGGCTCTTCCACGTCACGTTCAAGAGCCGCAACCACGTGTCGACGATCTACCACACGCCGATGCCGTACGCGATGTTCTTCAGCGGCGGCGAAGCCGTCCACTACTCCGCGGACTTCGCCGCCCGCGGCTACGCGGGCGCGTCGCACGGCTGCGTCAACGTCCGCGACAAGGCGGCGATCGCCGCGCTCTTCGACCAGGTCAAGGACGGCGACAAGGTCGTCGTCTACTGGTAGCGGGCGGCGCGGGACGATCACGAGCGCGGCCGGGCAGGGGGAATGCGCCCGGCCGCGCTCTGTGAAACGCGGACCCCGATACGGGGAGAACCGGGGTCCACTGAACCGATGACCAGTCGGTCCACTTACCCAAGCGCACGGCGGCCCGGAAGTGTCACACCTGCACCGCGGGCGGCGTAGGGGGGACGTCGCGCGGGGTCGCACGGGGTCGCACGGGAGCGGCTAGGACTCGGCGGCGGCCGCGGTCGTACGGGCGCCGCTCCGGCCTCTCGCCTTCGCCTCGGGCTTGTCCTTCGCCTTGGACTTCTGCTGGGACTTGTCCTTCGCCTTGCCGTCGGACGCGGCGGCCGACGCACCGGACGACCGGGGCTTTCCGGGGCCCGCGGGCTTCGCCGGGCGTTGGGCGCGGCGGCCGTGCGGGGCGGTGCGGCCGCGGCCCGGTCCGCCGGCGCGGCGGCCGGTGTGCCGGGTCGGCGCGGCGCCCTGCGCGGTCGCGTGCGGACCGGTCGCCGGGCAGTCCCCGACCGCGGGCGGCGACGCGTCACGCCTCTGACTCCGGTCTTGCCCCTGGCTCTGGCCCTGGCCCGGATACCACCAGTGGTCCCGGCCGTCCCCCTGACCGCTCTCCCCGCCCGAGCCGTGGCCCTGGCTACCGCTCTCGTCCCCGCCTCGCCCTTGGCCCTGGCCTTCGTTCCGGTCCTGGCCGCGGCCGTCCGCGTGGGTGCCGGAACCGCCGCCCGAACCCCCGCTCGTACGGGAGCCGTGCCCGTCACTCCCCTGACCGTCGTCCCGGCCCTCGCCGTACGTGCCGTTCCGCGCGCCGGAGACCTCCCACGGCGCCGAGGAGTGCGCGGAGGACTGCGTGGAGCGGTCGTCGCCGCGGTCCGGGGATGCCGCGGAGGCGTGGGAGCGGCCGGGGCAGGGGACCGCCGGGCTGCCGGGGACGAGGCCGCGGTCGGGCTCGCGCTGCGGGGTCTGCTCGCCGGTGACGCCCGGCGCGTTGCCGGTGACGCCGCCCGGCGGCGTGCTGCTCACCGGGAGCGTGCCGGAGCCGCCGCCCGACGCCGGCAGCCGTCCGGTGCCCGCCGCGACCGCGACGGCCACGCCGCCCACCGCCAGCACGGACACCAGCGCCGCGGCGGCCACCCGCAGGGACCGTACGCCCAGCCGGGGCCACCACGCGGCGGCGCTGCCGCGGGGCGCCGGGATGCGGACCGCCTGCGCGGCGCGGAACGCCGCCAGCGCCGCCTCCTCGCGTTCGGGATCGAGCGCGGCCGTGTCCCGGGCCTCCGCGCGCGCCGCGCTCAGCAGTCCCGCCAACCGCTGCGCGCCGCGCGCCGACTCCGCGTCCCGCGCCTCCACCCGGCCGCCTTCGAGCAGGGACTCCAGCACCCGCCCGTCCAGCCGCCCGCCGCTCAGCCCGAGCGCCCCGGCCGCCAGGTCCACGCGACGACGCCGCACCGGCCCCTTCGGTGTCTCCTGCGACTGCGGGGCAGGTGTGACGTAAGAGGTGGATGTGTGACGCGGGAGGCGTGGGGTGTCGGTCATCTCACTTCCTCACAGCGCCTTGGACGCCGAAAGCGTCACATCCACCCGGTGCGTGCGGTCGTCGCCTGCGGTTTCCCCGGCGACCGCGGGGGCGTTCCCCGCGGCGCGGGAGTGCTGTGCGCCGACCCGCGGCGCGCCGGAAGGACCGTGCGCACCGGACGAGCCGGAGGGAGCGGCGGCACCGGAATCACCGGCGGGAGCGGACGGCTCGGGCCCGGGGAAGGTGGCGTCCGCGTCGAGGAGTTCGGCCAGCCGGCGCAGCCCCCGGTGCGTCGCCATCCGCACCGAGCCGGCCCGCTTGCCCAGCACCCGCGCCGCGCTCGTGGAGTCCAGGCCCATCACGACGCGCAGCAGCACCGCCTCGGCCTGCTCGCGCGGCAGCGTGGCGATCGCCGCGAGCGCGCGGTCGGTGGCGACCGCGTCCAGCGCCTCGCCCGCGGTGTCGGCGCGGTCGGGGAGGTGGACCAGTTCGTCGATGCCCGCGCCGGACACCGGCCGCCGGTTGCGCGCGCGGATGTGGTCGAGCGCCCGGTTGCGGGCGATGCGCGCCGCCCAGCCGCGCACCGAACCGCCGTCGCCGCGGAAGCCGGGCAGGTCGCGGGCGATCTGCAGCCACGCCTCCGAGGCCACGTCCTCCGCGTCGGCCGGGCCGACCAGGCTGCGGACGTAGCTCAGCAACTGCGGCTGCACAGCGCGGTACACGACGCGGAAGGCCGTCTCGTCGCCCTCCTGCGCCGCGGCCACCGCGGTGTCCAGATCCACCTCGGGTCCCACCCCCTCGCCACCTCCATCATCCTGCCCCATCGGGCGCGGTGACACTTTCGCCGGGGCATACGCCGTACTAATGGCGGCCGGGGACGCTCCTGTGGGGGGAGGCGGCCCCCGGCCGTCTTCGACGTCCCGCCGCGACGCTGCCGCCCGCGCCGCCGCCGCGTGACCGCACCGGGCGGACCGCACCGGCCGGACCGCACCGGGCGCCCGCGTCAACACGCCGCGCACCGGCTCCCGTACGAGTGAACTTCCCCGCACGGCCGCCGCCGCGCCGCCCGCCTGTGCGCGCGAGCCCGTAGAGTTGACCTCCCCTGCCCGCACTGCCGTGCACCACCTGTTCCGCCGTGCACCACCGTGTTCCGCCGCACACCTCCGTACCCCACAGGAGACCGACGCTGTCCAGCGCCACCCTGCCCGAGGGACTGCCCGAGGGGCTGCACCGGCTGAACGAGGCCCCCGCGGCCGACGCCGAGGCGGCCCTGCGCGCCTGCTGCGGCTCGCACCGCTGGGCCCGGCGGATGGCCGCGCACCGCCCGTACCCCACGCTCGACACGCTGTTGGCCGCGGCCGACGAAGCCGCGTACGACCTGACCTCCGGCGATCTCGCCGAGGCGCTGGCCGGCGAGGCGACCACCGCGCTGCCCGACCGGGGCAATCTGGCGGTGCACACCGCGCTGCGCGCCGCGCACGCCGCGTACGAGGCCCGGTTCGGCCATGTCTTCGTGCTGGCCGCCGACCCCGCGGGCGACGAGGACCCCACCGCGCTGCTCGACCGCACGCTGGCCTCGCTGCGCGAACGGCTCGGCCACGACGAGGACGAGGAGTCCGTGGTCACCGCGGAGCAGCTGCGCCGGATCTGCCGCGCCCGTCTGCTGCGGCTGGCCGGCGCGCCCACCCGCGTCGGCTGAGCGCCACCCGGCGCACAGGACGCCCACAGGTTCACCCGACCGTGCGGGATCGATCACACCTGACCCACCCCGTGGTACCGCGCCGACATCGCGTCGCTACGATGGCCGGGGCCGGTGGACCGTACCCGGCCGGGCGTGACCGACTTGAACACAAGAACAGCCGGCAGCCCTCGTCCCGCTCCCGGAGGGTATTTTCCGTGCCGGCTGGAACGCTTTACCGCGGCCGGGAAGGCATGTGGTCCTGGGTGGCTCACCGAGTCACCGGCGTCCTCATCTTCTTCTTCCTGTTCGTCCACGTCCTCGACACCGCCCTGGTGCGCGTCTCCCCCGAGGACTACGACAAGGTCGTCTCGACCTACAAGACCCCGATCGTCAGCCTGCTGGAGTACGGCCTGGTCGCGGCGATCCTCTTCCACGCGCTCAACGGCCTGAGGATCATCGCCGTCGACTACTGGACGCAGGGTCCGCGCTACCAGAAGCAGATGTTCTGGGCCGTGATGGGCCTGTGGATCGTGCTGATGCTGGGCGCGATCTACCCGGTCCTCGGCCACGCCGCACGAGTGCTGTTCGGGAGCTGATCGACGATGGCCACTGAAGTCACCCCCGCCGAGGACGTCCGGCTGACCGGTTCCAGCGCGTCGTACGACGTCGACCACCCCGCGCCCGTCATCGAGCCGCCGCGGGCCCGCACCAAGCGCAGCCCGCGCGCCACCCGCACCAACTTCGAGCTGTACGGCTGGCTGTTCATGCGGCTGTCCGGCGTGGTGCTGGTGGTGCTGGTCATCGGCCACCTGCTCATCCAGCTGGTGCTGGACGGCGGCGTCACCAAGGTCGGCTTCGCGTTCGTCGCGGGCCGCTGGGCCTCGCCGTTCTGGCAGGGCTGGGACCTGGTGATGCTCTGGCTGGCCATGCTGCACGGCGGCAACGGCCTGCGGACCGTGATCAACGACTACGCCCAGCAGCCGAACACCCGCTTCTGGCTCAAGACGCTGCTGTTCACCGCGGTGGCGTTCACCATCGTGCTCGGATCGCTGGTGATCTTCACCTTCGACCCGAACATCCGCTAGGCCAGGGCAGGGACAGGGAAGCGACCCCATGCAGATCCACAAGTACGACACCGTCATCGTCGGCGCGGGCGGCGCCGGCATGCGCGCGGCCATCGAGGCCACCAAGCGCAGCCGCACCGCCGTCCTGACCAAGCTGTACCCGACCAGGTCCCACACCGGCGCGGCGCAGGGCGGCATGGCCGCGGCGCTGGCCAACGTGGAGGAGGACAACTGGGAGTGGCACACCTTCGACACGATCAAGGGCGGTGACTACCTGGTCGACCAGGACGCCGCCGAGATCCTGGCGAAGGAGGCCATCGACGCGGTCCTGGACCTGGAGAAGATGGGCCTGCCGTTCAACCGGACGCCCGAGGGCCGGATCGACCAGCGCCGGTTCGGCGGCCACACCCGCAACCACGGCGAGGCCGCGGTGCGCCGCTCCTGCTACGCCGCGGACCGCACCGGCCACATGATCCTCCAGACGCTGTACCAGAACTGCGTCAAGGAGGGCGTGGAGTTCTTCAACGAGTTCTACGTCCTGGACCAGCTGATCTCCGAGGTGGACGGCGTCAAGCGGTCGGCCGGCGTGGTGGCGTACGAGCTGGCCACCGGCGAGATCCACGTCTTCCAGGCCAAGGCGGTCATCTACGCGTCCGGCGGCACCGGCAAGTTCTTCAAGGTGACCTCGAACGCGCACACCCTGACCGGCGACGGCCAGGCCGCGGTCTACCGGCGCGGGCTGCCGCTGGAGGACATGGAGTTCTTCCAGTTCCACCCGACGGGCATCTGGCGGATGGGCATCCTGCTCACCGAGGGCGCCCGCGGCGAGGGCGGCATCCTGCGCAACAAGGACGGCGAGCGCTTCATGGAGAAGTACGCGCCGGTCATGAAGGACCTCGCCTCGCGCGACGTGGTCTCCCGCGCCATCTACACCGAGATCCGCGAGGGCCGCGGCTGCGGCCCCGAGGGCGACCACGTCTACCTGGACCTGACCCACCTGCCGCCGGAGCAGCTGGACGCCAAGCTCCCGGACATCACCGAGTTCGCCCGCACCTACCTGGGCATCGAGCCGTACACCGACCCGATCCCGATCCAGCCCACCGCGCACTATGCCATGGGCGGCATCCCCACCAACGTGCAGGGCGAGGTGCTCGCCGACAACACCACGGTGGTGCCGGGCCTGTACGCGGCCGGCGAGGTGGCCTGCGTCTCGGTGCACGGCGCGAACCGGCTGGGCACCAACTCGCTGCTGGACATCAACGTCTTCGGCCGCCGCTCCGGCATCGCCGCCGCCGACTACGCGCACGCCAACGACTTCGCGCCGCTGCCGGAGAACCCGGCGTCGCTGGTCGAGGAGCAGGTCGAGCGGCTGCGCTCGGCCACCGGCAACGAGCGGGTCGCCGACCTGCGCCGGGAACTGCAGGAGTGCATGGACGCCAACGTGATGGTGTTCCGCACCGAGCAGACCATCAAGACCGCGGTGGAGAAGATCGGCGAGCTGCGCGCCCGCTACAAGAACGTCTCCATCCAGGACAAGGGCAAGCGGTTCAACACCGACCTGCTGGAAGCGGTCGAGCTGGGCAACCTGCTGGACCTGGCCGAGGTCATGGCCGTCTCCGCGCTGGCCCGCAAGGAGTCCCGCGGCGGCCACTACCGCGAGGACTTCCCCAACCGCGACGACGTGAACTTCATGCGGCACACGATGGCGTACCGCGAGGTGGACGCGGCCGGCACCGAGTCGATCCGCCTGGACTACAAGCCGGTCGTGCAGACCCGCTACCAGCCGATGGAGCGTAAGTACTGATGAGCACCCCGACGCTCGACAAGCAGGACGGGCACTCGGCCGCCCTGGACGCGGCCGAGAACACCGCGGCCCACCTGATCACCGTGACCCTGCGGGTGCGCCGGTTCAACCCGGAGGTCTCCGACCAGGCGCAGTGGGTGGACTACCAGCTGCCGATGGACCCCAAGGAGCGCGTGCTGGACGCGCTGCACAAGGTCAAGTGGGAGATCGACGGCACGCTGACCTTCCGCCGCTCGTGCGCGCACGGCGTGTGCGGCTCGGACGCGATGCGCATCAACGGCCGCAACCGGCTGGCCTGCAAGACGCTGATCAAGGACGTCAACCCGGACAAGCCGATCACCATCGAGCCCATCAAGGGCCTGACGGTGCTGAAGGACCTCGTGGTCGACATGGACCCGTTCTTCCAGGCGTACCGGGACGTGATGCCGTTCCTGATCACCAAGGGCAACGAGCCGACGCGTGAGCGGCTGCAGTCCGCGGAGGACCGCGAGCGGTTCGACGACACCACCAAGTGCATCCTGTGCGCGGCGTGCACCTCGTCGTGCCCGGTGTTCTGGAACGACGGGCAGTACTTCGGCCCGGCGGCGATCGTCAACGCGCACCGGTTCATCTTCGACTCCCGCGACGAGGGCGGTGAGCAGCGGCTGGAGATCCTGAACGACAAGGACGGCGTCTGGCGCTGCCGCACCACCTTCAACTGCACGGACGCCTGCCCGCGCGGCATCGAGGTCACCAAGGCGATCCAGGAAGTGAAGCGCGCGCTGATCACCCGGCGCGTCTGAGGTCCCGAAGGACCGCGAGCTGCGCGACGGCCCCGCTCTCCCCCGTGGGAGCGGGGCCGCCGCGTGTCCGGGGCGCGGTGGTGGGCGTGGTCAGAGCTGGCTGAGCACGGTGGGGTCGGTGATCTCGGTGTCCCGGGCGAGCATCATCGCCTTGCTGAGGATCACCGCGAGGGTGCGGTCGCCCTCGAACGGCAGGTACCCGACGTCCCCGGCGCCGGAGCCCGCGCCCGCCGAGGACTTGGGCACGATGCACAGATAGCGGTCGTCCGGCGTCATCAGGATGTTCCCGGAGCCCAGGTGGATCTTGTACGTGTGGCGTTCGCCGCGCACGTGCAGGAAGCGGCCCTCGACGGTGGCCCGGTCGGCGATGGCCAGCCGCGGCACGAGCCGGCTGAGCAGGTCGCGGCGGCTCTGTGCGTTCTGCGACAGCTCGCCGAAGCTGTAGCTGTGCCAGTACGTCCTGAAGTGGCCGCCGGGGCCGCCGTCCTGCCAGGTCGGGTCGTTGCCGACGCTGGCGACGCCGACGAAGAGGTCCACGTCGCGCAGCACCTCGCTGAGGACCAGCGCGGGTATCTCCTCCAGCGGCAGCGGCTCCGCGGGGGCGCTGCGCCAGTCCGGGCCGTATCCGCCGCCGCCCGCGTGCGCCCAGTTCTCCGGGGCGTCGGTGCGGTAGAAGCGGACCTGGTCGGTGGACAGCCGCAGGTACGCCCCCGACTCGGTGGTGTCGGCGCCGTAGTCGTCGCCGATGCCCTCGACCCAGAACTCGGCCCGCAGCCCCCACCGCGGCAGTTCGCGCACCGCGGGCGGGTAGCTGTCGTCGACCATCAGCCGCAGCTGGTTGCGCCAGCCGCGGATCGCGGCCAGCGAGTGGAACTGGTGCTGGCGCAGGATGTGCGCGGCGAAGCGGTTGGAGTACGTGCGGGTGGCGCGCTCGGCGTCGGTGAGCAGGTAGACCTCGCGGTGGGCCTGCTTGAACGGCTGGGTGACGCCGTGGTGTTCGAGCCAGTCGCGCCAGGCGACGACCTCGGCGGTGTCGCGGCCGACCGGGTGCCACAGCTCCACGGCGGCGTCGTCGGCGACGGGCGGCAGCGCCTCGCCGGTGAGGGTGCGCAGCTCGCCGTCCGCCCAGCCGCAGGCGCGGCCGTCGACCGTCCACAGCAGCCGGCGGGCGAGGGTGCCGACCAGCGGGTGGTCGACGTAGCGGGCGCGCCAGGCGGCGTACGCCCAGCTGCGGCGGGACAGGAACTGCTTGTCCAGCCGCTCGGCCTGCGCGCCGAGCATCTTGTCGATGTCCTTCGCGGCGGCCTTCAGCTCGGCGATCAGCTCGGGCTCGTCGCGCTTGAGCGGCGCGGGCGGGCTCTTGACGGCCTTGCCCGCGGCATTCCGCCAGGTCAGCACCGCCTTGCTGCCGACCACCGTCAACTCGCCGTGTTCGTGCGCCAGTCGGCCGACCTCGGTCAACCCGTAGGCGGGCACGGCGAGTTCCTCGACCTCCTCGCGGCTGAGCCCCATCGCGGCGGCCCGCGTCTCCAGGGCCGCGTCGAGCTGCTTGAGGGTGCCCTTGAAGGTGACGCGGGAGGCGAGCCGGGCGAGTTCGGCGAGGGCGGCCTCTCCCTCGGTGCGCGACAGCGCGACCACGGCGGCGTTGGCGACCTTGGGGTTGCGCGGGCCGGTGCCGGGCACCTTGCGCAGCGAGGTCTCGACCAGCCGGCCGAGCGCGCGGGCGGTGTCCGGGTGCGGCGGCAGCAGGGACAGCAGCCAGGTCAGGCCGCGCAGCGCGTTGGCGTTGTACGGGTCGTAGAGGTCGTTCTGCGAAGGCCCGTGGTAGCCCCCCTCGTCGTACGGCAGGGTGCGCGGGCGGCCGACGAGCGCGAGCCAGCCGGTCACCCGGGCGCGCGCGGTGTCCGCGTCGAGCGGGTCGAGCAGCGCGCGGCCGGTCTTCTCCCAGCGGTCGCTCGGCTTGGCGGCGGTCGCGCCGGCCGCGTGGGCCAGCAGTTGCGGCCAGGGCGAGCCGAGTGCGGCGGCGTCGGCGAGCGCGGTCTCGGCCCAGGGCTCGCCGACGTTCAGCGCGGGCTCGGTGAGCTTCTTGGCCACCGCGGACAGCCGGCCGCGGCGGTAGGCGGTCAGGTCGCTGCGGCGCACGACCGCGACGACGGGCGCGGGGACGGTGCCCCCGGCGGCGAGTTCGGCCTCGACCAGGCCGGCCAGGCCGTCGTTGAACCAGACGCTCTGCACCCGGGCGTAGCGGTCGAACTGCCGGGCCCGTATGGCGGCGGCCGACGGGTCCTCTTCCAGGCCGCGGGACAGGTGCATGACCAGCCCGAACAGCGCGTCGAGGAAGGCCTGGACGTCGTCGCCGGTCAGGTGCCGCTCGGTGAGCAGGGCGAGCAGCCGGCGCCGGTCGTCCTCCGGCAGTGCGTCGACCTCCTCGACCAGCGCGTCCACGGCGGGGCCGCGCCGGGTGTCCACGCCGGCCGCCCGCACCTGGGCGAGCGGGTCGGCCAGCGCGTCGACGTCCCGCGCCGCGATGTGCCGCCGGCACGCGGCCAGGACCTTGTCGAAGTCCCTCATCTCAGCCCCCCACCAGCGGCACGAGCTTGAGGAAGACGACCTCGGTGCCCAGCGGCAGGTCGACCACCTCGTCCGCGTCCTCGACCTGCCGGTCGCCGACCAGCAGCAGGAAGCCGTTGCTCCGGAACGCCTTGAGCGCGAGCGCGGTCTGCGCCTCGGGGTCGATCCGCCGGGGCGTGCGCAGCCGGTAGCCGTTGAGCGTGCGCTCGGCGTCGCTGGGCTGCACCAGGCCGCTGAAGACCTCCGGCTGCCGCGCGTTGTACTCCGCGACCTCCTGGAAGACCCTGCGGCGTATCAACTCCCCCACGGTGAGCCGTTCCTCCGCGATCTCCAGGCCCCAGGAGTCGCGGCGTTCCCCGGATGTCGTCTCGTCGACGAACGTGACCGTTGCCATGCCCCGAAGGTTACGACGGGGCACTGACAGCGCTCAGCTGAACAGGGCTCAGCTGAACAGGGCCGAGCGCAGCTTCAGCCGGTCGCTCGCCCTGCCGCCGGGGCGCAGGCTGTAGTAGTCGCCGTCGCAGTCCGGGCCGGTGAACATGGTGACCGTGCTGCCGGTGAGGTTCTGCGGCGCGAAGGCCGGTTCCGTGGTGTCGGGGTCGGCCACCTCGGGGAGCGTGACGCAGGTGCGGCTGTCCGGGTCGACGAGCACACCTGCGGTCCGGTTGCCGAAGTCGTCCAGGTAGGTGTAGCGGAACTCGCCCACGGCGGCGTGCGCCGAGCCGGGCAGCGTCAGGAGCAGGGCGAGCGATGCGGCGGCAGCGGCGGCCGCCTGGCGCAGGCGGAGGGACATGCGGAACCTTCCACGGTGTGACGAAGAGGGTGACGAAGAGGGTGCCGAAGGGGATATCGACACGAAACACAGTAGAAGGCACGCATGGTGACGGAACGTTCCGGCGCGGCCGCGCCACGCGGATGTCGTGTCAGGCGCCGGACTCGGCGAAGACCTCGCGGGCCGCGGTGATGCCGTTGAGCGCCGCGGGGAAGCCCGCGTAGCCGGCCAGCTGGGTCATCAGCTCGACGATCTCCTCGCGGCTGCCGCCGACGTTGAGGAAGCCGCGGATGTGGACGCGCAGCTGCGGCGCCGCGGTGCCGAGGGCGGTGCACATGGCGACGGACGCCAGTTCGCGCAGGGGCAGGGAGAGCCCCTCGCGGGAGTAGATGTCGCCGAAGACGTACTCGACCAGATAGCGGCCGAGGTCGGGGGCGATGTCGTCCAGCGAGCGGACCACGTCCACGCCGTGCGGGCCGTCGACGGCGCGCAGGGCCTCCAGGCCGCGGTGGTAACGGTCGCCGTCCGCGCCGGTGCCGGTGCCGGTGCCAGGACGCGCGGGCTCGGCACCGGGACGCGCGGCGTCGGCACCGGGATCGTCCCCGGGGTCGGCCGGGCGGTCGGCGAAGACCGCCCGCGCGGCGGACAGCGCGTTGAGCGCGGCCGGAAAGCCGGCGTAGACCGTGGCGTGCAGGAAGACCTCGACGATCTCGCGCCGCGTGCAGCCGACGTTGAGCGCGCCGCCGATGTGGAAGCGCAGCTGCGGCGCGGCGTTGCCGAGCGCGGCCAGCGCGGCGATGGTGGCGATCTGCCGCTGCCTGGGCGTGAGCCCCGGCCGGCTCCAGATGTCCCCGTAGCCGAACTCGATGGTCATCCGGGCCAGGTCGGGGGCGATCTCGGCGACCGGGTCGAGCACGGTCGGGTGCTCGGTGCCGGTGACCAGCCGCAGCGCGGCCAGCCCGCGGGCGTAGCGGTCGTCGGGTGCGGTGCTGTCGTCTGCTGCGCGCGTCATGCCCACGACGCTACGGCCTGGAGCGGACTCCAGCGCAACCACCCCCGCACCCGGGCGCGCCCTCACACCGGCGCGCCCTCCAGTGCCGGGGCCGCCGCGGGCGCGGCGGCCGGGAGGCGTACGTCCACGGTGAGGCCGGCGCCCGGCGCGGTCCGCACCGCCACCGAGCCGCCGTGCGCCTGGACCACGGCCTGGACGATGGACATGCCCAGGCCGGCGCCGCCGGTCACCCGGGCCCGGTCGGGGTCGGCGCGGAAGAAGCGGTCGAAGACCCGCGCGGCGTCCTCCGGCGCCAGGCCCGGACCCGAGTCGGCCACCCGCAGCGTCACCTCGCCGCCCTCGCGCGCGACCTCGACGGTCAGCGGCGAGTCGGCGGGGGTGTGCACGCGCACGTTGCCCAGCAGATTGCCGACCACCTGCCGCAGTCCCGCCTCGTCGCCCAGCGCGTGGCACCACCCGTCCGCGGCCCCCGCACCCCCCTGCGGCAGCCGCAGCATCAGCGGCCGCTCGGGCTGCTGGGCCGCGAGGTCGGCCGCCGCGTCGCGCACCAGGCAGCACAGGTCGACCGGGCGGAAGGGCAGCGACGGCCGGTCCTCCAGGCGGGCCAGCGCGAGGAGTTCGTCGACCAGGCGGCTCATCCGCAGCGCCTCCGCGGAGACCCGGTGCAGCGCGCGCTCCTTCTCGTCGGCGTCGAGCATGCCCTTCTCGTACAGCTGGAGGTAGCCGCGGACCGAGGCCAGCGGGGTGCGCAGCTCGTGCGAGGCGTCGGCGAGGAACTGCCGCAGCTGGGCGCTGGCCCGCTCGCTCTCGGTCAGCGCGGTCTCGATCTGCTGGAGCATCGCGTTGAGCGCGGTGCTCAGCTCCTCGACCTCGCTGGAGCCGTGCCGCGCGGCCGGCACCCGCCGGGACATGTCGCCCTCGGCTATCGCGGACGCGGTGCCGACCATGACCTCCAGCGGGCTGAGCCGGCGGCGCGCGGCGGTCATCGAGCCGGCCGCCAGCAGCGCGAGCAGCAGCACCCCGGCCCCGGACTCCCAGATCAGCAGCTTGCCGATGGCGTGCTTGACGCCGTTCAGCCGGATGCCGTGCACCACGAGCGTGCCGTCGGCCAGCCGGGTGGCCATCACCCGGTACTGGGTGCCGCCGGAGTGCACGGTGGCCGCGCCGCCGTGGGCCGCCAGCCGGGCGGGGTCGGGCAGTGCGCCGGCCATCTCGCGCTGGTCGTCGGTGATCGGGTGGTCGTCGTTCTCGCACATCGACGCGGGCCTGCCGTGCGCGTCGAGCACGATGAACAGGTCCTGCCGGAACGCGTCGGCGACCGAGGGTCCGCCCTTGTCGATCCTGAGCAGATTGCCCAGCGCGCACAGCTGGCGCAGGCCGTCGCTGCCGGTCGTGGCGCGGCCCAGCGCGGTGCTCGACGACTTCAGCGAGTCGTCGATCTGGCCGACCAGCACCATGTACGTGGCGGCGATGCTGGCCGTCGCGGCGAGCACCAGGCCGACGGCGAGGAAGGCGACGTTGGCGATGGTGAAGCGGGCGCGCAGCGAGTGCGGGCGCGGCCAGAACGAGCAGCGCATCACGTTCATCGCACGGCACCGCCGTCCGGCCCTGCGCCGGGCCCTGCGCCCGGTCCTGCTGCGGGTCCGCCATGCCGCCCGCCGCCGGCTCCGGCGCCCGGCCCCGCCCCGGGACCGGCCCCGGGTCCGCCACCAGGCCCGCCACCGTTCCCGCCCCCCGTCAGCCCGTAGCCGACGCCGCGCCGCGTCTCGATCAGCGGCGGCCCGAACCGGTCCAGCTTGCGGCGCAGGTAGGAGATGTACGTCTCGACCACCGTGGAGGACACCGCGGTGTCGAACTGCCAGACGTGCTGCAGCAGTTGCTCCTTGGTGAGGATGCGGCCCGCGTGCCGCAGCAGGTGCCGCAGCAGGTTGTACTCGGTCGGCGTCAGCTCCACCGGCTGCCCGGCCCGCCGCACGGTGTACGTCGCCTCGTCCATCTCCAGGTCGGCGTGGCGCAGCAGCCGCGCGGCCGGGCGGGCCTCGGGGCGGCGGGTGCGGCGCAGCACCGCGTGCACGCGCGCCACCACCTCGTCCACCTCGAACGGCTTGGTGATGTAGTCGTCGCCGCCGAGCGCGAGCCCGGCCACCACGTCACGCGGCGCGTCGCGCGCGGTGACGAAGATGATCGCGAGGTCGTCCACCCCGTCGCCCCCGTCGAGCCGGTCGGTCCCGGCCGCCGCGGCCTCGCGGGCCCGCCCGGCGCGCAGCTCGCGGCAGACCTCCCAGCCGTTGCCGTCCGGCAGCATCACGTCGAGCAGCACCAGGTCCGGCCGGTGCCGCCGGGCCGCGGCGAGCGCCTCCCGCCCGCTCGCCGCGCTGTGCACCGCGAAGCCGTTGTACCGCAGCGTGATCCGCAGCACGTCCGCGATGCCGGGGTCGTCCTCGACGATCAGCACGGTGGCGCCGGGCCCGGCGGCAGCGCCCGAAGCGCCCGGCCCCGCGGCAGCGCTCACGGCACCCGACCCGGCGGCAGCGCCCACGGCACCGGTCACGGCAGCGGCGGCCGGCTCGGCCGTTTCAGCGTCCATTGCCCCAGTATCCGTGGCCGCGCGCACGCCCGGTCACGGCCCGAACTTTGGAGTTCCTTGAGAGTCCGCCGATCCGTTTGGCGACGGCCCTTCCCGCCCCAGAGGCTGAAGGTGTTTTCCGACGTACCCGAACCATGAGCAGTGCCTGAACGATGGGGGATGTGACCGTGGCCGCAGTGGCGCGATGGTGTTTCCGACACAAGTGGTGGGTGATCGCCCTGTGGGTCGTGGCGCTGCTCGGCGTGGGCGGCGCGAGCCGCGCGGCCGGCGACGCCTACTCCAACGCGTTCTCCCTGAAGGGGACCGAGTCGAGCAAGGTGCTCGACCTGATGGACAAGGCGATCCCCGCGCGTTCCGGCGAGGCCGACACCGTGGTGTGGCACGTCGACTCCGGCTCGGTGCGCGACGCGTCGGTGCGGCAGCGGATCACCCCGGTGCTGGCGAAGATCGCCAAGCAGCCGGACGTGGGCACCGTCGTCAGCCCGTACGACCCCGCGGGCGGCGCGCAGGTCAGCAAGGACGGCCGCACGGCGTACGCGCAGGTCACGTACACCAAGCTCGGCAACGACATGACCAACGACCAGGCGACGCTGCTGATCGACACCGCGCACGAGGCGCGGGCGCCCGGCCTGCACGTCGAGGTCGGCGGCAACAAGCCGGCGCAGGCCGAGCAGCCGCTGCCGGGGCTGGCCGAGGGCGTCGGCATCGCCGCCGCGGCCGTGGTGCTCTTCCTCGCGCTCGGCTCGCTGTTCGGCATGCTGCTGCCGATCCTGACCGCGCTGTTCGGCGTCGGCATCGCGTCGTCGGCGATCATCCTGCTCAGCCACGCCATGAACGTGGCGGACTTCTCCCCGCAGCTGGCGAGCCTGGTCGGCATCGGCGTCGGCATCGACTACGCGCTGTTCATCGTCACCCGGCACCGCAAGGGCATCCTGGCGGGCAAGACACCCGAGGAGGCCGCGGTCTCCTCGCTCAACACCTCCGGCCGGGCGGTGCTGTTCGCCGGCGGCACGGTGTGCATCGCGCTGCTGGGCATGTTCACGCTCCGGCTGACCTTCCTCAACGGCGTGGCGGTCGCCGCCGCGCTCACCGTCGTCATCACGGTCGCCGCGGCCGCCACGCTGCTGCCGGCCATGCTCGGCGCGCTCGGCATGCGGGTGCTCAGCCGCCGCCAGCGCCGCAAGCTGGCGGCCGGCGACCCGAAGGCGACCGGCGCGCCGGGCGCGGCGGCCCGCTGGTCGTCGTTCCTGCAGCGGCACACCCGGCCGCTGGCCGCGGTCGCGGTGGTCGTCATGGCGGTGCTGGCCGTCCCGGCGCTGTCGCTGCGACTCGGCTCCTCCGACCAGGGCAACAACCCGACGACGACCACCACCCGCAAGGCGTACGACATGCTGGCGGACGGCTTCGGGCCCGGCTTCAACGGCCCGCTGACGATCCTCGCCGAGGCGCCGACCGCGGGCGACAAGGCCGCGGTCACCCGGCTGGTCACCACGCTGAAGTCGACGCCCGGCATCGCCTACGCCGCCCAGGTGCCGCTGAAGGACGCCGGCGACATCGCGTTCGTCAACGCGGTGCCGACCACCTCGCCGCAGGACAAGGGGACCTCGGACCTCATCGACCACCTGCGCGACGACGTGGTGCCGGCCGCCGAGCAGGGCACCACGATGCACGCCTACGTCGGCGGGCAGACGGCGATCTTCGAGGACTTCGCGTCGGTGCTCTACGGCAAGCTGCCGCTGTTCATCGGCGTGATCATCGCACTGGGCTTCGTCCTGCTGCTGTTCGCCTTCCGCAGCCTGGTGGTGCCGCTCACCGCGGCGGTGATGAACCTGGTCGCGGCGGCCGCGTCGTTCGGCGTGCTGGTCGCGGTCTTCCAGTTCGGCTGGGGCGGCTCGCTGGCCGGCCGGGCCGGGCCGATCGACGCGTTCCTGCCGGTGATCATGCTCTCGCTGCTCTTCGGCCTGTCGATGGACTACCAGGTCTTCCTGGTCAGCCGGATGCACGAGGAGTGGGTGCACACCAAGGACAACGCGCGGGCGGTGCGGGTCGGCCTCGCCGAGACCAGCCGGGTGATCAACTCGGCCGCGGTCATCATGATCTGCGTCTTCTTCGCCTTCGTGCTCAGCGGCGAGCGGGTGCTCGCGATGTTCGGCATCGGCCTGGCCGGGGCGGTGGCGCTGGACGCGTTCATCCTGCGCACGGTGCTGGTGCCGTCGCTGATGCACATGTTCGGCTCGTCCAACTGGTGGCTGCCGGGCTGGCTGGACCGGCGGCTGCCGCACCTGGCGGTGGAGCCGGCGGAGGAGGCGGCGCCGGGCGCTGCGGGCGCGGGCTCGGGCGGCCCGGGCGCGGGGGCTGCGGGTGCGGGCGGTACGGGTGGCGGCGGCGCGTTCGTGCCCGGGCCCGCGGTGCGCGGCCGGGTGACGGGCGTCGCCGGGCTGCCGGTGCCGCGCTCGGAGCTGACGCTGATCGCCTCCGACGGCCGGCAGGTGGGCCGGACGCAGGCCGCCGAGGACGGTACGTTCCTGCTGCCGACCCCGGGCCCGGGCGCGTACGTCCTGGTGGCCAACGCGGACGGCCACCACCCGCAGACGGCCAGCGTGCTGACCGCCGAGGGCGCCGCCGCGGAGTGCGACCTGAGCCTCACCGGCACCGGCACGCTCGCCGGCACGGTACGCCGCGCGGACGGCGAGCGGGTCGAGGACGCGCGGGTGGTGCTCAAGGACGCGGACGGCCACGAGGTGGCGACGGCCGTCACCGGCAAGGACGGCGGCTACTCCTTCGGCAACCTCTACCCCGGCAGCTACACCCTGCTGACCATGGGGTACCCGCCGTTCCCCGCGACCGTGCGGATCGGCGAGGGCGGGGACGACGACGGCGACGGCAGCGTGGATCTGGAGCTCAGCTACTCCACGGACTGACGCGTACGGCGGCCTCGGCCGCTGATTCTCCCCCCACCTGCCCCGCAGGACCGGGCCCGGCTCCTCCTCCCCCGAGGGAGCCGGGCCCTTCCGCATGCCCGGACCGTGGGCCCGGACCCCGTGTGCGGATCGTGCCGCAGGTCACGTTGAACATGTTCAAAAACAGGTCTACCGTCGTGCCGAGCGATAGTTTTGAACACGTTCAACCTGAGGGGTGGTACGCGCAATGGACATGACCGTCCTCGCGTATGTCGTTTATCTGCTGATCAGCGTCTGCCTGACGGTGTGGGTCGCCCGCACCCTCAGCAGCAACGGCAGGGTCTTCCTGGCCGACGTCCTGCACGGCAACGAAGCGCTGGCCGACGCGGTGAACCGGCTGCTGGTCGTCGGTTTCTACCTGGTGAACCTGGGCTTCGTCGCCCTCTACCTGAAGACGGGCGACTCGATCGACGACGCGCGCCAGGTCTTCGAGGCGCTGTCGGTCAAGCTGGGCGTGGTCCTGCTGGTGCTCGGCGTGATGCACCTGGGCAACGTCTACGCGCTCAACCGCTTCCGGCGCCGCGGGATGCTGGAGCGCGAGCAGTTCCCGCCGATCGACCCGGACGAGACGACCAAGGTCGCCGCGGCGGGGGTGTGAGGTGCGGGCGACGACAGGGCCGGGGGCAGGACTGGGGA
>JAJSZB010000460.1:0-5119 GCA_050613715.1 Streptomyces sp. IBSBF 3018
CGGGTGGGCCGCGTCCGTCGCGTGGCTCGCGCGGTGCGCGTCGCGGTCGCGGTCGCGGGGGAGGCGGTGCGCGGTGAACGCGTGGACGAGCGCCGCGCTGGTGCTGCTCGCGGTCGCCGCGCCCCTGTGCCTGCTGGGCGCGGTACGCGGCAGCGAGATGCGGCGGCTGACCGCGGTGTCGCTGCTGTCGCCCGTCGTCGGCGCGGTGTTCCTGCTCCTGCCGCAGGGCTACCAGCGTTCCGCGTACCAGGACCTGGCGCTGGTGCTGGCCGTGCTCGCGCCCGCCGGCACGCTGGTCTTCACGCGATTCCTGGCCGGTCAGCCGCGCGAGACGGGCGACGGCGACGAGGAGGAGCGCGGATGAGCGCCGCGCACGCCCTCGTCCTGGCGCTGCTGTGGGCGGGCGTCGCCTGCGTCCTGGTCTCGGCGCTGGCGCTGCACCGCCTGGGAGGGACGTTTCCGCGCCTGCACGCCCTCGCGCCCGCCTCCTGCCTGGGCGTGCCGCTCATCGCCGTGGCGGTGGCCGTCGACCAGGGCGCGGGCCGCGCGGCCGTCAAGACGCTGGTCATCGGCCTGCTGTTCGCGGCCGGCGGCACCGCGGGCACGGTCGCGATCGGCAAGGCGGCGACGCAGGCCGCGGAACAGGGCGGCGCGGAGCCGGGGGAGCCGGGTGGCGCGCAAGCGGGCGGCTCGGGCAGCTCGGGTGGCGCGCGGCCGGGAGGCTCGGGCGCCGCGGGCGGCTCGGGCGGTTCGGGCGGCGCGCGTGCGGACGGGTCGCCGTCCGGCGGCGGGAAGGAGCGGTGAACCGGTGAACACGCCGCTGGTCGCGGTCGCTCTCGCCTTCGTCGTGGTGTGCGCGACGGTCGCCGTGCTGTGCCGCGACCCCGTGCGCCAGGCCCTCGTGCTGGCCGTGCTGGGCCTCGGCCTCGCCGTGCTCTTCGCGGTGCTCCAGGCGCCGGACGTCGCGCTGTCCCAACTCGGCGTCGGCACCGCGCTGACACCGCTGCTGATCCTGCTCACCGTCCGCAAGGTCTCCCGCCGCTCGACCGCGGACGCGGACGCCGCGCCGGGCGACGGCGAGGGTTCCCACGGCTCCGGCGGCTCGGGCGGCTCGGGTGGTTCCGGTGGCTCGGGCGCCGCGGGCGACTCCGGCGGCTCCAGCGACGGGCGCGGCGAGGCGGGCGACGCGTCCCGTGCCCGCGGCGGCAACGGCGGCCCGGGCGGCGGGCCGTGAGCGCCCGCGTCCGGCTGCTGCTCTGCGTCGCGGCCGTCGCCGTCATCGCCGTGTTCTTCGCCGTCGCCTGCACCGAGATGCCCGCGGCCGGCGGCGACCACCACCCGTACGGCGACCGCGCGGTGGCCGCCGCACTCGCGCACCGCACCGCGAACACCGTCTCCGCGGTCAACTTCGACCTCCGCGCCTTCGACACCCTCGGCGAGGAGTCGATCCTGTTCGGCACGGTCCTCGGCGCCACGCTGCTGCTGCGCCTGGCGCGCGACGAGCGCCGCAGGCCCGCGCCCTCCGAACACGTGCTGCCCAGCACCCGGTTGCTCGGCACCGCGCTGCTGCCGGTCGCGCTGATCGTCGGCGTCTACATCGTGGCGCACGGCCAACTGAGCCCCGGCGGCGGCTTCCAGGGCGGCGTCATCCTCGCCACCGCGCTGCACCTGGGCTACATCGCCGCCGACTACCGCGTCCTGGAGAAGGTGCGGCCGCTGGCCGTGCTGGACGTCGCGGACGCGATCGCGGCGGGCGCGTTCGTCGCCCTGGGCCTCGCGGGGCTGGTGGCCGGCGGCGCGTTCCTGAAGAACACCGTGCCGCTGGGGACGTTCAACCAGATCACCTCGGGCGGCACCGTGCCGCTGCTCAACGCCGCCGTCGGCGTCGAGGTCGGCTCCGGCCTGATCGTGCTGCTCGCGCACTTCCTCGACCAGGCCGTGGAGATCTCCGCCGGCGACGGCCCGTCCTCTCGCGAACGCACCGGCGCAGACCCGGACGCAGACCCGGACGCAGAGACCGACGCAGAGCCCGGCGCAGACCCCGAACCAGACCACCGCGCAGACCCGCAGGAGGAGCCGTGATGGGCCCGTGGCCGTACCTCGCCGCCGGATGGGTGCTGCTGGTGGCCCTCTACGGGATGGTGACCAGCCGCAACCTGATCCACGCGATCGGCTGCCTGGCGGTCGCCCAGTCCTCGACGTACCTGCTGCTGCTCTCCGTCGGCTACCGGCACGACGGCACCGCGCCGGTCTTCTCCGACGTCGAGCCCGGCTCCCGGCCGCTCGTCGACCCCGTCGTGCAGGCGCTCGCGCTCACGGACGTGGTGGTCGGCGCCACCGTCACCGCGCTGCTGCTCGCCCTCACCGTCCAACTGCGCAAACGCCACGGCACGGTGGACCCGCAGGCACTGACCGGCCTGAAGGGCTGACCGGGTGCGCGCCACCACGCTGCTGCCGCTGGCCGTGGCGATCCCGCTGGCCGGCGCGGTGCTGCTGGCGGCCGGCGGGCGGCTGCTGCGGCGCACCGGCTGCGACGTGCTGGCCACCGCGACGGCCGCCGCCGACGTGGTCTGCCTCGCGCTGCTGTGGCCGCACACCCACACCGTGGCCACCGCGTCGCTGGGCGGCTGGCCCGCGCAGATCGGGATCGTGCTGGCCGCCGACCGGCTCGGCGCCGGGCTCGCGCTGCTCACCGCGTTCCTGGTGCTGGCCGTACTCGCCTACTCCTGGCGGTACTTCGACGAACCCGCCGGCGACCGGGCCGGCGTCTTCCCCGCGCTGGTGCTGCTGTTCGAGGCCGGCATGGTCGGATTCGCGCTCACCGGCGACCTGTTCAACGCGTTCGTGTTCTTCGAGCTGATGGGCGCCACCGCCTACGCGCTGACCGGCTACCGCATCGAGGACCCGCGGCCGTTGCAGGGCGCCCTCACCTTCGGCATCGTCAACTCCTTCGCCGCGTACTGCTCGTTGCTCGGCATCGGCATGCTCTACGCCCGCACCGGGCAGCTCGACCTGGCCGCCATCGGCCACGCGCTCGGCGGCCACCGCACCGACCTGCTCGTCGTCACCGCGTTCGTGCTGGTGGCCACCGCCCTGCTGGTCAAGTCCGCACTGGTCCCCTTCCACTTCTGGCTGCCCGACGCACACGCGGTCGCCCCGACACCGGTGTGCATGCTGCTGTCCGGCGTGATGGTCGAACTGGGCGTGTACGGGACCGCGCGCGTCTACTGGACGGTGTTCTCCGGGCCCGGCGGGCTGCCGCACGGCGCGTTCCGCCACACCTTCGAGGCGCTGGGCGTGGTCACCGCGCTGCTCGGTGCGCTCATGTGCTGGCAGCAGCGGCACCTCAAGCGCCTACTGGCGTACTCCACGATCAGCCACGTCGGCCTGTTCACCGTAGGGATCGCGCTGCTCACCCCGGCCGGCACCGCGGGCGTCGCGGTCTACGTCGCCGCCCACGGCTGTGTGAAGGCCGCCCTGTTCGGCCTCACCGGCGTGCTGCTGGACCGCTACGGATCGGTCGACGAACGCGGCCTGCACGGCAGGGCCCGCGAACTGCGGCTGGTCGGCGTGCTGTTCGTGCTCGGCGCGCTGGCCCTGGCCGGCCTGCCGCCCACCGGCACCGGCCTCGGCAAGGCGCTCACCGAGGACGCCGCCGCCGAACACCCGTGGCTGACCGCGGTGTTCGTCATCGCCTCGGCGTCGACCGGCGCGGCCGTGCTGCGCGCGGCGCTGCGGGTCTTCTGGGGCGCCGGCACACCGACGAGGTCGCACCCGGACGAGGCGGGGATCAGCGGCGAGGGGGAGGAGCCGGAGATCCGCGAGCCGCGGCGGTCGGTGCCGCCGATGATGACCGCGGTGCCGGCCGTCCTGCTCGCCGTCGCGGTGCTGCTGGGCTGCCTGCCGGCCGCCGCGTCCTCGCTGGCGGACGGCGCGCGCGCCTTCACCGACGCGGGCGGGTACCGGGCGGCGGTGCTCACCCCCGGGGCGCCGCCGCCCGCGGCCGCCGGCGGCCCCGCGCCCGCGGATTGGACCACCACCGGCGTGCTGCTCGGCCTGCTCACCGCCGCCCTGGCCGTGCTGCTCGCGGTGCTCGCGGTGCGCCACCCGCGGCCGTGGCGGTACAACCCGCTGCGGGTCCCGGTCCGCGGCCTGCGCCGGCTGCACTCCGGCCACCTCGGCGACTACCTCGCCTGGCTCGCGGTCGGCGTCGCGGTGCTGTGCGCGGCGCTCGCCGCACAGGCGTGAACGCGCCGGGCCACGGCGTACGCCTGCGGGTCGGAGTCGGGGCAGCGGCCCGGGCCCGGCGTCGGGAGTCAGCCAGTGGTCAGTGGTCAGTGGCCGGCGGTCACGTCATGGCGTCGGGATGCCGGCCACCCGGCGGGGGCCGGCGAGGCGAACCGGGACGCCCGGCGAGTACAGCACGCTCACCGGCGCCGCCTCCGGCGCGGGCAGCCCGGCCGCCGCGACGAGGTTCTCCTCGCACTCCAGCAGCTCCGCGCGGTACAGCGGCCAGCGCGGATGGTCGTTGGACAGGTACGACGCGCCGCCGAAGAACGCGTTGTGCATCCCCCAGCGCGCGGTCAAAAAGTGCTCCAACTCCGTCGGCTCCGCGAGCCGTTCGCCCGGCCGCAGCACGATCCGGCTGCGCACCTCGCGCCGCCCCGGCCGGCGCCGCGCGCTGGTGTACGCCACCGTGCCCGCGCCGGCCTCGACCCGCATCCGCGACCACACGTACGGCAGCCGGAACCCGAGCCGGCCCATGAGCACCGGTATCAGCCGTGAGGCGTCCATCGACCGGAAGACCACGCCACGCCTGCCCTGCGCGTCCACCGAGTACAGCCGCACGTTCGTCTCCGGGAACGATCCCAGGTACGGCACGCCCGGCAGCCCCAGCCACCCGACCCGGTGCATCCGGAACGCGACCAGCCCCACGTACGTCCGCCCCTCGTACGTGTCGGGGACCGTCCCGGCCGGCAGCAGCGGCCGCACCGCGTCCGGCGCGAGGGCCCAGTGCACGAAGCACAGGTCCAGCCACTGCTGGGTGAGCAGCGGCGTCCTTATCGCGACCGGGTGCCGGACGCGGCGGGCCTCACCCCGCGCGCCGCCTGCTGAGCCG
>JAJSZB010000461.1:0-5112 GCA_050613715.1 Streptomyces sp. IBSBF 3018
GTACCGGCCCCACACCCCCCCCCGCCCGGTCTGCCGGCCGGAAAGCAGCGCCGACGCCCCCGCCGCCCGCGCGCTCGCAACCTCGGAGCCCGCCCGGTACTTCCCCGTGAGGAACCCCGCCGCCAGCCCCGCATAGGGCGCCGCGGACAGCCCCCGCGCCGCCACGAGATCCGCGAGCGCCCCCTCGTACCCCTCCCGCTCCACCAGGTTGTAGTGCGGCTGCACGATCTCGTACCGCGCCAGCCCCTCCCGCTCCGCGAAGTCCAGCGACGCGGCCAGCCGCTCCGGCGAGATGTTGGACGCGCCCAGCACCCGCACCTTCCCCGCCTTCACCAGCGCGTCCAGCGCGGTGACGATCTCCTCGACCGGGGTGTCGGGGTCGTCCCGGTGGGTGTAGTAGACGTCGATGCGGTCGGTGCCCAGGCGCGCCAGCGACGCGTCGGCGCCGCGCCGGATGGTGTCGGCCCTGAGCCCGCGCAGCTGCGGGTGCGAGCCGACCTTGGTGGCGATGACGACGTCGTCGCGCCGCCCGCGCCTGGCCAGCCAGCGGCCGATGACCGTCTCGGACTCGCCGCCGGAGTTGCCCTCGACCCAGGCCGAGTACGCGTCCGCGGTGTCGATGAAGTCGCCGCCGGCGGCCGTGAAGGCGTCCAGGACGGCGAAGGACTGCTCCTCGTCCGCGGTCCAGCCGAAGACGTTGCCGCCCAGGGACAGCGGGAAGACGTTGAGGGAAGAAGTGCCGATGCGTGCCATGCCCACGAGCCTACGGCGCTCTCCCCCGCCACCGGGGGTGCCGCCGTTCACAGGGACACGCTAAGGTCAGGCGGCATGTCGAACCACACGCCTCAGCCGGACAACAACTACGACCCGGCCGGCAGCACGCAGATGTTCCGTGCCTTCGTCGACGAGCAGCCTCCCGTCGCGGAGGTGCAGCGCGCGCAGACCAAGGTGCGCGCGGGCGTCGTCGTCGGCGCGGTGATCGTCCTGCTGGTGATCGTCGGAGCGATCGTCCTGGCGATGAAGTAGCCTCCGCGGCCTCACCACCGGGCAGGGGCGACCCACCGGGCAGGGGCGCGGACGGACGACCCCGCCATCGGGCAGGGCGAGGGCGCGCTGCCGCGCCCCGCGCCCCTTCCCTACGCCTCCGCCGTCAGCCCCTCGCGCAGCTGCGACAGCGTCCGCGTGAGCAGCCGGGAGACGTGCATCTGCGAGATGCCGACCTCCTCGCCGATCTGCGACTGCGTCATGTTCGCGAAGAACCGCAGCATGATGATCTGGCGCTCGCGCGGCGGCAGTTGCGCCAGCAGCGGCTTGAGCGACTCGCGGTACTCCACGCCCTCCAGCGCCGTGTCCTCGTAGCCGAGGCGGTCCGCGAGGGTGCCCTCGCCGCCGTCGTCCTCCGGCGGCGGGGAGTCCAGCGAGGAGGCGGTGTACGCGTTGCCGACCGCGAGGCCGTCGACCACGTCCTCCTCGGAGACCCCGAGGCTGCCGGCGAGTTCGGCGACCGTCGGCGACCGGTCGAGGCGCTGCGACAGTTCGTCGCTCGCCTTGGTGAGCGCCAGCCGCAGCTCCTGGAGCCGCCGCGGCACCCGCACCGACCACGAGGTGTCGCGGAAGAACCGCTTCACCTCGCCGACGATCGTCGGCATCGCGAAGGTCGGGAACTCCACGCCCCGCTCGCAGTCGAACCGGTCGATCGCCTTGATCAGCCCGATCGTGCCGACCTGGACGATGTCCTCCATCGGCTCGTTGCGGCTGCGGAAGCGGGCGGCGGCGTACCGCACCAGGGGCAGGTTCAGCTCGATCAGGGTGTCGCGGACGTAGGTGCGTTCCGCGCTGTCGACCGGGAGCTCCGCCAGGCGCAGGAAGAGCGAACGGGACAGCGTGCGGGTGTCGATGGCCTCGCCGTGTACGCCGTGCGGAGCATCGTTCGGTGCGGTCGCGTCAGGGCTCTGCACCTTGGGACTGCCCACCTGTACGGACATGCCACCCCCTTGAGGTCGCGGACGGGTGTCGCGAGCGACGGTTGTTCCTCCTCTGGAATACCGGAGGTCCGCCCGCGACAAACGCGGTCTCCGCAGAATGTCACATGTCGGCAACACGCTGTAGCGCCATGTCGACATATCCGCGCAGGTGGCTTAATCCCACGGGACTACGCTTCGAGCTGGTTTGCGGACCGCAGCCTGGCGAAGCTGCGCGACAGCAGCCGCGACACGTGCATCTGGGAGACGCCCAGCTCAGCGCTGATCTGCGACTGCGTCAGGTTGCCGAAGTAGCGCAGCAGCAGGATGCGCCGCTCCCGCTCGGGCAGTTGCACCAGCAGGTGCCGGACCAGGTCGCGGTGCTCGACGCCGCCGAGCGCCGGGTCCTCGTAGCCGAGCCGGTCCAGCAGTCCGGGGGAGCCGTCGCCCTCCTGCGCGGCCTCCAGCGAGGTCGCGTGGTAGGCGCGCCCGGCCTCCAGGCACGCCAGCACCTCGTCCTCGGACAGCTTCAGCCGCTCGGCGATCTCCGCGGTGGTCGGCGACCGCCCGTGCAGCACCGTCAGGTCCTCGATCGCGCCGCTGACCTGGACCCACAGCTCGTGCAGCCGCCGCGGTACGTGCACGGTCCGCACGTTGTCCCTGAAGTAACGTTTGATCTCCCCGACCACGGTCGGCATCGCGAAGGTCGGGAACTGCACGCCGCGGCTGGGGTCGAACCGGTCGATCGCGTTGATCAGGCCGATCGTGCCGACCTGGACCACGTCCTCCATGGGCTCGTTGCGGCTGCGGAAGCGGGCGGCGGCGTAGCGCACCAGCGGCAGGTTGACCTCGATCAGCGCGGCCCGCACCCGGGTGTGCTCGGGCGTGCCCGGCTCCAGCTCGGCGATCTGCTCGAAGAGCACCTGGGTCAGCGCCCGCGCGTCCGCCGCGTTGGCACTGGGCGTCCGCGTCCTGGTACGGGCCGGCACCGGCACACCACACCCCTTTGTGTTGACGTTCGCTGCTGACGTGCTGCTGACGTGCTGCCTTGACGCTTCGTGTCGACGTTCGACGTCGGACGCTCGCCGCCCGCCGTCCCGCCGGGCCGGAATCATCTCGTTGAATGTCGCAAAAGCGGTCATAGCATCACAATTCATGTGTCCGTTGCGCAAGCACCGCATATTGCCGTGTTGTACGAACTGGGACGCGCCTCAGGGCGCCCCGGGCATGGCGAAGCCCCCGCCGCGGGTGCGGCAGGGGCTGCTCCGCGCGGCCGGCCGGCCGTCAGTTCGCGAGGTCGTGCATGAACTTGCCGATGCTCTTCGCGGCGTTGGATATGCCCTCGAAGCCCACCTGGACGAGATCCGCGGCGCGGGCGGGCTGATCGATGATCGTGTAGAGCACGAAGATCACCAGGACGTACATGGTGACCTTCTTCGCCTGTGCCATGCTCCTTGCCCTCCCCAGCCGCGAATCCGCACCAGCGGTCACAAGTCTGCAATCGGTGAAGTCTATCCTCCGGACAGCGTAATCAGACGACTGATCAGGGCCATCATCGGTTAAAACGACCGGGGGGTCCGGTTCCGTCGCCGCAGCAGCCACACGCCCGACCCGGCCGCCGCGAGCGCCACCACCGCGCTCCCCGCCGCGACCTGACCGCCGCTCAGCCCGCCGCCGAATCCCGGCAGCCCGCCGCCCGCCGAGGCGTAGGCGGCCGGCGCGACCCGGTCGGAGCCCGGCAGCGCGGTCATCCGCCCCGGCGCCACCCGCACCGGCGGCGTCCCTGCCACCGAGCCGTCCGCGGCCAGCAGCACCGCGCGCCGCTGCGGGTGCGCGAAGTCGAACATCCCGTCCAGCCGGTGCGCGCTCGCGTCGAACGAGCCGCCGCCCAGCCGCCCGGTCCCCCAGTTGTCCTCCACGAACCGCAGCACCGACGACTGCGTGGTCAGCGTGTGGTCGACGTGGCCGCGCCGCGCGTACGGCGAGATCAGCAGCAGCGGCAGCCGCGGGCCGGGCCCGCAGCGGTCCTTGCGGCCGCCCAGCGCCGCGGGGCCGCGCCGGCACATCGCGGTGTCCGCGGCCGCGTCGGTCGAGCCGTTCGTCACCGGCGTCACCGCCTGGTCGTACCAGCCGTCGGAGTCGTCGTACGCCACCACGATCGCGGTGCTCGCCCACAGCGGGGACTTCTCGATCGCGTTGATGTGCGCGACCAGGAAGTGCTGCTCGTCCAGCGGGTCGGAGTAGCCGGCGTGGCCGTCCTGGTACTGCGCGGCCTTCAGGTACGACACCGCGGGCAGGTCGCCGGCCGCCAGCGCGCGGTCGAAGTCCTTCAGGTCGTACTGGTGGTCGGCCCGGTCCTGGCGCCCGATCATCGCGGTCGAGGTCGGCGGCAGGTGGTGCGGGTTCGCCGTCGACGCGACGTACTGGAACGGCTCGTGGTGCGGCGAGTAGTCCAGCACCCGCGCGCCGCCCACGTTCGTGTGCGCGGAGCCGCACACCGCCCTGCCGCCGGGCGTCGAGGTCGGCGCGAAGCCGCCCTGGAACCAGCCCCACGTCACGCCCTTCGCGTTCAGCAGGTCGCCGATCGTCCGGCCGCGCAGCGCGGTCAGGCGGTCCTGCGCGGTGCGGTTGGCGTCCGAGCAGTCGTCGTACGCCGGGTCGGAGTCGGCGTACACCGTGCCCACGCCCGTCTTCGGGTCCGGGCTGCCCACGGTGGTGGAACGCTCCGGCGGCAGCTGCGCGCCCGTCGCCGGGTCGACGGTGGTCCCGCCGTACGTCGTCCCCGCGACGAGGTTCAGCGCGCCCGGGGTGGACGGGCCGAACACGTCGCCGAAGCTGTTGTCGTCGAGGGTGTAGTTCTGGGCGTAGTTCCACAGCGCGGTGACGGTGTTGCCGTCGAAGTAGTCCATGGTCAGCCCCGGGCTGCCGTACTCGCCCGAGCACCGGTCGCTGCTCGTGTGCTCCACGAACCGGTCCATCCGGCCGCCGTCGAACGCCTGCTGCTCAGGGGTGTAGCTGTGGTTCTGGTCGCAGGTCAGCGCTTGGGCCGGGGTCAGCCGGCGGGGCTGGTACTGGTTCGGGTTGTGCGTCAGCAGGCGGGCGTGGTCGCTGAGGAGGTTCACGGGGGTGTTGGCGGGAGTGTTGGCGGGGG
>JAJSZB010000462.1:0-5107 GCA_050613715.1 Streptomyces sp. IBSBF 3018
ACCAGTCCATGGGTGTGCAGCCTGCCCCGGCAGAACTCCGCGAGCGTGGCCGCGTCGCGGATCCGCCCGTCGGCGACCGCCGCCTCCGCGCCGCCCGAGTGCGCGTGGCCGCCGGCGGGGAAGCGTCCGTCGGCGAGCAGCAGCAGGGCGGCCCGGGCGGGGGTCACCGCGTCCGCCGGCGGCGCGTCGTCGGGTGGTCCGTGTCGTTCACCGGGTGCCCGGCGACGTTCGTCCTGGGGCCCGTGCTGTTCCTGGGAGGTCGGCATCAGAAGAGGAAGTACCGCTGGGCCATGGGGAGTTCGGCGGCCGGGGCCGGCTCCACCGCCTCGCCGTCGATGCGCACGGTGAAGGTGTCGGCGTCGACCTCGACCTGCGGCAGGGCGTCGTTCTCGCGCATGTCGGCCTTGGTCACCTGCCTGGTGCTGCGGATGGCGGTGAACGCCTTGCCCAGGCCCAGGCGTTCGGGCAGTGCGGCGTCGATCGCCGCCTCGGTGACGAAGTTGACGGAGTTCGCCGCGGGTGCGGCGCCCACGCCGCCGAACATCGGCCGGGGCAGCACGGGCTGGGGTGTGGGGATGGAGGCGTTCGCGTCGCCCATCTGCGCGTAGGCGATCTGCCCGCCCTTGATGACCAGGTGGGGCTTGACGCCGAAGAACGCCGGGTGCCACAGCACCAGGTCGGCGAGCTTTCCGGCCTCGACGGAGCCGACCTCGGCGTCGATGCCCTGGGCGACCGCGGGGTTGATGGTGTACTTGGCGACGTACCGGCGGGCGCGGTGGTTGTCCGCCGGTCCGTCGCCCGGCAGCGCGCCGCGGCGGCGCTTCATCACGTGCGCGGTCTGCCAGGTGCGCAGCGCGATCTCGCCGATCCGGCCCATCGCCTGGGAGTCGGAGCTGATGATGCTGATCGCGCCGAGGTCGTGCAGGACGTCCTCGGCGGCGATGGTCGAGGGCCGGATGCGGGACTCGGCGAAGGCGAGGTCCTCGGGCACGGCGGGGTTCAGGTGGTGGCAGACCATCAGCATGTCGAGGTGCTCCTCGACGGTGTTGACGGTGTGCGGCCGGGTCGGGTTGGTGGACGAGGGCAGCACGTTGGGGTGGGAGACGACGGTGATGATGTCCGGCGCGTGGCCGCCGCCCGCGCCCTCGGTGTGGTAGGCGTGGATACCGCGCCCGGCGATCGCGGCGAGGGTGTCCTCGACGAACCCCGCCTCGTTCAGGGTGTCGGTGTGGATGGCGAGTTGGGCGCCGCTCTCGTCGCACACCGTCAGGCACGCGTCGATGGCCGCCGGGGTGGCTCCCCAGTCCTCGTGGATCTTGAACCCGACGGCTCCGGCCGCGAGTTGGGCGTGCATGGCGTCACGGCTGACGGTGTTGCCCTTGCCGAGCAGGCCGACGTTGACCGGGTACGCCTCCAGGGCCGCGAACATCCGCGCCAGGTGCCAGCCGCCGGGTGTGACGGTGGTGGCCTTGGTGCCCTCGGCGGGTCCGGTGCCTCCGCCGATGACGGTGGTGACGCCGGAGGACAGCGCCTGGTGCATCAGGGTCGGCGAGATGAAGTGCACGTGGGCGTCGATCGTGCCGGCGGTCAGGATCATGCCGTTGCCGGCGATGACCTCGGTCTCGGGACCGATGACCAGACGGGGGTGGACGCCGTCCATGGTCTCGGGGTTGCCGGCCTTGCCGAGCGCGGTGATCCGGCCGTCGCCGATCCCGACGTCGGCCTTGACCACGCCCCAGTGGTCGAGGACGACCGCGCCGGTGATCACCGTGTCGGGAGCGCCCTCGGCGCGGGTGGCGCGGCCCTGGCCCATCGACTCGCGGATGACCTTGCCGCCGCCGAAGACGGCCTCGTCGCCGGCCAGGCCCGGGCCGCCCGCCAGGTCGCGTTCGACCTCGACGACCAGGTCGGTGTCGGCGAGCCGGATGCGGTCGCCGGTGGTGGGTCCGTACAGGTCGGCGTATACGGCACGGGACAGCTCAGCCATCGAGAGGGCCTCCGATCTCGCCGCGCAGCCCGGCCACGACACGCGCTCCGGCGATCGGCACGAGTTCGACGTCCGCGGGGATGCCTGGCTCGAAGCGGACGGCGGTGCCGGCCGCGATGTTCAGCCGCAGGCCGCGGGCGGCCGCCCGGTCGAACCGCAGGCCGGGGTTCGCCTCGGCGAAATGGTAGTGCGAACCGACCTGCACCGGCCGGTCGGCGGTGTTCAGCACGGTCAGCCGGGTGACAGGGCGGCCCGCGTTCAGCGCGACGGGTCCGTCGCCGTGGAGGATCTCTCCGGGGATCACGGCGGGCCTCAGACGATCGGCTCGTGGACGGTGACGAGCTTGGTGCCGTCCGGGAAGGTGGCCTCGACCTGCACGTCGTGGATCATCTCCGCGATGCCGTCCATGACGTCCGCACGGCCCAGCACGGTGCGCCCGGAGGCCATCAGCTCGGCGACGGTGCGGCCGTCGCGGGCGCCTTCCAGCACGTGGGCGGTGATGAGGGCGACCGCCTCGGGGTGGTTGAGCCGCAGGCCGCGGGCCCGGCGGCGTTCGGCCACGTCGGCCGCGACGTGGATGAGCAGGCGCTCCTGCTCGTGGGGGGTCAACTGCACTGCCGCACCTCACCGTGGTCGGGTGGGGCGACGTTAGTTCGTGGCGGTTTCGGTTGTGTTAACCGCTGTTACAGCGGCTCGCACAATAAATGCCGTCGGCGGGGGGCTGCGGCGCGGTTGCCGGGCGAAGCGGGCGGCGTGGGAGAGACTGCGGGCAGGACCGGGCGCTTCCGGGGCGGTGGGCCGGGGATGCTCGGGCGGCTCGGAGCAGTCCGTGGGCGCGCGGGCGGCTCGGGCGGCGCGAGACAGCTAGGGCTGCTCGGGGCCGCGCAGGGCGGCTCGGGCGGCTCGGGCGGCTCGGGCGGCTCGGGCGGCTCGGGCGGCTCGGGCGGACGAAAAGAGTGGACGGACGATCGGCGGTGCCCGGCAGCCGGGCCCCGGGCCGCGGGAGTGTGTGTGGCGTTTCTCTGCGTGTTCTTCGCGCTGCTCGGCGCCGGCAGCAACGCCGCAGGCACGGTGCTGCAGCGCAAGGCGGCGCTGCGCGTCCCCGACCAGGACGCGATGCGGCTGCGGCTGCTGCGGGACATGGTGCGGCAGCCGGTGTGGCTGCTGGGGATCTGCGGGGTGGCGGGAGCAGCGCTCTTCCAGGCGCTGGCACTGGTCGCCGGACCCCTCGCGCTCGCCCAGCCGGTGTTCGTGCTCGAACTGCCGCTCGCGCTGCTCATCGCGCTGCCGGTCCTGCACCGCGCGCTGCCCGCCGGCGGGTGGGCTGCCGTGGCGTGCATGGTGGCCGGCCTCGTCCTGGGGCTGGCCGCGGCCGCACCCGGCGGGGGCACCAGCCAGGCGCCGCTGTCCCGCTGGGTCCCGGCGCTCGTCCTGTGCCTGGGCCTCATGGCGGTCGCCGTGGCGGCCGCCCGGCACCGGCGGACCGGCCCGCGCAAGGCCGCGCTGCTCGGCGTCGCCGCGGCAACCGGGAACGCGCTCACCGCGGCCCTGATGAAATCCGCCGCCGACACCTTCTCCGACCGCGGCTTCACCGCGTTCCTCGGGGCGTGGCAGACCTACGCGTTCGCGCTGTGCGGATGCGCGGCGGTCTTCCTGCTGGAGAACTCGCTGCAGGCCGGGCCCGTCACCGCCTCCCAGCCCGCCCTCACCCTCGGCGACGCCGCGATCAGCCTCGCCCTCGGCGTGACGGTGTACCGCGAGCACGTGCGCCTGGGCGGGTGGGTCCTGCCCGAACTGGTCGGCATCGCCATGATCGCGGCGGGGACGGTCCACCTTGCCCGGGCGACCCCGCTCACCCGGGAACTCAGCTCTCCCTGAGGCGTTCTTCCGGGGCTCGTCGGCCGGCGGTGGACTGCGCCGCTCGGCACGGGCACGCGGGGCACGGGCGTACGGGGACACGGGCGTACGGGACACGGGTGTACGTACGCGCCCCGCCACCGGGGTCGGGTCGCGGCGGGCGGGCGGTGTCCGGGAGGATGGCGGGATGCCCTTCACTCTCAGCCATCCCGCCGCCGTGCTGCCGTTCCTGTCCGGCGGGCGGGCACGCGGGCGGCTGGTGGGGTCGGCGCTGGTCGCCGGGTCGCTGGCGCCCGACGTGCCGTTCTTCACCGACTCGCTGGTGCACGGGACGTTCGCCTTCGGGGCGGTGACGCACCGTTGGTGGGCGGTGCCGACCGTCGACGTGGCGATCGCGGCGGCTCTGGCCGCCTCCTGGCACGGGCTGCTGCGCGAACCCCTGGTCGCGCTGCTGCCGGGGCGGTGGGCGGACGCCGCGGAGGAGCTGACCGCTCCCCGCGGGCGGGCCCGGGACGCGGCGGGCGCCGGCTGGTTCGCGCTCTCGGCCGCGGCCGGCGCGGCGACCCACGTGGTCTGGGACGCCTTCACCCACGACGGCCGCCTGGGCGTGCGACTGCTGCCGGTCCTCGCCCAGACCGTCCACGGCAGGCCGGTGTACTGGCTGCTGCAGTGCGCGTTCTCCGTGCTGGGGCTCGGTGTGCTGGCCTGGGCGGTTCCGCGGACCCTGCGGCACGCGCGGCCGGAGCCCGGTCCCGGCCCGCGCCGCGATGTGCGCCGCGGCCTGCGGCTGCCGCGCCGTGCCCGGACGTCAGTGACGGCCCTGGCGGGGGCCGCCGCGCTCGCCGGCGCCGGGCAGCGCCTGACGCGGTGGGACGGCGGGCCGCTGCGCGACGCCTCGGTGTTCGACCTCGTCCCGACGGTCGCCTTCGGCGCGGGCGCGGGGGTGGCGGCCGCACTGGTCTGCTACGCCGCGGCCGTACGCCTCCCGGCGCTCAGACGGCTCGCGGCCGGCGGCACCTGACGCCGAGCGGGAGCCGACGGCACCTGACGTGACGCGTGCGCGGACGCGGCGCGGCGACGCCCGGACGGGGTGCGGTCACACGATCGCCGCTCGAAGGACGGCTCGTCGCCCGGAGCGTCGGGGACTTTCTCCACCGGGTCGGCGGTGCTGTACCGCCGGCCGGCCGCGCGGGGCAGGATGGTCCGCATGGATCAGGGGGTGGCCGCGGTCCTGGCCGCGGGTGTGGCGGGGGCGGCCGGGGC
>JAJSZB010000463.1:0-5077 GCA_050613715.1 Streptomyces sp. IBSBF 3018
GAGGCGGAGGCCGGGGCCGAGGCGGGAGCGGAGGCGGGGGTCCCGTCGAGCACCGCGGCCAGCCGCCGTACGGTCGGCGACTCGAACAGCGCCACCGCCGGGACCGTACGCCCGAACCGGCGCCTGACGGTGGCCAGCATCTGCAGCGCGGAGAACGAACTGCCGCCCAGGTCGAAGAAGTTGTCCCGGGTGCCGACCGGCGCGACGCCGAGGGTCTCGGACCACAGCGCGCACAGCTCGCGCTCGGTCGCGGTCAGCGGCGACACGTACGGCTGCGGCAGCTCGGGCCGCGGCAGCACCGGGCCCGCGGGCACGTCGGCGACGACCGGCAGCGTCTCCCTGCGGCGCGGCAGCCGGTCCTCCCAGCCGCCCGCCGCGACCACCACGGCGTGCTCCGGCCGCGCCAGGACGGCGTCCAGCGCCGCCAGCGCCTGCGCGTCGCTCATGGAGTGCGCGGCGAGCGCCTGCGCGGTGTGCGACTCGGTACGGGCCAGGGTCGCCGTCCAGGTGTCCCAGCCGACGGAGAGCCAGCGGGTGGGCGCGGCCGGGGCGGGGGCCGCGGCGCCGGGCGCGGCCGAACCGGCCAGGGAGTCCAGGGCGGCGTTGGCCGCGGCGTAGCTGCCGAAGGCGAGGCCGCCGAGGTGGGCGGAGGTCGAGGAGAACAGCAGGACCCAGCCGGGTGCGTCCGCGGCCGGCAGCGACCCGATCGCCGACTCCAGGGCCCGCGCACCGCGGTACTTGGCGCCGAACTGCCGCCGTACCGCGCCCTCTTCGAGCGCGGCGAGCGGCAGGAAGGCGTCCTCCGAGGTATCCGCGGCGGCGTGCAGCACGCCGTCGAACCGCTCGCGTGCGAGCAGGCCGCGCACGGCGTCAGGATCGGTCACGTCCAGCCGCGGCGTCTCCACCCGGGCCGTGCCGAGCGAGCCGAGCCGGGCCACGGCCGCCGCGCGCGGGTCCGCCGGGTCGGCCGGCAGACCGCTGCGGCTCGCCAGCGCGACCCGGCCCGCGCCGCCGCGCACCAGGTGCTCGGCCACGACCAGGCCGATGACGCCGAGGCCGCCGGTGATCAGGTAGCTGCCGCCGGGCTCGACCGCGGGCACGGGCGTTCCCGCGGCCCGCGCCGGCCCGTAGCCGGGCACGTGGCGGCGGCCGGCGCGGTAGGCCGTGAGCACGGGGGAGTCCGCGGTCGCGGGGGCCGCGAGGGCGGCCGCCAGATCGGCGGCGGAACGCTCGGCGTCCGCGGCCGGGTCCAGGTCGACGCCCAGGACGTCGAGTTCGGGGTGCTCCTGGCCGGCGACCACGGGCAGCACGGCGAGCGCCGCCTGCACCGCGTCGGTCGGCGCGACGTCCGTGGCCGGCGCGTCTCCGGCCGGCGCGTCTCCGGTCACGGGCTGGCCGCCCCGGGTGACGACGACCACCCGGTCCACGCCGGGCTGCTCGGCCCACCGCGTGACGGTCCGCGCGGTCGCCAGCACGGCCGGCACCGGGTCCGCGTCGCCGCGGGCGTCGAGCCCGCCCAACGCGACGACGGTCAGCGGCCCTTCGCCGCCGGGCCGCTCCTCGTCGCCCCGGCCCCGGCCGTCCTCGGCGAGCGCCACGTCCGCGCCCCCGGCGGCTAGGCGCGCCGCCAACTCGGCGCCCACGCCGGCCGCGTCGGCCAGCACCACGTAACGCCCGGCGGGCGTCGCGGAGTCGGCCGGGGCGTCGGCGTCGGCGATCCAACGGCGCACGAGCAACTCGACGTGACCGTCGAGGGAATCGGCGCGCGCGGTGTGGCCGTCGGCGTCGGCCCGAGCGCCGGGGGTCGCCCCTGCGGTGGCGGGGTCCACCACCTGGCCGGGCGCGGCGGGCGCGCCGACGGGGCCGGGGGCATGGGTGGTTGCGGTGTCCGCGCCGGAGCCGGGGACGCCGGCGGCCTGCGCGGCCTGCTCAAGCTGCTCGGGCGCTCGGCCGGGCGCGGCAGTCGTAGCCGGCGTGCCGACGGCGTCGACGCTGTGCGTGGGGGCGGTACCACCGGAGGCGGCGACCGGGCCGGGCGCGGGAGCCGTGGCCTGCGGCGCCTGGCTGCCGGCTCCGCGTCCGGTGTGCGCCTCGGCGGCGCTGCCGTTGCCGGCCGGCGAGACGGGGGTCGCGCCCCCGGCCCCGGGCGTCACGCGGGGCGTGGGCCAGTGGCGGGTGCGCTGGAAGGGGTAGGAGGGGAGGGCGACGAGGCGGCCGGGGGCGCGTGAGGCGCGGACGGCCGACCAGTCCAGCGGCGCGCCCAGCTCCCACAGGCGGGCGTAGGCGTGCGGCAGGCCCGCGGGGTCGAGCGGCGCGTCCAGGACGACGGTCCCGGCGTCGGCGAGCCGTCCCACCAGAGCGCCGAGCGCCTGCCCGGGCCCGAGGTCGACGTACGCGTGGACGCCAGCGGGCAGCCCGGCGCCGAAGGCCGGCTGGTCCGCCGGAACCCCGGCCCAGCGGGCGGGGTCGGTGGCCTCGGCGTCGCTGAGCGCGGCGCCGGTCGCGGCGGAGACGAGCGTCGTGTGCGGGGCGGTGCGCGGCACGGCGGCCACGGCGGCGGCCAGTTCGGCCAGGACGGAGGGCACGGCAGGCTCTCCGGCCGCGCCGCGCTCGCCGTTCACGCCGTTCACGGCGGACCCCGCGGCCTCGGCGGCGTCGAGCGACCGGGCCCGTACCGCCACCAGCGTCAGCGCGTCGCCCAGGGTGAAGACCCCGGCCAGCACCGCGGCGGCGTACTCGCCCACGCCGTGTCCGACCAGCAGGGCCGGCCGCACACCGTGGTGCCCGAGCAGCTTCGCCAGCGCGTAGCCCGAGGCGAACCGCGCGAGGTCGGCGACCTCGCGCCCGCTCGCCGGCCCGGCCGCGGCCGCCCCGAGGCCGCCGACCGGCTCGCGTCCGGCCGACGCGCCCGTCCCGTCGCCCGTGACGGGGTCGCCACCGGCCGCGTCCTGAGCGGCCACCGCTCGTCCGCCGCCCGCCACCGCGTCCGCGGAGCCCTCGGCCCCGAGCAGAGCGGTCCGCACGGCCCCCGCGGTGTCGCCCAGCAACGCCAGGCACGCGTCGACGGCCTCCGCGAAGGCGGGCTCGGACCGGTACAACTCCCCGGCGGAGTCGGTGTCGTTCGCCACGGCGGACGATCCGGTCGCCGTCGCCGCCACCGAGCCCGTACCCACGGACGCGCCGTCGGGCAGCAGGAACGCGACCCGGGGACCGCCCTTCACTCGCCGCACCGGCGCGGCGTCGGCGGCCAGCGCCGCGCCCGCCCCCTCCGGCGTGCCGGCGACCACCGCGCGCCTGAACTCCAGTGCGGCGCGGCCCCGTTGCAGCGTGTGCGCGACATCGGTGAGCGCGGCGCCGGCCCGTACGTGCTCGGCCAGCCCGGCCAGCCGCTCGCGGAGCGCCGCCGGGTCGGCGGCGGACACCGGAAGGATCTCGGCCGGCGCGGTCGACGCCCCCGCGGCAGCGCCCGTCCCGTCGCCCGTCCCGTCGCCCGAGCCGCGCCCGGACCGGGTAAGGGACCCCGACCGCGACCCGCCCGCCGCACCCGCCGCGCCCGCCGTACCCACGCCACCCGCGGCGACCGCGTCCCGCACGGCCTCCTCCGCCGACGCGAGCACCACATGCGCGTTGGTGCCGCACCAGCCGAAGGAGCTGACGCCCGCCAGCAGCCCGGCGGACGAGTCGTCGTCACCGGTGGGGAACTCCGTGAGCCCGGTGAGGGGCTGGACCCGGCCGGCGCCGCGGGTGGTCTCGGAGGGTTCGGTCAGATTGCGGTTGGGCGGCGCGGCGCGGTGTTCAAGGACCAGGACGGTCTTGATCAGCCCGGCCATGCCGGCCGCGGCCTGGGTGTGGCCGATGTTGGTCTTCACCGCGCCCACGTGCAGCGGGCGCGTCCTGCCGCGGCCGAACACGTCGGTCAGCGCGCCCAGTTCGATCGCGTCGCCGAGCGGCGTGCCGGAACCGTGCGCCTCCACGTAGTCGATGTCGCCGGGCTCGGCGCCCGCCGCGGCCAGCGCGGCCCTGATCACCTCGACCTGGGCGCCGCGGCTCGGCGCGGTCAGCCCGTTGCTGCGGCCGTCCTGGTTGACCGCGGTGCCGCGCAGCACCGCGTGGATGCGGCGCCCGTTGCGTATCGCGTCCGACAGCCGCTCCAGGAGCACCACGCCGCCGCCCTCGCCGAGGACGTAGCCGTCGGCCTTCGCGTCGAAGGTCTTGCACTCGCCCTCGGGCGAGAGCATCGCCGCCGCGCACGCGTTGACGTACATGTCGGGGTGCAGCGCGAGGAACACGCCGCCGGCCACCGCGAGGTCGCACTCGCCGCGGCGCAGCGCCCCGCCGGCCTGGTGCACCGCGACCAGCGACGAGGAGCACGCCGTGTCGATGGTCAGCGCCGGCCCGCGCAGGTCGTAGTGGTACGCCAGCCGGCCCGCCACCACGCTCGGCGACACGCCCTGGCCGAGGTACGGCTCGGTGACCACCTCGGGGCCCTCGGCCTCCTTGGTCACCTGGCCGTACTGCAGGATGTCGGAGAACCCGACGAGCACACCGGTGCGGGACCCGGCCAGGGACGGCGGGGGAGTGCCCGCGTCCTCCATGGCCTCCCAGACCAGCTCCATCAGCAGCCGCTGCTGCGGGTCCATCCGCAGCGCCTCACGCGGCGAGCTGCCGAAGAACGGCGCGTCCCACCCGGCGACCTCGTCCAGGAAGGCGCCGCGCGTGGTGTACACGCCGCGCTCCTCGACCATCGGCGCCAGGTCGAAGCGCCCGCCGGGCACCTCGTCGCGCACGCCGGAGCGGCCCTGCGCCAGCAGGTTCCAGTAGTCGTCGACGGAGGCCGCGCCGGGGAACCGGCACGCCATCCCGACCACGGCGATCGGCTCGGCCGCCGCGGCCAGCCGGCCGCGCGCCTCGGTGAGATCGCGGGTCGCCTTCTTCAGATATTCCCGGAGTCTGTCTTCGCCTGCCATCTTCCTGCTTCCTGCCTCGTGTCGCCTTGCACGGGGTTCGCGGCGCCCGGCCGGAGGGCCGGCGGGCCGGAGTGGTCGTCGTCGTCGTCGGGGTGGGTGCGGGGCCCGGC
>JAJSZB010000464.1:0-5041 GCA_050613715.1 Streptomyces sp. IBSBF 3018
CCCCCCCCCCCCCCCCCCCCCCCCCCCCCCCCCCCCCCCCCCCCCCCCCCCGCGGGGGCCCCCCCCCCCCCCCCCCCCCCCCCCCCCCCGGTCCTCCCCGCCGAATGGCGTGTGGCGGCGCCTACGGCGCCGTCGAGGTGACGATCACGCTGCCCTTGCCCGCGACCGAGCCGTGGGCGTCCAGCAGGCGGACCTCGCCGAAGAGCCGGCGTCCCGCGGGCGCGGGCGCCGCCGCGGTCAGCGAGGCGGAGACCCGGGCCGTCGCGCCGTGCGGCAGGTCGATCCCGGGGGCGCCGCCGACGCTCACCGTGCCGAGCGAGTCGGCGAAGTAGACGTCCTCGTAGGCGTAGGAGGTGGTCCCGGCCGGCACCGCGTAGGCGTCCACCTCGAAGGTGTACGTCCCGGCCGCCGGCGCGGTCAGGCTCACCGACTCCTCCGCGTCGCCGTCCGCGGACTGCCCGACCAGCACGCCGTCCCGGTACACGTACAGATCGAGGTCCGCGCCGGTGTCGGAGGTGGAGCCGATCGACACGTCGAGCCGGGAGACGCCGGCCGGCAGCGCCAGCTCGGTGGTCTGCGTGTCGCCCTGCGCGATCGTGGGCGCCGCGGTGTGCGCGGAGCCGAGCGGGCCGCCCTCCAGCGTGCCGTCGATCGCGGCGAAGCCGTTGGTGACGTTCCAGTCGACCGGCTCCGGGGTGCCGACCGTCGCCTCGGGCAGCGTGCGCACCGCCGGGTCGAAGGCCGCGCCGAGCAGCGAGACGGTCAGCCGGTAGGGGTTGTCCAGCTGCGGCGAGGTGCGCCGCGCCTCGACCGAGATCTCCCACACGCCCGGCGTCGGGTCGGCGTAGGAGCGCACGTCGGGGCGGCAGGTGTTGGCCGGGTTGTCGTAGTTGGGGTAGCAGTCGATGGTCTGCGTCGAGTCCAGCGGCACACCGTAGGGGTGCATGGTCAGGAAGCGGGTCTGGCTGCCCGGCTCCAGGCCGTCCATGGCGACCTCCAGCGCGGTCGCGCCGGCCGGCACGGTCACGAAGTACGAGGTCGTCACGTCGCGCTGGATGCTGCCGGAGCGGGTCAGGGTGTACGACGGCGCGGCGACCGGTGTGGAGACGACCACCGCGGCCGGGATCTGCGTGTCCGCGCCGCGGGTCAGCGGGTCGTCCACGGTCAGCAGGCCGCTGTGGACGCCCGCCGAGCGCGGCGCCGCGGTGATCCGTACCGTCACCGGCGTGTTCAGCGGCAGCCGCACCACAGGCGAGCCCTCGACGCGGAAGGTGCCGTCGTTGTGCGCCCATGTCAGGGTGTGCAGCTGGGCGTACGCGGGACCGCCGGTGCGGGTCACGGTGACGCTGTAGGTGCGCCGCTGACCGGCCTTCAGACCGCCCTCGCGGTCGTAGACGCCGGTGCCGTGGCCGGGGGTCTTCAGATAGTCCGACAGCACCGTGTCCACCGGCGCCTCGACGGTGTACGTGTCGGCGGACACGCCGCGCCGCAGCAGGTCCCAGGCAGGGCCGACGGCCACCAGCCCGGCGCCCTGGTCGACCGTCTGGAAGCCGCGGATGTCCTTGGCGGTGCTGGTCAGCGCGGTGCGCAACTGCGCGGGGGTGACCGTCAGATGCCGTGCCCGGGCCGCCGACAGCAGCAGCGCGGCCGCGCCGGTCGCCTGCGGGGAGGCCATCGAGGTGCCCTGGAGCATCGCGTAACCGGGCGGCAGGCCGTAGCCGGCCTCCTTCACCGGCGCGCCGGGCTCCCAGGTGGGGATGGCGTTGACGGACGCGCCGGGCGCGGTGACCACCGGCGCGAGGCCGCCGTCCTCGCGCGGGCCGCGGGCGGAGAAGGGCAGCAGCGAGTACGCCGCGGTGGTCCGCGAGCCGTAGTTCGCCGCCCAGGTCTCCTTGGAGATGGAGGCGCCGACGCTGAGCACGTGGTCGGCCAGGCCCGGGTCGCTGATGGTGTTGACGCCGGGGCCGTCGTTGCCCGCGGAGATGACCAGCTGCACGCCGTAGGTGTCGATGAGCTGCTTGTAGAGCTGGTCGCGGGCGCTGGCGCCGTCGTTGAGCGCGCCGAGGCCGCCGATGGACATGTTGACCACGTCCACGTGCCGGTTGACCACCAGGTCGATCATGCCCTCGGTCAGCGCGGTGCTGGTGCAGCCGCCGGACCAGCTGCAGGCCCGCGAGGAGACGATTTTCGCACCGGGAGCGGCGCCGTTCATCGCACCGCCGAACAGCCCGTACGCGCTGGTGATGCCGGCGACGTGGGTGCCGTGCTCGGACTGCACCACGCCGATGTTCACGAAGTCCGCGGTCTTGCCGACCCAGGTCCCGCCGTAGGGGTCCATGGGCACGCCCTTGCGGATCTCCACGGTGAACGGGATCGACTCCGAGATCGCGGTCGCCGGGTCGTCCGTGCCGAAGTGCCCGATCTGGAAGCCGTCCTTGTACGGCTTCATCGCGGTCTGGTCGGTGAAGTCGCCGTCGTTGTCCAGGTCCACCCGCACGGTGCCGGCCGCCGGGTCGTAGAGCACGCCCCACACGTCGGTGGTGTCGCCGTCGCGGTCGAGGTCGCCCGCCATGTCGCCGCCCTTGGTGGCGGCCTCGGCGAAGGTGCTGAAGTAGTACGAACCCGCGGGCGCGGTCCAGGTGCGCGAGGCGGCGGTGAACGAGGGGCCGGCGACCGCGGTGACCATCGGCCGCCAGGTCCCGTCCCCGTCGATGATCGGGTCGGTGGACGTCACCCAGTCCACGATCTTGCGCTCGCCTGTGGTGGTGCGCTGGAGCGCGGGGTGGCCGACGTCCACGCCGGAGTCGAGGATGCCGATGGTCACACCGCGGCCGTCGTAGGTCCGGTTGTGCTGCACGAAGTCCACCGCGCCGGTCTCGAAGGCCGGCTGGTACGGGTTCTTCGCCGGGGTGTCCTTGCCCGGGCCGGGGTAGGTCGTACCGCTGCCGTGGCCCTTGCCGCCGTTCTTGTCGACGGCCTTGCCCGCGGCCTTGTCCGCGGCCGGGGCCGTGTCGGCGGCCGGCGTCGGGTCGTCGAGGACGATCTCCTGCTTGAGGTCGATCGCGCGCACCTGGGGGAGCCGGCCGGCCGCGTCCAGCGCCGCGTCCGCCTTCGCGGTCGGCACGGTCGCGCGCACGTAGCCCAGCGAGTCGTACGTCCTGCCGACGCTCGCGCCGCGCCCGCGCAGCTCGGCCGCGACCTTCCCGGTGCTGCCGGGGGCCGCGGCGACCATGAACGTGACGTTCTTGTCGCCGTCCGCCTTGGCCTTCTCCAGCAGTTGGGCGTCCGCGGAGCCCAGCTTGTCGGCGGCGTCCTTGGCCGGCGCGTCCCCGCCGGCGGCGCCGGGCGTGCCCGGCGCGCCGGACGCGGAGCCGGACGCCGCCGGAGCCGCGGCGGCCGCGAGCGCGGGCGAACCGGCCGCCAGCGCGGCGACCAGTCCCGCGGCGAGCGCGATACGGGCCGCGCGTCTCTTCGCGGCTATGTGTGCGAGTGGCATGGGCATCCCTGTCGGACGTTCGTCTCGGGCACTGGCTGTTCGAAGTGCGGAGTCGTACGACCGCTCACCTTGCGCGAATGGGGTGCGCTTTGGGGAGTGTTGACCTTCACTTGGTGTTCGGATGGCGTGAACCCGCCACCGCCACCAGGGACTTTCACCCATGCGACGGACAAATGGACGCACCCGCGGTACGCCTGTCGCAGGAGGCGCCGGTCAGCGCGGCGTCACCACCACGTACGCCGCGGGCGTCCGGTCCGCGGACGCCATCAGGGCGGTCCTGATCACCGTCGCCTGCTGCTCCGGCGCCCCGGCGAGCCCGGCCGGCGTCAGATGGATCAGCGTGATGCCCAGCGCCTCCAGCCGCTCGCCCTGCCGTGCCCGGCGCGCCCATGCCGCGTCGTCCAGCGGGCCGGCGTCCACCGACACCGCGACCGCGTGCTCGGGCCAGTACGCGTCCACCGCGCCCAGCGGCGGACCGCCCGGCAGGTGCAGCTCCACGTTCCACACCGGGTCGGGCAACGCCTGCTCGCGCACCGTCTCGTACAGCCGGCCCTCGGCCGTCTCCCGCTCGGCGACGTGCAGTTCGCGCACCGCGGGCGTCACGTACGGCAGCTCGGCCAGCCCCGCCTCGGCCAACTCCCGCAGCACCGCGGCGGCGTCGCAGTGCCCGCCGCGCACCGCCTCGGACAGCAGCAGCCGTACGGTGTCCACGTCGTCGATCTCGGCGACCGCGTCGGCCAGGGCGCGCGGCACCGGCGCGCAGGGCAGCCCGTCGACGTCCTGCGGGCGCGGCAGCGGGCGGGCGGCGCGGTGCACCGCCACCCCGCGGGCGTCGTGCAGCCGCCGCCGGCCGGCCACCAGCACGTCGATCACCGGCAGCCCGGGCAGCGCCGGCACCGAGGCGAACCGGTACAGGGCCAGCGCGGCGGGACCGGTCACCATCGCCTCCTGCCCGCCGCCCGCGGGGCCGGGCCCACCCGGTTCGCGTCCCGCGTACAGCAGCGCTGCCTCCACGCGCTCACGACTGCTCGGCGGCCCTTGGTGCAACAGGTAGACCTGCGGCAGCAGTTGGCGCCAGGGTCCACCCGGCCGGCACCGGTCGGCGATCGCGGCGGGCGTCAGGCCGTGGTCGCGCAGCCGGCGCGCGGTCAGCACGCTGCTGTCGAAGCGGGGGAGCGGGGCGGCGGTCGCGGAGGCGCGGTGGTTCACGTTCATGCCGGTCAGATTTCCCGTCACCCGGGTGGCCCCTAACCGTTGTTACACGCCCGTCGACAAATCAGGACAACGCCGGGCTAAAGTCCATATGTTCGGTTTCCGATAACGGCTTCCAGCCCGGACGGGCGAACACGCCGCCCTGGCTCCCGGTGCCGCGCCGCGCCCGTCCCCGTAGCGGCCTGCGGGCCGAGAACGCCGACCCCGAGGCGTGGATCGCCCGCGTGCGGCCGTGACCCGCGGCGACCCTCCGGGGCCGGCCTCCCCGCGCGCCCCCCGGGCGGGGGGGGGGGCGGGGGGGGGGGGGGGGGGGGGGGGGGGGGGGGGGGGGGG
>JAJSZB010000465.1:0-5011 GCA_050613715.1 Streptomyces sp. IBSBF 3018
CCGCCGTGCGGCGGGGGTTACGGGGGGCCGGTCCAGATGAGGGTGAGGTGGGCGCCGTAGACCGCGGAGGCGAGGGCCGCGGTGGTGAGGGTGTACGCGATGGTCCGCGGGTGGGCCCGGGCGAGCACCCGCGCGAGCGGGATCAGCAGCGGGAACGCCGGCAGCAGGAAGCGCGCGCGGGCGATGTACACGCCCTTGCCGAGGCCGACCACCGCGAGCAGCGCCCCGCAGAACAGCAGCAGCGGCAGCGGCTGCCGCTGGACCACGCACAGGGCGAAGAGCGCGAAGGACGCGACGACGACGAGCGTGACGACGACGTAGGCGACCGGCACCTCGCCGCCGCGCTGCCCGAGGAAGACCCAGCGGACGCGCCGCAGCAGGTAGCCGCCCTTGCCGAGCTTGTTCCCCCACGCGTCCTGCACCGCGAAGTAGCCGTCCGCGCGGTGCAGCCGCAGCCCCACCCAGGCCACGAACGCCACCCAGCCGGCCGGCGCCAGCAGCGCCGCCACGCCCGGCCGCCACCACGACCGGCCGCGTCGCAGCGCTTGCGCCGCCGCGAGCAGGGCCACCGCCGAGACCGCCGCGGCGAGCGCGATCCCGGTGGGCCGGGTCAGCCCGCCCAGCGCGGCCAGCAGCCCGGCCGCCACCCAGCGCCGGGCCAGCACCGCGTACAGCGCGCCCGCGCACAGCGCCGTGAACAGCGACTCGGTGTACGCCATCGACTCGACCACCGCGTGCGGCAGGCACCCCCACAGCACCGCGAGCACGGTGCCGGCGGTCCGCCCGTGCAGCCGGTCGCCGACCAGGAAGACCAGCCACGCCGCGGCGACCGACGCCCCCGTCGCCACCAGCCAGGAGGACTTGGGCAGGCCCACCGGCAGGACCGCGTCGGCGATCCGGCACAGCCAGGGGTAGAGCGGGAAGAAGGCGAGGTTGCTCCACGCGTGCCAGGTGCCCGGGGTGCCGCTGACGGTGTGGTCGTAGCCGTGCTCGGCCACGTCCTGGTACCAGCGCGCGTCCCACGACCCGTACAGCACCGTGCCCGGCGACTCGCCGCGCCGCTCGGCGAGGTACGTCAGCAGGCCGATGCCGAGCAGCCGTGCGGCGCCGTAGCCGAGGAGCGCGGGCGCGGCGGACCGCAGGGCGGCGACGGCCACGGCGGGGTTCGGCGAGCCGCGGCGGGCGGCGGTGGCTGAGGCCATGGTCAATCCGCTCCCTGGGACCGGGTGGGGCGCGGACGACCCTACGGTCCGGATGCGGACGAACCGGACGACGCGTCAACGGGGCGGGCCCAGATCCACACGGTCGGGGGAGGTCGGCCGCGTGCGGCGCCGCAGGACGCGGCGTCCCCGGCCGGCGGTGAGCCCGGCGCCGGCCGGGCGTACGTGGTCACCCGCGCGCGGGTGACCGGTGCACCCCGGCTTCCAGGCCCCAGGATTCCAGCGCCCACCCGCGCGCGGAGGTGACCGCGTGCCTCAGGCGCCGGGGCGGACGCTCAGGTCCGTCACCTCCGCGTCGCGCGGCAGGTCGATCGCGGTGAGGACCGCCGTGGCGACGGACTCCGGGTCGATCCAGCGGGCCGCGTCGTACTGCTTGCCCTCCTGCTGGTGCACCTTGGCCTGCATGGGCGTGGCGGTGCGGCCGGGGTAGACCGTGGTGACCCGCACCCCGTTGGCGTGCTCCTCGCCGCGCAGCGAGTCCGCGAGGGCGCGCAGACCGTGCTTGCTCGCGGCGTACGCCGACCACTCGGCGTGCGCGGTGAGCCCCGCGCCGGAGTTGGCGAAGACCACATGGCCGCGGGACAGCCGCAGTTGCGGCAGCAGCAGCCGGGTCAGCTCGGCCGGGCCGACCAGGTTGACCGCCAGCGTCTCGTTCCAGATCTTCGGCGTGAGGTCGCCGACCCGGCCCAGCTCGACCGTGCCCGCGATGTGCAGCAGGCTGTCCAGCCGGTCCGGCGGCGCCTGGTGGCCGAGCGCCCAGGACAGCCGGGCCGGCTCGCCCAGGTCACCGACGAGCGTGCGCACACCCGGGTGACGCGCGGCCAGCTCGCGGGCCCGGCCGGCGTCCCTGGCCAGCAGCCACAGCTCGTCGCCGCGGTCCAGCAGCCGGCGGGCGAGCGCCGCGCCGATGCCGGAGCCGCCCCCGGTCAGCAGGTGGACGCGCGGCCGCGAACCCGCCGCGCGCGAACCCTCGGCCGCGCGCGAGCCGTCCGCGGCGCCGGAGCCCTCGGGCATGCGGGCCGAGCCGTCCGCGGCGCCGGAGCCCTCGGGCAGTGCCTCGCTCATTCCCGCTCCCCCAGGTACGCCAGCGCGGCCGCGCCGTCGCTCGCGAAGTGGACCAGCTCGGCCAGCGGCAGCGGCAGGAACCCGTCGCTCTCCATGCGCTTCAGCTGCTGTTCCAGGCCGTCGTAGAAGCCGCCGCTGTTGAGCAGCACGACGGGCTTGCGGTGCATGCCGTGCTTCTTCAGTTCGAGGATCTCGGTGGCCTCGTCCAGCGTGCCGGTGCCGCCGACCATGATGACGATCGCGTCGGACCGGGCCAGCAGCTCGGCCTTGCGGTGCGCGAGGTCGCGGGCGACGATCATCTCGTCGGCGTTCGCCCGGGCCAGCTGGTGCAGGAACTCCACCGAGACGCCGACCAGCCGGCCGCCGGCCTCCTGCACGGCGTCCGCGACGACCTTCATCAGCCCGGCCTCCGAGCCGCCCCACACCAGGGTGTGGCCGCCCTCGCCGAGCAGCCTGCCGAACTCCTTGGCGGGCGCGGTGTACTCCTCGCCCAGGTCCGCGGCGGACAGGAACACGCCGACGTTCATACGCCGGCCCCCGCCCGCACCGCGCGGTCGGTGGTGGCGATGGTCGCCGAACCGACGACGCGGGTGCCGTCGTACAGCACCACGGCCTGGCCGGGGGCGACGCCGCGCACCGGCTCGCCGAAGGCCACCCGCAGCTCGCCGCCGGCGAGTTCCGCGGTCACCGGCACGTCCTCGCCGTGCGCCCGCAGCTGCGCGGTGTACGCGGCCGGGCCGGCCGGCGGCTCGCCGCACCAGCGCGGCCGGATCGCGGTGAGCGCGGTGACGTCGAGGGCCTCGGCGGGGCCGACGGTGACCTTGTTGTCGACCGGGGAGATGTCCAGGACGTAGCGCGGCTTGCCGTCGGGCGCGGGCACGCCGAGCCGCAGGCCCTTGCGCTGGCCGACGGTGAAGCCGTACGCGCCGGTGTGGGCGCCGAGCCGCGCGCCGGACTCGTCGACGATGTCGCCCGGCTCGGAGCCGAGCCGGGCGGCCAGGAAGCCCTGCGTGTCGCCGTCGGCGATGAAGCAGATGTCGTGGCTGTCGGGCTTGCGGGCGACGGCCAGGCCCCGGCGCTCGGCCTCGGCGCGGATGTCGTCCTTAGTGGTGCGGGTGTCGCCGAGCGGGAACATCGCGTGCGCGAGCTGCCGTTCGTCGAGCACGCCGAGGACGTAGCTCTGGTCCTTGGCGGCGTCGCTGGCCCGGTGCAGCTCGCGGTGGCCGTCGGGACGGACCACGACGGACGCGTAGTGGCCGGTGCAGACCGCGTCGAAGCCGAGCGCGAGCGCCTTGTCCAGCAGCGCGGCGAACTTGATCTTCTCGTTGCAGCGCAGGCAGGGGTTGGGGGTGCGGCCGGCCGCGTACTCGGCGACGAAGTCCTCGACGACGTCCTCGCGGAAGCGTTCTGCCAGGTCCCACACGTAGAAGGGGATGCCGATGACGTCGGCGGCGCGGCGGGCGTCGCGGGAGTCCTCGACGGTGCAGCAGCCGCGGGCGCCGGTGCGGAAGCTCTGCGGGTTCGCGGACAGGGCGAGGTGGACGCCGGTGACGTCGTGGCCCGCCTCGGCGGCGCGGGCCGCGGCGACCGCGGAGTCCACACCGCCGCTCATGGCGGCCAGGACGCGCAGCCGCGGGCGCGCGGGGGCGTCCGGGCCCGGGGAGGCGGCCGGGGGCCGACCGGGCTCGATGGGGTTGTCGCTCACCCGTCCAGGGTAACGGCGGGAACTGGTAAGCGGTCGCTCAGCGTTCACTCGCCGACAGTGGACAAACAGCACCTACTGATGGGTAACCTACGGACATGGCACAGGTGGAGGCCCTTGCGGGCGGCGGGACGACGAGCGAGTTCGACCGGGACACGGCGGTGACGCCGCGCCCCGGCGAGCCGGGGAGCTTCGACGCGGCGCTCTCCGCGGGCTGGACCATCATCGCGGCGGTCAACGGCGGGTATCTGCTCGCCGTGCTGGCCCGGGCGCTGCGCGCGGCCCTGCCGCACCCCGATCCGCTGACCGTCACCGCGCACTACCTGACCGCGTCCCAGCCGGGCCCCGCGGTGGTCAGGACGCAGACCGTGCGGGCCGGGCGGACCCTGTCCACCGGCCAGGCGTCGCTCTTCCAGACCGGTGAGGACGGCCGCGAGGTCGAGCGCATACGCGTGATCGCCGGCTACGGGGACCTGGACGCGCTGCCCGACGAGGTGCGCACGTCCGCCACGCCGCCGGCGATGCCCTCCTACGCCGACTGCGTCTCCTCCGCGGACGCGCCGGCCGGCGGTCCGGTCGAGGGTTCGACCGCCATCCTCGACCGGCTGGACCTGCGGCTGGACCCGGCCACCGCGGGCTGGGCGATCGGCATGCCCTCGGGGGCCGGGCGGATGCGCGGCTGGCTGGGCCTGGCCGACGGACGCGACCACGACGTGATGTCCCTGCTGCTCGCGGTGGACGCGCTGCCGCCGACCGCCTTCGACCTGGGTCTGAAGGGCTGGACGCCGACCCTCGAACTCACCGTGCACCTGCGCGCCAAGCCCGCGCCCGGCCCGCTGCGGGTCGCCCTGACCACCCGCAACCTCGCGGGCGGCCTGCTGGAGGAGGACTGCGAGCTGTGGGACAGCGCCGACCGCCTGGTCGCCCAGTCCCGCCAGCTCGCCCGCGCGCCGCGGGGCTGAGGCGCGCGCCGGCGAGGGTTCGCGGCCGCGCGGGCGGCGGCGGGCCTGGGCCGGGCAGGGGG
>JAJSZB010000466.1:0-5007 GCA_050613715.1 Streptomyces sp. IBSBF 3018
CCCCTCACCACCGCCACCCCCCTACCGCCGCGCAGTCGCCCGGACAGGCGCAGCCAAACAGGGGCGCGGTGAACTGCGCGCCCAGCCCCCGCGCAAGGGGTGTCGCCCCACCGGCGGATCGGGGCAGCCCGGAGTCGCCGCTCACCGGGGGAAGGTTGGCCGGACAGGTGCAGCCAAGCAGGGGCGCGGGGAACTGCGCGCCCAGCCGCCGCGTGACGGGTGTCGCACCACCGGCGGATCGGGCCAGCCCGGAGTCGCCGCCCACCGGGGGAAGGTCGCCCGGACAGGCGCGGCCAAGCAGGGGCGCGGGGAACTGCGCGCTCAGCCTCCGCGCAAGGGGAGTCGCCCCACCGGCGGATCGGGGCAGCCCGAAATTGCCGCCCACCGGGGGAAGGTCGGCCGGACAGGCGCAGCCAAGCAGGGGCGCGGGGAACTGCGCGACAAGCCCCCGCGCAACGGGAGTTGCACCACCGGCGGGCCGGGCCAGCCCGGAGTCGCCGCCCACCGGGGGAAGGTCGCCCGGACAGGCGCAGCCAAGCAGGGGCGCGGGGAACTGCGCGCCCAGCCACCGAGCAAGGGGAGTCGCCCCACCGGCGGATCGGGGCAGCCCGGAGCGTCGGGCGGAACCCCAAGGGAGTCGACCTCTCATCGGGCCACCGTGAAGCGCACCTCGACGCCGGGCGTCAACAGGGCGGCCGGATCGCGCGAGGGGTCCCACAACACCGCCCGCGTCGTGCCGACGATCCGCCACCCGCCGGGCGACACCCGCGGGTAGACCCCCGCGTAGGGCCCCGCCAGCCCCACCGACCCGGCCGGCACGGCCGTCCGCGGCGTGGCGCGCCGCGGCACGTGCAGCCGCCGCGGCAACCCCGCCAGATACCCGAAGCCCGGCGCGAACCCGCAGAACGCCACACGGAACGCCGTCGCCACGACGACGTCCGCCACCTCGCCCGGCCGCACCCCCCACAGCTCCGCGACCTCCCCGAGGTCCGGCCCGTCGAAGCGGACCGGCAGCTCCACCGCACCGCCCTGCCCCGGCCGCACCGCCGGCACGTCCCAGCGGACGACCTCCCGCGCGAACCCGCCCGGATCGGCGAGCCCGGTGACCAGCACCGTACGCGCGGCCGGCACGATCTCCTCGACCCCGGCCAGCGCCTGCGCCTCCTCGCCGCCGGCCCTGCGCCGCCGCACCAACTCCGCGTGCAGCGCCGCCGCCTGCGCGCCGTCCTCCGTCTCGACCAGCACGGCCGACGCGCCGGCCGGCAGCACCCGCATCCGCGGCCTCACGCGAACGCCACCACCCGCAGCCCCGCGTCCTCCAGCGCGGCCCGCACCCGCACCGCGAGGCCCGCCGCCCCCGGGGTGTCGCCGTGCACACACAGGGAACGCGCGCCGACCGCGACGTCCTCGCCGGTCGCCGCGGTCACCAGCCCCTCGCGCGCCAGCCGTACCGAACGGGCCACGACCGCGTCCGCGTCCTCGACCACCGCGCCGGGCTCGCGGCGCGGCACCAGCGTGGCGTCCGCGGTGTACGCGCGGTCCGCGAACGCCTCCGGCACCGCCCGCAGCCCCGCCCGCTCGGCCGCGAGCAGCAACTGCGAGCCAGGCAGGCCCAGTACGGGCAGCTCGCCGGCCAGCCGTACGCCGTCCACCACCGCGGCGGCCTGCTCCGCGTCGCGCACCGCGCGGTTGTACAGCGCGCCGTGCGGCTTCACATACGCCACCCCCGCGCCCGCCGCCCGCGCGAACACCTCCAACGCACCGATCTGGTACGCCACTTCCGCCGCCAGTTCCTGCGGCGGCACGTCCATCGCGCGCCGCCCGAAGCCGGCCAGGTCGCGGTACGACACCTGCGCGCCGATCCGCACCCCGCGCCGCGCCGCCAGCTCGCACACCCGACGCATCGTGGCCGGGTCGCCCGCGTGGTAGCCGCAGGCGACGTTCGCACTGGTCACCACCGACAGCAGCGCCTCGTCGTCGGTGAGCCGCCAGCGCCCGAAACCCTCGCCGAGATCCGCGTTGAGGTCGATCACCGCGTGTGCCGCGCCGGTCGTGTCCGCCATGCCGCTCCGCCCGATCCGCTCGCCGTTCCGTCCGCCGTACCGCGCGCCCTGCGCCGCCCGCGAGGTCCGCGCCGCCCGCTCGCCCGGCAGGCGTCGCCCGCCCGGTCCGCGCCGTGCCCGCGTCCCCTGCCCGTACCCCGCCCGCGCGATCATCGCATCCCGGGCGGCCGCGCGTCGCGCGTCCACCCCGTGGCGGTCCGTGCCGTTTCGTTCGATGTCGGTGCCAGCCCCTAATGTGTGGGGCGTGACCACGACCGTCCCGCACCCGCCGCGCAGCCTGCCGGGCGCGGCGCGCCCCGCGCCGGGGCCCGCCGCGGACGAGGGCCTGGCCCGCAGGCTCAAGGCGCTCGCCTGCACCGCGCCGCTGCACGACCTCGACGTCCGCAAGGCCAACCTGGCGGGCGAGTACAGCGTGTACGCGATGGCGGAGGTCGCGCTCGCCGCGATCGACCTGGTCACGCTGAACATGGACTTCGACACCGGCGCGGACCACGACCAGATAGTGGCCAGGCTGCTGCCCAGGGTCGCCGCCCAGGCCCCCGCGCGGGAGGCCGCGGAGCACGAGCGGGCGGCCCGCTGGGTGCTGGAGAATCTGATCAACGTCGGCAGCGCCGACCGCGGCTTCCGCGCCGTCTACGGCACCTTCGACCCCGACGGCGCGTACGTGCGGCGGGACTACGACTTCAAGCTGATCGAGGAGGTGCCCGGCCCGGGCGGCGGGGTCTACCTGCGCACCACGGACGAGGCGGTCAACGTCCTGGTGGGCGCCCTCGACACCGACGTCACCAGCGCCCAGATCGCCGCCGAGGTCAAGCTGGAGGTGTTGATCAGCCGCGGCCGCCTCGCCGACGCCCAACTCGCCGCGGAGCAGGCCCGCTACCGCACCGTGCAGTACGCGGAGGCGCTGCGCCGCACATTGGAGGCCACCCGGCGCAACGTCAGGGCGGTGGACTGGCTGCGCCGCGTGCCCGACATGATCGCCGAGGCGCTGGACCACGTCGCCGACCGCTACCGCCACGAGAACGCGATCCTGACCAACATCCGCAAGGCGCGCGACGAGGCGGAGGACCCCGAGCACAAGCGGCGCGCCGCCGAACTCGTCGACATCGTCAAGGACTGCATCCGCCGGCACACCCAGCTGCAGTCCCGGCTGCTGGAGGCCGGGCCGCTGTTCCGCGCGGAACAGGACCGGCAGGCGTTCGCCGCGCCGCCCGCCCGGGCCGGCCTGGACCTGTACGGGCAGCTGGTCGCGCCGATCCTGCCCCTGCCGGTGGAGCGGGCCTCGCGGGTCACCGACGCGTTCTTCGCCCGCGGCGCCGGTCTGCGCACCCCCGGCGCGGTCCGCATGACCGACCTGGTCGACCTGCTGCTGACCCCGCCGGTCGAACGCGAGCACCTGGGCGCCGAGATGCCCGAGCCCGACCTGGTGGCGACCCCGGACGACTCCCGGTTCTCCGAGGAGCAGCTGGACTCGGCCACGGAACTGCTCGACCTGCCCGACGACGCGCCGCGCCGGCTGTCGGGCCTGCTCGCCGAGGCCCGGCTGCGCGACCCCGACCTGCCGTATCTGGTGGCGCTGCTGGCCGTGCACGCCGCGTCGCCGCCGGTGGGCACCGCGCACCGGCAGGGCGAGCCGCGGGTGCTGTTCGCCGTCGACGACGGCACCCCGCTGGACGACCCCGAGTTCGGCGGCGCCGACCTGATCCTGGGCACCGCCCGGCTGACCCAGCCCGGCCCGAGGAGTGAGTGACGTGAACGACCCACGGGAGCACCAGGACTTCCGCGAAGGCCAGGACCCGCGCGACGGCCGAGACGTACGCGAGGCGCACGACGGCCGCCACGGCCAGGACCCGCGCGACGCGCGCGAGGGCCGCGACGCCCGGGACATGCCGCACCCGCGCGACGCCCGGGACATGCCGCATCCCCGGGACGCCTCCTACGCCCGCGACGCATCTCACCCCCGGGACGTGCCGCAGGTCCGGGACGTGCCGCACGCCCGCGACCCGCGCGAGACCGCCGCCGACCCGCGGCACGCGGAGACCGCCGCGCCCGCCGCCCTGACCCCCGGCGACGTGGCGGACGCCGCCCGCCTCGTGGGACTCGGCCTCCAGGCCAAGCTGCTGCCGGCGCGTGACGCGGAGTACGCCGACCTGATCCGCCGGCACCGCGAGGACCCCGCCTTCGCCCGCCTCGCCGACGCGGTCGCCGCCGGCCTCGGCCTGGTGGTCCTGGAGGTCTCGCCGCGGGCCGGCATGGCCGTCGCCGCGGCCGAGGACTCGCTGTTCGCGGTCCGGATGGGCGACTACGCGCGGCGCGCCGCCTCCGACGCCGGCGACCGGTTCCTGCACGGTCTCGCCCACCTCGCCGCCGCGGCGCTGGCCTTCCCCCGCCCCGAGGACCTGGCCGACGACGGCTACATCGGCCGTATCACCGTGCACGGCGTGGACGCGTTCGTGCGCCAGGCCTGCCGCCGGCTGGAGGAGCGGGCCGACGAGGCGGGCGAGAACACCGACCCGGCCAGCGACGCGCCCGGCCTTGAGGCGGCCTGGCGGGTCTACACCCGGCGCAGCGCCACCGGCGCCACCAAGGACGCGCGCAGGCTGGCGAGTTCGACCACCGGCATCATCGGCAAGGCGGTCGCCTTCCTGGTCGACTCCGGCTTCCTGCAACGCACCGGCGACGACAACGGCGGCACCTACCGGACCACCGCGCGCTACCAGTTGCAGGTGCGGGACATGGCCGGCAGCGCTGCGATGGCCGAACTGCTGGAGCTGGGCGTCGTCCCGGTCGGCGACGGCACGCCCTCGCTGGTGCCGGCCGCGGACGGACCGGACGCGGAGGAGCTGGCGGCGGGCGCGGGCCTGCCCTTCCACACCTGACTCCCGCGCCGCCCGCCGGGGCCGCGCCGGCCACCCGCCGACGCACCCGCCCCGGCCGCGAACCC
>JAJSZB010000467.1:0-5002 GCA_050613715.1 Streptomyces sp. IBSBF 3018
GCGGGGGGCGGGACCGGCCGGGGGACGGGACGCGTGCGGTCGGCCGCGGTCATCGCGCCGCCCCGCCGTGGCCGCCGGCCGCGGCGGCATCCGCGCCGGCCGCCGCTTGCAGGCCGCCGCCCGCCGCCGCCCTGGCCCTGAACCGCTCGCGCATCTCGCGCTTGAGCACCTTGCCGGTGGCGCCCTTGACGACGTCGCCCGCGTCCATCCGCAGCGCGCCGGCCAGCGGCGGGAAGCCCTCGGCCGCCAGCACCCGGTTCACCTCCCGCGCCCACCCGGCGTCGTCGCGGTCCGGCGCGTCCGCACCCGCCTGGACGAGCACGTACGCCTCGGCGATCCCGTCGCCGTCCCAGTCGGCGCGCACGCCCTCCGGCGCGACCGCGACCACCGTGCAGTCGTCGAGCTCGGGCAGCTCGCGCAGCAGCAACTCCTCGGTGCGGGTGCTGAAGACGATGCCCGCGGCGGTGCGGACCGCGTCCGGCGCGCGGTCCAGGTGGTAGAAGTTGCCCTCCTCGTCGCGGTACGACAGGTCGCCGGTCAGCCAGTAGCCGCCGAGCCGCAGCCGGTGGAAGGTCAGCGAGTCGTTCCAGTAGCCGGGGGTGAGCGTGGGCGAGCGCACGCCGAGCCGCCCCACCTCGCCGGGCGGCAGCTCGGTGCCGTCCTCGGCCAGCACCGCCGCCTCGGCGAAGCTCATCGGCTTGCCCACGCAGCGCGAGAAGGACGAGCGTCCGGGCCGGTGCCCGTTGTGGAAGAGCGAGTAGCCGGTCTCGGAGGAGCCGAGACCGTCGGTGAAGACCGAGCCCTCGACCCGCCGCCGCTGCAGGTCCCGACCGACCGTCATGTGGCTGCCCTGGGCGATCAGCGCCCTGATGTGCGCCTCGTGCGCGGCGTCGCCGGTGTTGTACCAGGCCTCCACGCTGGACAGGTCGCGCGCCGACAGGTCCTGCGCGGCCATCTCCCCGTAGGTGCCCGCGAAGGCGAACACCGTCGTGGGCCGGAAGAACTCCATCGCGTCCAGCACGTCCGTGCCGCGCTGGCTGGACAGCATCATCACCGGCGAGCGCAGCATCAGGCCGAACAGCATGACTGAGATCGCGGCGTTGTGGGAGCCCGGCAGCGCCACCAGCAGCCGGCCCATCGCGGTGCCGACCGACAGCTTGAGGCGGTGCAACTGTGCGTACAGCAGGGTCTGGTGGGTGTGCGGCACGGCCTTGGGCATCCCGGTGGTGCCCGAGGAGTGCGAGATGATGATCGGGTCGGTGGCGTGGTGGCGGTACGGGTAGCCGGCCGGGAGCAGCGCGCGGTCGCCGGGGTGCACGTCGGCCGCGGTCGCGTGGAAGGCCAGCCCCAGCGCCTGGCGGTCATCGCCCAGCACCGCGGCGTGGGCCTCGTCGGTGAGGGCGCCCACCGCGCCCTGCCGGCGCACGTACTCGCGGGCGGTCTCCGGGCGCAGGTTGCCGTTGACGAAGGACGGGATCGCGCCCAGCGAGGTGAGCGCGAGGTAGTTGACGGCGAACTCGGTGCTGGAGAAGGTCTGGATCGCCACCGGGTCGCGCGGCCCGACGCCCTGCGCGTGGTACCACCCGGCGTACGCCTCGATGGCCTCGTGCAGCTCGCCCAGGGTCAGCACGCCGGGGCGGCTGCCGTCCGGGGCCTGCCAGGTGCGGTCCGTCCACAGCGCCGGCTCGTCCATCGGCCTGCCGTACGCCTTCAGCCGGTGGATCACGTTCCCGGCGCCCAAGGCGGCGTCGGCGGCGATCCGCGCGCGGTCTTCCTTGGAGATCATTGCGTCGTCCCCTGGATTCGGGCGGCCAGGTCCATCAGGCCGCGGAGGTTGCCGTACTCGTGTGCGGGGGTGGCGTCGTGCCGGGTGACGCCGTCGTGGATGTCGTCGGTCGGGATGTCATCGGCGGAGGCGCCGTCGGCCGGGGCGGCGTCGCGGCGTGCGCGCGGCAGCGGGTCGCCGCGCTCGACCAGGACCGCCACCGCGAGGTCCTCCGCGGGCGGGGCCGTGCCGAGCCCGTGGTGGGCCTCGGCGGTGCGTCCCGTCGCGGCCAGTTCGACGCCGACCACGACGACCCGGTCCACCTCCTCGTCCTCCAGCAGCAGTTCCGCCGTGTCCAGCAACTCGTCGGCGAGGTCGCCGGCGACCGACAGGCTCAGCAGCGGCCCGGTGATGCCGAAGTCGCAGCTGATCCGGCCGAGGACCGCGTTGGCGGTGCTCTGCATGAACAGCAGCGCGTTGTGCACCTGGCCGGCGACGAGCAGCCGGCTCCCGGAGTCCAGCGTCGTCGCGTCGCCCATCGCGCTGCCCAGGACGACGGCGGTCCGTGCGCCGTCGCCCGGCCGCGCGGACAGGCAGCGCGTGACGGCCTGGTGCACCAGCGGGCTGAAGGCGGACTCCACGAAACCCGGCACCGGGGGCGCGGACGCGTCGGACACCGCCGCGATCATGCCCGCTCCACGACGAGCGCGGTGTTGGCCCCGCCGAACGCGGCGTTGAGGGACACCGCCGTGCGGATGTCCGCCCGGCGCGGCCGGTTGGGCACGTAGTCCAGGTCGCACAGCGGGTCGGGACCGGTGAACCCGGCGGTCGGCGGCAGCACGCCGTCCCGTACCGCGAGCAGGGTGATGACCAGCTCGACCACTCCGGACGCCTCCAGCAGGTGCCCGGTGGTGCTCTTGGTCGAGCTGACCGGCACGCGGTCCGCCCCCGTGCCGAGGACCGTGCGCACCCCCAGCGTCTCGGCCGGGTCGTTGTGCCGTGTCGCGGTGCCGTGCGCGTTGACGTAGTCGACCCGCGGACCGCCCGCGACGCGCAGCGCCCGCGCGGCCGCGGCGGCCAGCCCGGCGCCCCGCGGGTGCGGTCGCGCGACGTGGTGGGCGTCGGAGGCCGCTCCCCACCCGGTCAGCGCGGCCAGCGCCCGCGCGCCGCGCCGCCGCGCGCCGGCGGCCGACTCCAGCACCACGGCGCCGGCGCCGTCGCCGAGCAGCAGCCCGCTGCGGTCGGCGGAGAAGGGCCGCATCGTCCCCTCGCCCGACAACGCGAACCCGGAGCCGAACTTGGCGAGATTCTCCTCCTCCACCAGATAGGCGCCGGCGCAGACCACGGTCTCGGCGCGGCCGGACGCGATCAGCCGGCAGCCGTGCGCGACCGCCGTGGCGGAGGCGACGCACGCGTTGGTGAACGCGATTCGCGGACCCTTCACGCCGAGCGCCTGCCCGAGCGCGGCGGCCTGCCACGCCGGCACGGTCTCCTCGGCACCGCCCGCGCTCTTCGCGGCGCCCGGGCTTTCCGCGCCGCCCACGCCGCCCGCGTCGAGCGCCTTCTCCGCGCCGCCCGCGCCGAGCGTGTTCTCCGCGCCCGCGTCCGCGTCCGTCGCCCCATCCGCCGCCGCGCCCCGCCAGTGCCGGGTCAGGCCGGTGAAGTCGCCCGCCGTGCCGACCAGTACGGCGGCCGGCGCGCCCGCCGGCAGCCCGGCCATCGCGACCGCCGCCCAGGCGGTCTCGGCCAGCACCTCCCGCAGCGGCGCGGCCGGGCCGCCGGTCGCGGCCACGTCCGCACGGTACGGGCCGGTGTCGAAACGGGTGATCGGCGCGAACGCGGGCCGCCCGTCGAAGACCCCGTCGCGCACCGCGTCCGCGCCGGCGCCGAACGCCGTGCGGACCCCGAACCCGGTCACCACCACACCCCCGGTCACGGGCGCCCGCCCGTTCCGGCGGCGTCCGCCGGGTACGCGCTGAGGTACGCGGTGATCCGCCGCACCGACGTGAAGTCCGTGAAGAACTCCTCCCGCGGCTCGATCACCAGCCCGTACCGCAGCTCCACCTGGTGCAGGAACCACACCAGCCCGAGCGAGTCGAGCGCGATCTCGGCGTCGTCGTCGGGACCGGCCGGCAGCCCGGCGAAGAGTTTCGGGTCGGACAGCAGCTCGCGCACCGCGTCCGCGGTGATCTGCTGCCCGGGGCGCTGCCCCGGCCCCGGCGCCGCCGTCATGCGGTGGCGCCCCGTCGGACGACGTCCTGGACCAGGTCGCCCAGCTTCATCGCGCCCACCGGCTCGATGTCGTCGTCCGGGAACTCCACCCCGAACCGGCGCTCCAGACGCAGCGCCAGCTCGATCAGGCTCAGCGAGTCCAGGTCGATGCCGCCGGTGCCCAGCGGGCTGTCGTCGGTGACGAGGTCGGTGTCGAGCGGCAGGTTCATGTCCTCGGTGATGGTGCTGAGCACGTAGGTGCGGATCTCCTGGTGCAAAGCCGTCTGCATGGTGCGGGCCCTTCTGCGCGTGGAGTGGGGGGTGCGGCGGGCGCCGTGCCCGCCCTGATGTCTCGGCCGCCGCCCGGCGGGGCGTGACGGCCCGGGGTTCAGCCCTGGCCCGGCAGGGCGTGCAGCACGTCGCGGCGGCGGACGAGCTTGCCGTTGGAGGTGCGCGGCAGATCGGGCACGACGCGCACCACGCGGGGCACCTTGTAGTCCGCCAGCCGTTCGCGGCACCAGCGCAGCAGCTCCCCTTCGAGCGCCGCGTCCGCGTCCGCCGCCGACACGTACGCCTCGGTGGCGCCGGCGTGCACGACCACCACCCCGGTGACCGCGGGATGCAGCCGCAGCACGTCCTCGACCTCGACGAGATCCAGCTTCAGGCCGCCGACGACCACCAGGGAGTCGCCGCGGCCCAGCAGGTGCACGCCGCCTGCCGCATCGATCCGGGCGCGGTCGCGGGTGAGCAGCCAGCCGTCGGCGTACCGCTCGCCGGCCGACCCGTACAGATACGGCGAGCCCTCGGGCAGCAGGACCTCCAGCTCGCCGTCGCGCACCCGCAGCACCACTCCGGGCGCCGCGGGTCCGACCGAGGGCCGCGAGGCGCCGCTGACGTCCATCGCGACGACGCCGGTCTCGGTGGTCCCGTACGACTCGCCGACGGCCACCCCGAAGCGCCGCTCGAACCGCGCGGGGGGGGGGGGGGGGGGGGGGGGGGGGGGGGGGGGCGGGGGGGGGGGGGGGG
>JAJSZB010000468.1:0-7202 GCA_050613715.1 Streptomyces sp. IBSBF 3018
GCCCAGGGCCCACCCGCCCGGCTCCCCGGAGCCCGGCCAGGACCCCGCTGAGGCCGCCACGCCCACCGAGCGGCCCGGACCCTGCCTGCCCGGCTGGGCGGCTGTCCTGAGCCTGGTGGCCGCCGCGGGCGCGGCCGGCTGGCTGGTGGGACAGGCCGGCCTGCTGCCGATCACGCCGGTGTGGCCGGGCGCGCTGCCGCGCCCGCCGCGCACCGGAACCGGCCCCGGCCTGTGGAGCGGCCTGGGCGTGCTCGCCGCGGTGGCCGTCTTCGTGCTGTGCGGGCTGACCCGCGGCCGTCCGGGCAGCGTGTGGGTGCTCACCCGCTGCGGCGCCTACCGCGGCACCGTGCGCCGCACCGGGCTGCTCTGGATCAGCCCGCTGCTGCGCCGCCGCAGGCTCGACGTCACGCTGCGGCACTGGCGCAGCCGCCCGGTCGACGCGGTCGACGCGCACGGCACGCCGATCCAGGTGACGCTGCTCGTGGTGTGGCGGGTCAGGGACAGCGCGCGGGCCGCCTTCGCGGTCCACGACCACCGGCGCTTCCTGCGCGAGACCGTCGAGGCGGCCCTCGCGCTGGCGGTCTCCCGGCACCCGGCCGACGACTTCCGCGGCCAGTCGCCGACCCTGCGCGACTGCGACCGGCTCGCCGACGAGCTGCAGCGGCTGATCGCCGACGCGGTGCGCCCGGCCGGCCTGGAGGTCTTCTCCGCCACACCGGTCCGGATCGACTACGCGCCCGACGTGGCGCCGGTCATGCGCCGCGCCCGGATCGCCGCGCTGGACGCCCGGCAGCGCAAGGCGGTGCTGGACGACGCGCTGGCCGCGGTGGCCGAGGCGGTGCGCGGCATCTCCGAGCGGGGCCTGGCCGAGCTGGACGACTACGAGCGCAAGGCGCTGGTACGCGACCTGACGGTCAGCCTGCTCGCCCACCCCGCGCCCCCGTCAGCCGGCGCGCGGCTCAACTAGGGCCGTGAGGAGGGCCGTGACCGGGCTCGGGCCGTGACCGGCTCGGACCGTGACCGGGCTCGGCCCGTGACCGGGGCCGTGCTCAGGCGGCCGTCGCGGGCTTCACGAGGGGAGCGTCCCGGGAGATCTCGCGGAAGCCGAGGCCGTGGTAGAGGGCGCGTGCCTTGGGGTGTCCCGGCGCGCCCAGGCACGCCACGGTCGCGTGCGTCGCGCCGGCCGCGCGGGCCAGGTGCATGCCGTGCAGGAGCATCGCCCGCGCGAGCCCGCGGCGCCGGTGCTCCGGGTGGGTGCCGACCGGCTCGAACTCCACGGTCCTGTTCGCCTCGTCCAGCCACATGATCGTCGAGCACGCCATGGCGCCGTCCGGCGCCTCGACCAGCACGTGCAGGTCGCCGCGGTAGGCGGCGGTGGACCGTACGCCCTCGTAGGACTCGGCGGTGTACGCCGAGGGAGCCCACGCGTCCAGGTGGGCGCGGACCGCGGCCTGCGGCCCGGCCTCGTCGGCGGTGCGGAAGCGGTAGCCGTCCGGCAGCACCGGCCGTTCCAGGTCGGCCAGGTCGCGCCGGTTGAGCTGGGTCCACGAGCCGTGCTCGCCGAGCGCGGCCTCGTCGGTGACGTAGCCGTGCGCGGCCCACCGCTCCAGCCCGAAGCCGTCGGCGGCGCTCGGCAGCACGGTGCGGGTCAGGCCCGCGGCCACCTCGTCGTACCAGCCGATCACCTCGTCCACCAGGCCCGCGTGGTCGGGGTGGATCTGGTAGCCCAGATACGCCTGCCGGACCTCCTTGACCGACCCGTCGTTGCGCGTCAGCCGGTGCGGGAGCACCGCCCAGGCCCAGGCCACCACGTCCCCGCCGGCCCGCCACAGCCGGCGCCGCCAGCTCGGGTCCAGGGTCGCGTGGCCCTTGCCCCAGCCCCAGGCCAGTTCGCCGTACGACGCGTCGCTGTTCACCAACTCCGGCCGGGCGGCGGTGACCCGCTGCGCCAGGCCCTGCATGAGCCGCACGTCCGCGGCCGTCACTCGCTGGGCGTTCGCCATGGGACGCCACTGTGCCAGCGGCCCGCGCACGCCGTCGAACCGTTTTTCCCCGTGCCGCGGCACGCCCTCACGCCGGGGAGCCGGCCGCCGTCCAGCCATCGTGCATCCGCCGTCCGTCCGCCGTCCGGCCGCCGCGCCCGGGGAACGCGCCGGGGGGGGGGGGGGGGGGGGGGGGGGGGGGGGGGGGGGGGGGGGGGGGGGNCCCCCCCCCCCCCCCCCCCCCCCCCCCCCCCCCCCCCCCCCCCCCCCCCCCCCCCCCCCGGGCCCGTACCGCTCGAAGAACCGCGCGCCGCCGGTTACTCCGGCACGCTCGCCACGCCCGGCGCGAGGAACGGCTTGCCGTTGACCCGCTGGGAGACGCCCTCACGGTCCAGGTACGGCGTGATGCCGCCCAGGTGGAAGGGCCAGCCCGCGCCGGTGATCAGGCACAGGTCGACGTCCTGCGCCTCGGCGACCACGCCCTCGGCCAGCATCAGCCCGATCTCCTGCGCCACCGCGTCCAGCACCCGCTCGCGCACCTGCTGCTCGGTCAGCACAATGTCGCCCTGCTTCAGCAGCGCCGCGACCTCCGGGTCCAGCTCCGGCGCGCCGGAGTCGTAGACGTAGAAGCCGCGCTTGCCGGCCTTCACCACCGCCGCGAGGTTCTCCGAGACGGTGAAGCGGTCGGGGAAGGCGCGGTGCAGCGTCTCGGAGACGTGCAGGCCGATCGCCGGGCCGACCAGCTCCAGCAGCACCAGCGGCGACATCGGCAGGCCCAGCGGCTCGACCGCCTTCTCCGCGACGGCGACCGGCGTGCCCTCGTCGATGACGTTCTGGATCTCGCCCATGAAGCGGGTCAGGATGCGGTTGACCACGAACGCCGGGGCGTCCTTGACCAGCACCGCGGTCTTCTTCAGCTTCCTGGCCACCGCGAACGCCGTCGCCAGCGAGGCGTCGTCGGTGGCGTCCGCGCGGACGATCTCCAGCAGCGGCAGCACCGCGACCGGGTTGAAGAAGTGGAAGCCGACCACCCGCTCGGGGTGCTCCAGCTTCTGCGCCATCTCCGAGACCGACAGCGAGGAGGTGTTGGTGGCCAGGATCGCGTCCGGCCGCACCACCGCCTCCAGCTCGGCGAAGACCTGCTGCTTGACGCCCAGCTCCTCGAAGACCGCCTCGATCACGAAGTCCGCGTCGCCGAACGCCGTGGCCTTGTCCAGGTGTCCGGTGACCAGGCCCTTGAGCCGGTTGGCCTTGTCCTGGCCGATCCGGCCCTTGCCGAGCAGCTTGTCGATCTCGCCGTGGACGTAGCCGACGCCCTTGTCGATCCGCTCCTGGTCGATGTCGGTCAGCACGACCGGCACCTCCAGGCGGCGGGCGAACAGCAGCGCCAGCTGCGAGGCCATCAGCCCCGCGCCGACCACGCCGACCTTGTTCACCGGGCGGGCCAGCGACTTGTCCGGCGCCCCGGCCGGCCGCTTGCCGCGCTTCTGCACCAGGTTGAACGCGTAGACGCCGGCGCGCAGTTCGCCGCCCATGATGAGGTCGGCCAGCGCCCGGTCCTCGGCGTCGAAGCCGTGCCGCAGGTCGCCGCCGCGGGCGGCGTCGATGATGTCCAGCGCGCGGTAGGCGGCCGGCGCGGCGCCGTGCACCTTGCCGTCCGCGATCGCCCGGCCGCGGGCCACCGCCCGGTCCCAGCCCTCGCCGCGGTCCACCTCGGGGCGGACCACCTCGATCTCGCCCCTGAGCACCGCCGACGTCCAGGCGAGCGACTGCTCCAGGAAGTCCGCCGCCTCGAACAGCGCGTCGGCGATGCCCAGTTCGTGCACCTGCGCGCCCTTGAGCTGGCGGTTCTGGTTGAGCGAGTTCTCGATGATCACGGTCACCGCGCGGTCGGCGCCGATCAGGTTCGGCAGCAGCGTGCAGCCGCCCCAGCCGGGGACCAGGCCGAGGAAGACCTCGGGCAGCGAGAAGGCCGGGACCGAGGCCGACACCGTGCGGTAGGAGCAGTGCAGGCCGACCTCGACGCCGCCGCCCATCGCGGCGCCGTTGTAGTACGCGAACGTCGGCACCGCGAGCTGCTGGAGGCGCTTGAACACCTCGTGGCCGCCGCGGCCGATGGCGAGCGCGTCCTCGTGCCGCTTCAGCAGCTCCACGCCCTTGAGGTCCGCGCCGACCGCGAAGATGAACGGCTTGCCGGTGATGCCGACGCCGACGATCGTGCCCTCGGCCGCCTCCTTCTCAACCTGGTCGATCGCGGCGTCCAGGTTGGCCAGCGACTGCGGGCCGAAGGTGGTCGGCTTGGTGTGGTCGAAGCCGTTGTCCAGGGTGATCAGCGCGAACCGTCCGGCGCCGCCCGGCAGGTCCAGGTGGCGGACCTGGGCCTTCGTCACGACCTCGCCGGGGAACAGCTCCGCCGCGCCCCTGAGGAGTTCCTGGGTGCCCTGCGTGCTCACTTGGCCGCTCCCTCGAAGTGCGGGTTCTCCCAGATGACCGTGCCGCCCATGCCGAACCCGACGCACATGGTGGTGATGCCGTAGCGGACCTGCGGCTGCTCCTCGAACTGCCGGGCCAGCTGGTTCATCAGCCGCACCCCGGAGGAGGCCAGCGGGTGGCCGAAGGCGATCGCGCCGCCGTACTGGTTGACCCGCGGGTCGTCGTCGGCGATGCCGTAGTGGTCGAGCAGCGACAGCACCTGCACCGCGAACGCCTCGTTGACCTCGATCAGGCCGATGTCGTCGATGCCCAGGCCGGCCCGGGCGAGCGCCTTCTCGGTGGCCGGGATCGGGCCGATGCCCATCACCTCCGGCTCGACACCCGCGAAGGCGTACGAGACCAGGCGCATCTTCACCGGCAGGCCCAGCTCGCGGGCGACGTCCTCGGCGGCCAGCAGCGAGGCGGTGGCGCCGTCGTTGAGACCGGCCGCGTTGCCCGCGGTGACCCGGCCGTGCGGGCGGAACGGGGTCTTGAGCCCGGCGAGCTGCTCCAGCGTGGTGCCCGGGCGCATCGGCTCGTCGGCGGTGGCCAGGCCCCAACCGGTCTCCCCGGCCTCCTCGTCGGTGCGGCGGATCGCGATCGGCACCAGGTCCTGCTGGATCTTGCCGTTCGCGTACGCCTTCGCCGCCTTCTCCTGGCTGCGCACCGCGTACTCGTCGGAGCGCTGCCGGGTCAGCCGCGGGAAGCGGTCGTGCAGGTTCTCCGCGGTCATGCCCATGAACATCGCGGACTCGTCGACGAGCTTCTCCGACACGAAGCGCGGGTTGGGGTCCACGCCCTCGCCCATCGGGTGCCGGCCCATGTGCTCCACGCCGCCGGCCACCACCACGTCGTACGCGCCGAAGGCGACGCCGCCGGCGGTGGTGGTCACCGCGGTCATCGCGCCCGCGCACATCCGGTCGACGGAGAAGCCGGGCACCGTGGTGGGCAGCCCGGCCAGGATGCCCGCGGTGCGGCCGAGGGTCAGGCCCTGGTCGCCGATCTGGGTGGTGGCGGCGACCGCGACCTCGTCGATCCGCGCCGGGTCCAGGTCCGGGTTCCGCCGCAGCAGCTCCCGGATGCACTTGATCACCAGGTCGTCGGCGCGGGTCTCGTGGTAGATGCCCTTCGGGCCCGCCTTGCCGAACGGGGTACGGACGCCGTCGACGAAGACGACGTCCCTCGCGGTACGAGGCACGCTGGCTCCTGCTGTATTCGGGAAGCTGGACACCGTCATGCTACTCGCGGGTAACCGATGTGCACAGCTCCGGTCCCGGAAGCGGCGGAGGTCACATCGCGTGCCGCGGGGACGTGGGGTTACCCAGGGTTACGCGGGAGGCGCGGCGGAGGGTCCGGCAGGCGGCGCGGCGGGCGGCGAGGCGGCCGGTGCGGCAGGCGGCGCGGTCTCCGTGGCCTCCGCCGCGGCCTCCGCGGGCGGCGCGGGGCGGGCCCGCAGCGCGGTGGTCAGCAGCGGCGTGACCAGCTGGACCTGCCAGGGGCGCGCGCCCAGCGAGGTGAGCAGCGAGGCGACCACCTCGGGTCCGGCGTCGGCCGGCGGCGCCCAGCAGACCCGGCGCACGGTGTCCGGCGCGACCAGATTCTCCTGCGGCAGGTTCAGCTCCTCGGCCAGCGCCGAGACCGCCGCCCTGGCCGCCGACAGACGCGCCGCGGCCACCGGGTCCTTGTCGGCCCAGGCCCGCGGCGGCGGGGGACCGGTGAACGCCGCGGCCGGCTGCGGCAGTTCGCGCTCCGGCAGCGCCCTCGCCCGGTCGATCGCCGCCTGCCACTGCTCCAGCTGACGACGGCCCATCCGGTGCCCGAAGCCGGGCAGTGCGGCGAGCGCGTGGGCGTTCGGCGGCGACTCCAGCGCGGCGGCGACGATCGCCGCGTCGGTCAGCACCCGGCCGGGGGAGACGTCCCGCTCGCGGGCGGCGCGGTCGCGGGCCAGCCACAGCTCGCGCACCACCGCGATCTGCCGCCGCCTGCGCACCTTGTGCATCCCAGACGTGCGCCGCCACGGATCGACCCGGGGGGCCGGCGGCGGCGCGGCGGCGATCGCCGCGAACTCCTGCAGCGCCCAGTCCAGCTTGCCCTGGACCCGCAGCTCCTCCTCCAGCGCGTCGCGCAGGTCGACCAGCAGCTCGACGTCGAGCGCGGCGTAGCGCAGCCACGGCTCGGGCAGCGGGCGGGTGGACCAGTCGACCGCCGAGTGGCCCTTCTCCAGGGTGAAACCGAGGACGTTCTCCACCATCGCGCCGAGGCCGACGCGGGCGAACCCGGCCAGCCGGCCCGCGAGTTCGGTGTCGAAGAGCGACGTGGGGCGCATGCCCAGCTCGGCCAGGCACGGCAGGTCCTGGGTGGCGGCGTGCAGCACCCACTCGGTGTCGGCCAGCGCGTCGCCCAGCGCGGACAGGTCCGGGCATCCGACGGGGTCGATCAGCGCGGTCCCTGCCCCGGCGCGGCGCAGCTGGACCAGGTAGGCCCGCTGCCCGTAGCGGTAGCCGGAGGCGCGCTCGGCATCGACGGCGACCGGACCGGAACCCGCGGCGAAGGCCGCGACCACGCCGGCGAGGGCGTCCGGGCTGGCGGTCACCGGCGGGATGCCCTCGCGCGGGTCCAGCAGAGGGACCGGCGCCGCGTTGGTTCTGGTTGCGGTCTCTCTGGCGTCGGTCACCTGTCAAGGGTAGCCGTGCGGGGCGTTTCCCGCGGAGATCCACCGCACAGGCGTCCGCAAGGGACCCCGCACGG
>JAJSZB010000469.1:0-4962 GCA_050613715.1 Streptomyces sp. IBSBF 3018
GAGGCGTGGACCGGGGTGTGGACCGGGGCGCGGGGCGGGCCGCCGTGTGCGCCCGACGCGCCCTTGTCGGCCGCCGCGTACCGGCCTATCTTTGCCCCGCCCGGGCCGGAAACCGGCCACGGTCCAGGAGAGGACGCGCGCCATGGCCTTACGCGGACGCCACCGCAGATACCGCCCGAGCCGGGTCTCCCAGGCTTCGCTGACCGTCACGGCGAGCGGCGCCGGGCTGGCCCTGCCGCTCATCGGCCTGAGCACCGCGCACGCCGAGACCGCGGGCGTGTGGGACAAGGTCGCCAACTGCGAGTCCTCCGGCAACTGGCACATCAACACCGGCAACGGCTTCTACGGCGGACTGCAGTTCGCCTCCAGCACCTGGAAGTCCTTCGGCGGCGGCGCCTACGCGCCACGCGCCGACCTGGCCACGAGGAACCAGCAGATCGCGGTCGCCGAGGCCGTGCTGCGCAGCCAGGGGCCCGGCGCCTGGCCGGTCTGCTCGGTGCGGGCCGGGCTGAACCGCGAGGCCGCCACCGCCTCGCACACCGTGCACGTGCCCGCCTCCAAGACCCGGCCGGCGAGCAGCGTGCACACCAAGCAGACCGCGACGCACGTCACCGCGCACCCGGCGACGCACACCGCGCACACCAAGGCGTCCGGCGCGCCGGCGGCCAAGCCCGCGGCGGCGACCCACCCGGCGCCCGCGCACCCCGCCGCCGGCCGCGACCGGTACACCGTCGCGGCCGGCGACACGCTCTCCGGCATCGCCGAGGACCAGCACGTCAAGGGCGGCTGGCCGCAGCTGTACCGGGACAACAGGAGCGTCGTCGGCGCCGACCCCGACCTGATTTTCCCAGGTCAGCGCCTCGCGGTCGGCCACTCCGCGCCCGCCGCGCCCGCGGCGCACCCCGCGGCGAAGCCGAAGCCCGCGCCGAGGACGACGACCAGGACCGCGCCCAAGCCCGCCCCGAAGGCCGCGCCCAAGGCCAAGCCGAAGCCCGCGGCCAAGCCCACCGGCACCCGCACGCTGGAGCGGCACACCAAGCCCGCGTCCGCCCCCGTGCGTACCGGATACACGCTCCCCGTCGAGCACGCGCCCATCGGCACGCCGTACCACGAGTCGGGCAGCAGCTGGGCCAGCGGCTACCACACCGGCGTGGACTTCCTGGTCTCCACCGGCACCGCCGTCCACGCGGTCGCCCCGGGCACGGTCGTCACCGCGGGCTGGGGCGGCAGTTACGGCTACCAGATCGTCATCAGGCACGCGGACGGGCACTACAGCCAGTACGCGCACCTGTCGCAGATCTCGGTGAAGGCCGGCCAGCACGTCAACGAGGGCCAGCGGATCGCGCGTTCCGGCTCGACCGGCAACACGACGGGGCCGCACCTGCACTTCGAGATCAGGACCGGTCCGGTCTACGGCGACGACATCGACCCGCTGCGCTACCTGCGCTCCCACGGCGTCTCCGTCTGACCCGTCCCGCCGCCCGTGGTCCCGCCGCCCGCCGTCCCGTCGCCGGTACCGCCGCCCGCCGTCCCGTCGCCGGTCCCGCCGTCCGTCCGCTCGTCCGTTCCGCCGTCCGTCCCGTCGCCGTTCGCGTAGGCGGCGAGCGGCGGCAGGACGGCGGCCAGCCAGCAGCCGGCGAACAGCCAGCCGCCGAGCACGTCGGTCGGCCAGTGCACGCCCAGATAGACCCGGCTGCACCCGATCGCGGCTGCGGCCAGCAGGCACACCGCCGCCGCCGCGCGCCCGGCGACCGCGGGCAGCACCCGCAGCAGGCCCCAGGCCAGCAGGCCCGCGGCCATCGCGCTGGACGCGGTGTGCCCGGAGGGGAAGGAGTGGCCGGCCGCGTGGGCGGCCCAGTCCGCGGCCGGCGGCCTGGCCCGGCCCAGCAGCACGGCGAGCAGCGTGCGCAGCGACTGGCCGACCAGCAGTGCCACCACCGCGAGCAGCGCGGTCGCCGTGCCGCGCCGCGCGGTCCGGCCGCCGGCCAGCCAGCCGCCGACGGCCGCCGCCAGATACGGGTACGGACCGGTGCCCGCCGAGGTGACCGCGCGGGCGGCGACCGCCGCGGAGTGCGGCCGGTGCGCGACCGACCAGTGGTGCGGCCGGGCGTCCACCGGATACGGCGCGCCGTGCCGGGCGAGCACCACCCACGCCAGCACCGCGAAGGCGGCGGCGAGGAGCGCGGGGAGCAGGAGCAGCCGGGGGCGCGGGAGTACGGGCCGCAGCATGGAGTCGGGCGGGCCTTTCCCCGGGACCCGGGCCGCAGGGGCCCGCCCCGGCCGTCGGCGGTGGGACGTCCGCCCCCGCGCGACCGTGCGCCCGCACCCGCGGGGGGCTGCGGGCCCACGCGTCTACAGGGGTGTAGTCAGTCTACGCCCGGTCGGCCGCGGTACGGCGTCACGGCCCGAACGGCGTCACGGCCGTACGGCGTCACGGCCGTACGGCGTCGTGGCGCACGTCCCGGCCGTGCGGCGTCAGGGGCGCTGCGCCGGGACGTTGTCGTGGACGCGCTTGGCGTCGGTGGTGGCGACCGGCGCCAGCGCCTCCTCGATCCGCGCCATCAGGTCCGCGTCCAGCCGCACGCCGGCCGCCTTCGCGTTCTCCGCGACCTGCTCGGGGCGGGACGCGCCGATGATCGCCGCCGAGACGTTCGGGTTCTGCAGCACCCAGGCCACCGCGAGCTGCGCCATGGTCAGGCCGGCCTCGGCGGCGAGCGGCTTGAGCAGCTGGACCCGCTCCAGCACGTCGTCGCGCATCCAGCGGCTGATCATGCCGGAGCCGCCCTTGTCGTCGGTGGCGCGCGACCCCTCGGGCGGCTGCCCGCCGGGCACGTACTTGCCGGTCAGCACACCCTGCGCGACCGGCGAGAACACCACCTGGCCCAGGCCCAGTTCCTCGCTCGTCGGCACCACCTCGCCCTCGATGACCCGCCACAGCGCGGAGTACTGCGGCTGGTTGGAGGCGAGCGGGACGTGCAGTTCGCGGGCGAGCGCGTGGGCGCGGCGGATCTGGTCCGCGGTCCACTCCGAGACGCCGATGTAGTGGGCCTTGCCGGAGTGCACGACGTCGGCGAACGCCTCCATCGTCTCCTCCAGCGGCGTGAACCGGTCGAACCGGTGCGCCTGGTAGACGTCGACGCGGTCGGTCTGCAGGCGGCGCAGCGAGTTGTCGATGGACTCCATGATGTGCTTGCGGGACAGGCCGCGGTCGTTGCGGCCGGGACCGGTCGGCCAGTACACCTTCGTGAGGATCTCCAGGCCCTCGCGGCGCTCGCCCTTCAGGGCCCGTCCGAGCACCGACTCCGCGCGGGTCTGCGCGTAGGTGTCGGCGGTGTCGAAGGTGGTGATCCCGACGTCCAGCGCGGCGCGCACGCAGGCGGTCGCCGCGTCCTCCTCCACCTGTGAGCCGTGGGTGAGCCAGTTGCCGTACGCGATCGCGCTGATGACCAGGCCGCTCCGGCCGAGATGACGATATTCCATGGTCAACGACTCTATGCGGGCCCCGCGCGAGGCGACAGGCGGCCCCGGGCGGGTGTCGCGCCCCGCCCTGCGCACGCGGTGTGCGCGGCGGTCAGCGGGTGGCGGGGGAGGTGAGCAGGTAGGGGTCGCCGCCACGGGTCCGGTGGGTCGTCGGCTGCCAGCCGTACGCGGCCAGCAGCTGCGCGCACTTGGCGAGCGCGGCCGCCGCGGAGGACCGCTGCGTCCAGGTGACCTCGGCGAGCCCGGGGTGCGCCGACGCGGTCACCCGGTAGCCGGGGGAGTCCCGGCGGGCCGGCGGACAGCCCGCGGCCTCCAGCGCCAGCGCCACCGCGTGCACCGGCCGGTCGCGCTCCCAGGGCGCGGGGACGCCGGTCACGCCGTCCGCGAGCACCGCGCGGATCTGCAGCAGGCCCTCCCACGCCGCGGCCACCTCCGCGGCGCGCCGGGCCCGCGCGGCGGGCGGCGGCGCCGGCCGGTCGCCCGTGCCGTCGTCCGCGCGGAACGAGCCACCGGCCGCGGGCTCCTCCGGCGGCGCGTCGTCGCGGCCCTCGCCCGCGCGGACGGGCTCCCGCGCACCCGGGCGGCCGGGCCCGCCGGCGTCGTCCGGCGCGACGTCCCCCTGCGCCGTGACCTTCCGCGCCGCCGCGCCCGCCCGCTCCCGGACGCCGCCGCGCCCCGCGCGGCTCGCCGCGTCCTGCGCCAACTCCTCGCGCAGCCGCCGCCCTTCGGCGGTGAGGTAGTGGCTGTGGTGGCCGCCGCGGCCGTGCGGCACCGCGAGGCCCGCGGCGACCAGGGCGGTGCACACGCGCGGGTCCGCGGACAGCCGCCCGGTCGACGGGTCCGACTCGCTCACCGCCCTGCGCTGCGCCGGCGAGAGTTTCCTGGTCATGCCGCGGAGCCTACTGCCGGGCACCGACATCGCGGCCCGCCGAATTCTTCGGAATGCGTACATCAGGGCCCCCGCGCGCGAGCGCGTACAACCCCGGGTGTACCTTCCCGGTCCAACGCAACGAAAGCCGAACGGGGAGTGGCCCGGGGGCGGTTCCGGAAATTCCAGGGAGCAGTGGGAGCAGTGATGAGTGAGCCGTATCGGATACGCAGAAGGTCCGCCGTGACGGGCGCCGCCATGATCGCCGCGGTGGCGGTCGGCGGAGTCGTGTTCGCGTCGCCCGCGTCAGCGCACACCAGCAACTGGTCGGTGACGTGCGATTCGGTGTCCGTCCATCTGAAGGACTACAACAAGCGCGTCACGAACTCCGTGACGCTGAAGATCGTCGGCGGCGAGGGCGCGCTGGCCGACAACCCCGACTTCGGCAGCACGTTCACCTACACCGGGGCGCTGCCGCCGCACGACGCGCCGCTCCAGGTGCGCCTCGTGGTGACCGCCGGGGACAGCTCCCGCTACAACGTCGACCAGGTCAAGACGTCGCAGCCCTGCGAGAAGCCGCCGACCACCCCGCCGACCACCCCGCCCCCCACGAC
>JAJSZB010000046.1:0-51827 GCA_050613715.1 Streptomyces sp. IBSBF 3018
CATTCTGTACGGCAGCGACTACTGCTGGACGCCGGCCGGCGCGGTCGCCCAGCAGATCGCCTCCATCGACACCGCCGACCAGCCCCCGGCCATCACATGGCGAGCCCTCAGCTCGGAGAACGCCGCCCGTCTCCTGAATCGCCCCCTCGCCTAGCGGCCGATGTCGGCGGGGCGGGGCCTGCCGCGGAGCGGGGTGTCAGCGGGCGTCCGCGGTGGGGGTGAAGGGGCCGTTCAGGGCGGCCCATTGCAGGAGCAGGATGGTTTTTCCGTCCGTGATGCGCCCGTCGTAGGTCATGGCGAGGGCGTCGGTGAAGGGCAGTTCGAGCACTTCGATGTCCTCGCCGTCCTCTTCGAGTCCGCCGCCGGTTCCGGTGCGGTCGGCCGGGGTGTAGGGGGCGGCGTAGAAGTGCAGGCGCTCGGTGACGGAGCCGGGGCTCATGTAGGCGTCGAGGACGTGGGTGAGCGGTCCGAGGGTGACGCCGAGTTCCTCGGCGGCCTCGCGGCGGACGGCGGCGATCGGGTCGTCCCCGTCGAGCAGTCCGGCCGCGGCCTCGACGAGCATGCCGTCCGGGTGGTCGTTGACGTAGGCGGGGTAGCGGAACTGACGGGTGAGCAGCACGCGGCCGCGTGCGGTGTCGTAGGGCAGGACGACGGCGCCGTTCCCACGGTCGTAGGTCTCGCGCTGCTGGGTGACCCAGCGTCCGTCGCGGCGGCGGTAGTCGAAGGTCGTGCGGCGCAGGACGTGCCAGCCCTGGGAAGTGAGTTCCACGTCGCGGACCACGACGTCGGGGTTGCGGTCCAGATCGCGGCCGGCGTGGTCGAGGCCGGTACGGCCGCGGTGGTCGGGGGCGTCGATGCCGGGGCGGGTGGTCATGCGCTCTCCTGCGGGGTGCGGCGCACCGGGGCGAGCATGGGCGTGTCGGTCATGGCGCGCTACGATACACGCAGAAACGTGCAAGAACAGGAGAGAGTGCGGATGCTGGCTGCCGAACGGCGCGACCACCTGCTGGACCTGCTCGCCCGGGAGGGCAAGATCGTCGCCAAGGACGTCGCCGCCGACCTGGGCATCTCCGAGGACAGCGTGCGCCGCGACCTGCGCGACCTGGCCGCCGAGGGGCTGTGCCAGCGCGTCTACGGCGGGGCCCTGCCCGTCTCCCCGGCCGTCGCGGACTACGCCGCCCGGCAGGCGGTCACCCCCGACAGCAAGAAGCGGGTCGCCGCGGTCGCCGCGGCCCTCGTGCGGCCCGGCGGCGCCCTGATCCTGGACGGCGGCACCACCGCCCTCGCCGTCGCCCACGCCCTCCCGCCGGACCTGGCCTGCACCGTGATCACCCACAGCCCGACCATCGCGGCCGCACTGCTCGACCACGCCCGGGCCGAGGTCTTCCTGCTCGGCGGCCGCCTCTTCAAGCACTCGGCGGTCACCTGCGGCGCCGCCGCGGTCGAGGCGGCCCAGAACGTCTCGGCCGACCTCTGCCTGCTCGGCGTCACCGGCGTCCACCCGGAGGCGGGACTGACCACCGGCGACGCGGAGGAGGCCGCCATGAAACGCGCCCTGGCCGCACGGGCCGCGGACACCTACATCCTCGCCTCGTCCGAGAAGATCGGCACCGCCTCCCGGTACCGCGTCCTGCCCTGGGAGGACATCAGCGCGCTGATCACCGACGCCGACCCCCACCACCCGGTCGTCGAGCAACTCACGGCGCACGGCGTGCAGATCCTGACGACCGGCTGACCGCAAGTCCCCGGTGCGCGGCCGCCGCGCACCCGGGACCCTCCGGACGACGCGTCAGCCGGTCCTCGCGTGGCCGGCATCGCGCGCCGGGGCCGCGCCGAGGCGCGCGCTCAGCCGGTCGAGGCTGAACAGCCGGTCGTCGCCCGCGTCGAGCACCTGGTCGAGGAAGAGCAGGATTCCCGCCCCGCCGCTCCACAGGTCCGCGCTGAAGCGCTTGAGCCGCTCGCCGTGGAACCGCACCCCGGTGTCGCCGGGGACCGCGTACTTGAACAGGGCCCTCGCCGTGCGCAGCGCGGACCGGGCGGACGCCTCGTCGCCGCTGACGCCCGCGTGGTCGGCGAGCGCGAAACCGAGTCCGGCCAGGCCCTGGTAGAGACCCGGCATGACCGTGTACGTGGTGCGCAGCCGCGGCAACAGGTCGCTCTCGACGGCCGCCAGGCGCTCGTCCCCGCACGCCCGCGTGTACCGGGCGACGGCGCGCAGCATCCCCGCGGTGCCGCAGAACAGGTACGGCATGGACCTGTGGTCCTTCGCCGACGCCGGGAAGTGCGGCGACCCCGACACCCCCGGGGTCGCCCGGTCGAGTTCCCGGTGCAGCAGCCGCACTCCGCGCCGCAGGTGGCGGGCGTCCCCGGTGACCGCGGCCAGCGGCAGGAGCACCCAGGCGATGCCGCACCGGCCGTGCAGCCAGCCGGTCGGGTCGTCGCGGCCGAGCAGCGCCGACAGTTCCGCGTCGTCCTCCGGCAGCGCCGACAGCAGACGCTCCGCGGTCTCGACGTGCTGCTCGTCGCCGGTGTGGGCGAAGAGCGACAGATGCGTCATGGCCACTCCGGCGGCGCCCTCGCCGAAGCCCGCCCGCCCGGCGGTCAGCGGGTGCGCGGTCGCGGTGGCGAGCAGGTCGCGCGCCTCGTCGAGTCGGCCGTGGTCGGCCAGCACCCAGGCGACGCCGGCCAGTCCCACGTGCAGCCCCGGCGGCAGACCCGGCGCTTCGGCCAGCGCGTCGCGGCGGAAGCGCGCGACGACCCGCTCGTCCACGGCGACGCCGCCGTGCCGCAGCGCGTGCAGGACGCCCGCGGAGCCGTAGGCGACGCAGACGGTGTTGCTGGCGTAGCCGTCGGGAACGGTGGGGAACAGCGTGTCCGCGCGCTCCGGGTCGGCCATCGCGGTCAGCGCCCGCGCCACCTCCTCGCGCAGGCCGCGGACGTGGCGCTCCGGGTCGGCCGCCACCTCGCCGGGACCCGGGAGCAGCGCCGGCCCGTCGGCCGGGTGGTAGCGGACGGCCCGCTCCCACAGGGCGGCGGGCACCGTCATCCGGTCCTGGAGGTCGGCCCGCAGGTGGTCCAGCGAGTGGGGGCAGCGGTCGGCGACGGCGAACGTCGGGCCGAGCATCAGCCGGACGAGCGCCGAGATCCCGTAGAGATCCTGGACGGTCGGATCGTCCCCGACCAGGCCGGCGGGCGGTGCGTAGCCGTCGGTGGCCACGGAGACGGCCCGCTCGTGCAGGCCGCGGGCCGCCTCGAAGTCCACCAGCCGGGGCCGGGCGCCCTCGCCGACCAGTACGTTGCCGGGGCTGACGTCGCCGAAGAGGTAGCCGGACGCGTGCAGGGACCGCAGCTGGCCCTCCAGCGAGGCGGTGATCGCCTCGCAGTCGGCCGTGTACCGCTCGCACTCCCGCGGCCCGGCCTCCACCCGGGTCACCGGGCTGTTGGCGGCGACCCACGAGGTGAGCGTCACGCCTTCGACGAACTCGGTGACCAGGAACTCGTGTTCCCACTCCCGGAAGTAGGCGATCGGCTCGGGGCAGATCCCGGGGTGGGCGCGGTGCAGGGTCCGCAGGATCTCCCACTCGCGCCGGGTGCGTTCGACGGCGGTCAGGCCGTCCCAGGAGAGCCCGGTGTGGTCGCGGGCCTCCTTGACGAAGACCTTCCGCCCGGTGGCGATCTCCCGAGCCGCGTAGGTTCCGCCTCCGTTGCTGTGGCGGAGGGCGCGCTCGAAGGCGAAGCCGTGGAAGGAGGTCCCGGGCGCCGCGGGGGCGGCGCCGGCCGCGAACGGGTCGGTGATCCCCTCGGGCAGGTGGAAGCGCGGCTCGCGGCGGTCGGCCACGAGCCGCCCGTGGCCGTCGCGCAGCACCGGCGTGCCGGTGCCGTCCGGCAGCAGACGGCGGCGGGGCGTGAAGGAGCCGTAGCGGTAGTGGACCACGCGAGAGTCGCCGTAGCGGCGGTCGGTGAGGACGAACTGCCCCTGCTCGTCCTCCAGTCGTGCGGCGAGGGCGCTCATGAGCGCCCCGGCGGCGCGTTCGTCGGCCGGGTAGGCCACGACGAGCTTGCCGCTCTGCGTCCGGGGGGCGTGCTTGTGCTGGAGCAGCAGGACGAACCGTTCTGCCGCGACGTGCTTGAAGGGGATGTCGCGGCCGAAGCACTCCTCGGCGACCACGTCGAGGACGGCGGGGATCCGTTCGGCGCGGGCCGAGACGTGCACCTTCCAGCCCTGGTCCGGAAGCGTCGCGCCCTGGCGTCCCCAGGAACGCCACAGGTGGCGGTCGACGCGGCGCCAGCCGTGCGGGACCTTCGACGGGGCGTACTCCCGGCCGCGGTCGGCGAGGGTCTCGACGGGCGCGTAGTAGTCGGCGTCGGCCATCGCGTATGTCTGTTCGATCATTGCTGCCTCGCGTCGTCCGGACGGGTGGGCAGGCGGCGGTCCGCCTGCGGACGGGGGGGGGGGGGGGGGGGGGGGGGGGGGGGGGGGGGGGGGGGGGGGGGGNCCCCCCCCCCCCCCCCCCCCCCCCCCCCCCCCCCCCCCCCCCCCCCCCCCCCCGGCGATGCCTCACGCGCAGAGGAACCAGCTGGCGTCGCTGCAGATGAAGTAGCTGCCCTGCTCCTCCTGCAGCTCCTCGGGGGCCGGGACGTCCATCTCCTGGAGGTTCAGAACCTCGCTCATGGGGATCTCCTGATCTCTCGTGTTCTTCAGGGCTGCCGCGCCGTCGGACGACGGGCGGACATCTGGGGGGTGCGCGCCGGGGGCTCCGGAGACGCCGGGGAGGCCGCGGACGCCTGGCCGGCGTGGCCCACGTGGCCGGCCTGGCCGGCCTGGCCGGCGAGCGCGTCGACGCTGAAGAGCGGGTCGGGGCGCGGGTGCAGCAGGTGCGACAGGAAGAGCAGCACGCCGGACGCCCCGCTCCACAGCTCGCAGCTGTGGCGCAGCCGCAGGTCGCCGAGGAAGCGGACGGCGCGGCCGCTGGGCAGCGCGTGGGCGAACAGCGTCCGCGCCGACCGCCACGAGGCCGCCCGCGCCCGCTCGTCGTCCAGCAGCCGCCCGCACTCGGCCAGGGCGAACCCCAGCCCCGCGAGCCCCTGGAAGAGCCCGGCGTGCGCCACGTACGTCATGGACGCCTTGGCGACGAGCTTCGGGACGGCGCGTGCCAGCCGTTCGTCCGGGGCGGCGGCCAGCTGGCGGGAGGCGACGGTGAGGAAACCCGCGGTGCCGCAGTACAGGTAGTACATGCCCCTGCGGTCCTTCGCGGAGACCGGGAAGACGAGTTCGCCCTGGGACTCCCTCGCCCGGTCCAGCTCTGCGTGCAGCAGCCGCAGGCCGTCGCGCAGCGGGCGGTCCTCGCCGGTGACGGCCGCCACCTGCTGGAGGGCGTACGCGACGCCGGTGCGTCCGTACCACAGGCCGGTCATGTCGTGCGGTCCGAGCAGCCGGGCCGACGCGCCGCCCTCGGGCAGAGCCGTCAGCGCCCGGGCGCGGTCGAGATGGGAGGCGTCGCGGGTGTGGCCGTACAGGGCGAGGTGCGCCAGGGCGACCCCGGCCGCGCCCCACGCGAGGGTGGCCGAGCCGCGGGTCAGCGGATGGCGGTCCGCCGCGCGGAGCAGCTCGCACGCCTCCTCGGGGAACCCGAGGTCGGCCAGCACCCAGGCGATGCCCGCGAGGCCCGAGTACAGCCCGGGCGCGAGCGCATCGATCTGCGCCAGCGCGTCCGCGCGCAGCCGCCGGACGATCCACTCCGGCACGTCCGCCCCCGCGGTTCGTAGGGCGTGGAGGACGCCGGCGGTTCCGTAGGCCACGCCGAGCGTGTTGGTCTCGTAGCCCTGCGGAACGGTCGGGAAGACGCCCCAGGGCCGGTCGGCCGCCGCGTCGAGGATGCCCCGCGCGACACGGTCGCGCAGCTCGGCGAGGGCGCCGCGCTCGTCGGAATCGACCTGCTGCGGGCCGGGAACGGCGTCACCCGCCACGACGCCGGCACGGGAGCCCGCCGGGCGCGTGACGCGGCGCCACAGCTCCGGGGGCACCGGGGCCCGCGCGGTGAGGTCCCGGCGGATGTGCGCCGACGCGCCCGGGTGACGCTCGGCCACCGGCGCCAGTGGTGTCAGCAGGAGCAGGCCAAGACGCGCGGCCGTCGCGGACGGGCCGGCGGCGGGCGCGGAGCGGCGCGACGGGCCGGCGCCCGCGGTGTGCGCGGGGAGGTGACCGCCGGTCAGCCGGATGCCGTCGGCCTCGTCGACGAGGACGTCACGCGCCTGGACCGCGTCCGCCGGGCAGCCCAGGAGCCACAGCCGGCGCAGGTCGCGTTCGAGCCCGGCCAGCAGGTCCGCGACGCGCCGGTGGTAGCGCGCCCAGTCGTCCGCGGTGGCCGCCGGATCGGCCAGCGGACTGTGGGCGACGGCCCAGGAGGTCAGCGGCACGCCCGGCACGCACTCGGCCAGCAGGTACGGGTACGCGCCGTCCTCGACGAGGGCCAGCGGACGCGGACACAGGCCGGGCGCCTCGCCGTGCAGCCGGGTCAGGACCCGCCACTCCTCGTGCAGCCGGGCGACGGACGGGAAGCCGTGCCCGGCGGTCCCTGCGGGTGCGAGCAGCTGCTTCACGAAGACGTCGGCGCCGCTGAGCACGTCGCGCGCGGTGAACGCATACCCGGACGGACCGGCCGCCTTGAGCCGCCGCACCTCGTAGCCGGCCGGCGGCGTCGGAGCGGGCGGGAGGCCGCCCATCAGCGAGTCCTCCCCGAACGGCGTGCCGTCCGGACTGATCGGGGCGCGCGACGGGGAGGCCACGCGCCCCGCGCGGACGACGGACAGGCTCCGCCCGAGGTGCGCGGGCGACGGCCCGGCGTGGCGCTCCCCGGCCGGCGGGGCGGACCCGATCTCGAAGAGCGCCGTGGCGTGCAGGGCCCGCAGCAGGGTGTCCGACGCGGCGGCGTCGGCGGGAGCCGCCACGCAGAACCTGCCGGCCTGCGCCCGCGATCCGCGCGGGTGGTTCAGCCGGCGGTGCACCTCCGGGTGCGTGACGTGCCGGAACGGCACACCGAGCGCGAAGCAGGCCGCGGCGAACGCGTCCAGCACCGGCTGGAGCGGCTCCCGGTGCGCGTCGGCGTGGACGCGCAGGTCGCTGTCGGCGAACCGCGGTCCGCCCGCCGGCGCCCACTGGGTCCACCATCCGGTGCTCGTACCGCTCCAGTCCGGAGGCACGGCGCCGGGCCGAAGGCGCGGGGCGCGGTCCGCGAGCGCGGACGGCGGCAGGTAGAAGTCGGGGTCGGCAAGGGTGAAGACGTCGATGCTCACGTGGCGGCCCCCACGGGCCGGGCGGACCGGCTCGACGCGGGGCGGGGTTCCGCGCCGCCGGCCCCGTCGCGGCCGAACCGGTTCCGGTGGGCGCTCGGTCGGTCGATCGGCCTCCGGCCGGCCACGGGGAGGACCTCGCGGGCGCGGACCGCGCCGGGCCCCGTCGCCCGGCGTGCGCGCCTGCCGGGCAGGGACGCCCGCCTGCCGTGGAAGCCCAGCGCCCGCGCCGGGCACGTGGCGCCGTATCCGGTCCCGCTCGGCCGGGCGCGGAGCGGGACCCGCCGGGCCGGGACCCGCCGGGCCGGGAGCGGCCGGGCCGAGAGCGGCGTGGAACTCATGACGGTCCCTCCGGTGTACGGGGCGGGTTCGATGGGTTGGATCAAGGTCGGTGTACGGGCGGGCTCGATCGGCGACGTCTGGCTCGATGGGTCGCTCGGGCTCGGTGGACGGGTCGGGCTCGGCGGGCGGGCCGTTCCGCCGCCTTCACGAGCCGGAGCGGCGTGACCGGGAAAGACGATGTCAGCGACCCGCGTCCCGGACATGAGTGGTGATCACCCAAGTTCCGTTTGGCCGGGGCGGCTTCGGCCCGCGTGCCGGGTGGGACGGCGCCGACGGCCGTCGCCGGCGGCCGGGACGCCGGGCCCGAGCCCCGGCCCCTGCGAGCGAAATATGAGTGGTGAACGCGCATGCGGCGCGGGGGCGTTCGCGGTCGACTGGTGGGCGGTCACCGGTCCGCCACGAGGAAGGCCATGACAGTGTCGACGAGCCAGCACCACGCCGCGCGGCCGCTCGCCATGCCCTGGGAGCGCCGCGGCCGGCCCGCCCTCACCGGGGCTTGGTGGGTCCGGGCGATGCGCCTCGACGAACGCGCCGCCCGGTGGCCCGACGCGGAGACCGGCCTCGCGGGCGGGGGCGGCGGTGGTGACGCCGACACCGTGGCCGGGGGTGACGCCGACTCGGAGGCCGTGGCCGACATCCGTTTCCGGCGCTGGCGCGACGCCTTCGCCGACCTCGCGCCGGACGCGCTGGACCGCCAGGCGGCCGAGTACGGCGGCACACCGGAACAGCTCAGGGCACTGCTCGCCGAACCGCCCGAGCGCCTCGCACGGCGGCTGGCCAAGCCCGACTGGGCCGGGGATGTCGAGCGGATCGCGAGAACGGCGGGGACGACGGCGGCGGACCCGGCGGCGGCCCGGGACGGCGGTGCGGACGGTCGGACCGCGGATCCGGCGGTGGACCCGGCGGTGGACCCGGCCGCCCGGAGCACGGGCCAGGCCCGTTCGCAGGAGTCGGACGACGGATGGCAGCGCGGCTTCGCCCGCGTGGTCGAACCGTTCGTGCGCGAGGCCCTGCGTCGGTTCGACGCGATCACGGGTGGGACGCGCGCGACGGCCGCGGGCAGCGCGGACCACGCCGGGGGCGCGGGGGAGACCTGGGACGTAGGAAAGATCCGCGACGCCGAGGACTCCACCACCCCGCCCGACGCGGAGGCCGACGCAGCGGACCCGCGCGACACGGAGGCCGACGCAGCCGACCCGTACGGCGTCGCCGACCGGGCGCTGGTCAGGAATGCGGTGCGGGCCGAGGCAGCCCGGCGGCTGGTGCGCCTCGCCACCCGGGTGCTCGTGCTCGAACTGAACGTTCTGCGCGTCACCGGACGGCTGGAGGGCGACACGCCGCAGGACCGTTTCCAGTGCTTCGTCCGGCACTTCGAGCGCCCCGGGCCGTTCGCCGCACTGCTCGACGAGTACGCGGTGCTGGCCCGCCTGATGGCGGTCACCGCCGAGCAAGTGGCCACGGTCCACGCCGAGTTCCTGCGGCGGCTGACCGAGGACCGGCCGGAGCTGGCGGGACGGCTGTTCGCGGGCGCGGACCCGGGCCCCCTCACCCGCGTCGAACTGGCCAAGGGCGACACCCACGCCGGCGGCCGGTCCGTGGGCGTCGTCGCCTTCGCCTCCGGCGCCCGCGCCGTCTACAAACCCCGGCCACTGGGCATGCACCTGCGGTTCAACGACGCCGTCGAGTGGTACAACCGGCGGCTGCCCGCCTCCTCGGCCCTGCGGACGCTGACCGTCGTGGACCGCGGGGAGCACGGCTGGGTCGAGTTCGTCGACCCCGCGCCCTGCGCGGACGCCGCCGCGGCGACCCGCTACTTCCGCCGCCAGGGCGCACTGCTGGCCCTCCTGCACGCCCTGGGCGGCGTCGACTTCCACTTCGAGAACCTGATCGCGGCGGGCGACCAGCCCGTCCCGATCGACCTCGAAACGCTCTTCTGCGCCGACCTGCCGCGCTCCCTCGGCAGCCCGACGCTTGACGGCGACCCGGCCACGACGGCCTACCGCGAGTCGGTGGGCCGGGTCGGGCTGCTGCCCTCCGTCGTCGTCGGCGCCGACGGGCAGGCGTTCGACGCGGGCGGCATGGGCGGCGACAAGGACGCGGCCCTGCCGTACCGCGTCGCGGACTGGACCGCGGCGGGCACCGACACGATGCACCTGCAACGGGTCCGGCCGGTGCTGCGCGACACCCGCAACCGGCCCCGGCTCGACGCCACGGACCTGGACGCGGCGCGGTACGCGGCCCCGCTGCTGGAGGGATACCGCGAGGGGTACCGCGTAATCCTCGCCGGGCGGCGGGAACTGCTGTCCGCGGACGGGGCGGTGGCCCGCTTCGGCGGCGACCTCACGCGCGTCATCGCCCGCCCCACCCACGAGTACGCGACGCTGCTCGCCGAGACCACCCACCCTGACCTGCTGCGCGACGCGCTCGACCGGGACCAGGTGTTCGGCGTGCTGTGGGCCAGGGCGGCGGACGACCCGGCCCGCGCCCGGCTGGTCCGGCACGAGGTGGCGGACCTGTGGTCGGGGGACGTCCCGCTGTTCACCGCGCGCGTCGGCTCCCGCGACGTACGCGCGTCCGACGGGACGACCGTCCCCGGCCTGCTGCCGGAGTCCGGCGCGGCGCGCGTCGGACGCACCCTCGCCGGCATGGGCGAACGCGACCTCGGCGACCAGCGGTGGATCGTCTCGGCGCACCTGGCCACGCGCCCGGAAGGGGCCGAGCCGGCAGCGCCCGACCCGGCCCCCGCGCGTCCGGGAGCGGGCGCACCGGCCGGGCCGGGCGAACCGGATGAGCAGCAAGAGGATCTGGCCCGGCGGGCGTTGGCGGCCGCGCGGGCCGTCGCGGACCGCCTGGAGGCGTCGGCGTACACCGACGGGAAGCGCCTGGGCTGGCTCGGCCTCGACCTGTGGCAGGAATCGCGCTGGTCGGTGCGGCCGCTGGGCGTCGATCTGTACAACGGGTACGCGGGCATCGCCCTGTTCCTGGCGCAGCTCGCGCACGTCACCGGAGAACCGCGCCACGCCGCCCTCGCCCGCAGCGCGCTGGCGCCGGTGGCCGGCCACGCCCGCGAGGCGCTCGGCGGCGGTCGCGGCGGGCGCGGCGGCGAGCCCGGCGCCGAGGCCGTCGTAGGGGCGTTCACCGGACTGAGCGGCGTCGCGTACGCGCTCGCCTGGTGCGCGGCGCTGCTCGACGACGCGCCCGCCGCAGAACTGGCCGGACCGCTGCTGACGCTTGCCGCCGAGCGGGTGGGGCCGGACGCCGCCCACGACGTCATCAGCGGTACCGCGGGCTGCCTCGCGGTCGCCGAGGCCCTGTCGGCCGGCCACGGCCCGCAGGCGCGGCGGCTGGCCGCGCGCAGCGCCGAGGCGCTGGTCGCCGCCGCGGTGCCGGCCGGCACCGCGGTCGCGTGGCCGGGGGCCGGGCGCGTCCCGCTGCTGGGCTTCTCGCACGGCGCGGCGGGCGCGGGCTGGGCGCTGCTGTCGTACGCCGCAAGGACCGGCGACGACGGCGCCAGGGCCGCGGGACTGGGCGCGTTCGCGTACGAACACGGCGCCTACGACGCCCGGTCGGGCAACTGGCCCGACCACCGCAAGACGCCGCCGGGCAGCCAGCACACCTGGTGCCACGGAGCCCCCGGCGTCGGCCTCGCCAGAGCCGCGGTCCTGCGCGCGCAGGCGCGGACACCAGGTGCCGACGCCCCGCCCGAACACCTCACGGACCTGCGGCGCGCGCTCGACAGCACCGCGCGCTTCGGCCGGCACCGCGGGCACAGCCTGTGCCACGGCGCGTTGGGGAACCTCGAACTGCTCGCCGCGGCCGCGGACCTGGGCGAGCCCGGGGCCCGCCGCGCCTGGGCCCTGGAGGCGTCGGCCGCCGTCGCGGGGATCGAGCGGGACGGGCCGGTGTGCGGCACTCCGGGCGGCGTCGTCACGCCGGGGCTGATGACCGGTCTGGCCGGGATCGGCCACGGGCTGCTCCGGATCGCCGCTCCCGGGCAGGTGCCGCCGGTCCTCCTGCTGGCGCCGCCGCCCCTCGTCTGAGTCCGCGCAGGGCCCTTCACCGGCTTCCGCGGACCGCCAAGCGCGCATGCGCCGGGGGCTCCCGGCGCTGTCGCGGCAGCACATCCGACACCACATCCGACACCGAGACAGAAACGAAAGGAAGGGTCGCCACATGGACCTGGACAACGCCGTCGTGCACGCGTGGAAGAGCTACGCGCCTCAGGGGGCGTCCGACCCCAGCCCCGTCAGCTCGTTCGACATCTCCGACGTCGCGCGGGGCGGGGTGGTCGGCGGCAGCTGGCAGTGGTCGTTCAGCTGCTGCGACACGACGCTGTGCTCCGACTGCTCCATCAACTGACCGCCCCGGCCGGCCCGACCCCACCGCCGGGCCGGCCGCCTCGTACGTCCCAGTGAGTCCGTGTGGGCCGCATCCCCCAGGGGGCGCGGCCCACACGGCGTTCGCGGACCCGGCGGGGGAGCGCGGGGCTGGCCTAGGGATTCCCCCAATGCTCGGCGTCGTCGGGCGCGCCAGTGTGGAGCCGTTCGCGGGCCGGGTCTCCGGCTCTGGCAGCCGGGCGTTGGGAGTGGGTTCTCTTGCTCACATTTTCTCTTGCAGACGTGGTGCGTTCCGTGCTCACCACGCTGGACGAGCAGGACTGGCAGGTCGAGGAGGACGGCGTCTGGTGCCGGGCGACGCCACCGGAGCACGAGCGCCGCGTCCAGGGGTGGAAGCTCCACGTCTCGGCGACCCGGCTGTCCGCGCCGGAGGTCGTGCACCGCGCGGCGGCGGTGCTGGTCCGGGCCGGCTGCGCCTTCAAGACGGCGCGGGACCTGCAGACCGTCGAGGAGATGACCTCCGGCAACTACGACCGCGCCCAGTGCGGCAAGATCGTCACGGTCTACCCGCGCGACGACGACCAGTTGCGGGAGCTGGCCGCCCGGCTGGACGACGCGACCGCCGGGCTGCCCGGCCCGGCCATCCTCTCCGACCGCCCGTACCGCAAGGGCAGCCTGGTCCACTACCGGTTCGGCGGCTTCAGCGGCGTGCCCGTGCTGAGCAACGACGGCTCCTTCGAGGTGCGTCTGCGGGCCCCCGACGGGACGCTGACGGACGATCATCGCAAGGCGTGGTTCAGCCCGCCGCCGTGGGCGCCGCTGCCGTTCCCCGGCGAGCCGGGGCGTCCCGCCACCGTTCAGGGCGCCAAGCCGGTGCTGCTGGCCGACCGGTTCGTGGTGCGGGAGGCGATCAGGCACTCGGCCCGCGGCGGGGTGTACCGGGCGCTCGACCAGCGCACCGGCGCCGAGGTCGTCGTCAAGCAGGCCCGCGCCCACGTGGCGGTGAACGTGACAGGCGAGGACGCGCGGGCGTGCCTGCGGCGGGAGGCCGCCAACCTCACCGCGCTCAGCGGGCTCTGCACGGAGCTGGTCGCCTCCTTCGAGGAGGACGGCCACGCCTTCCTGGTGCAGAGCCTGGTGCCGGGGCAGCCGCTCACCTCCTGGGTCACCGAGCGGCGGGCGGAGCCCGGCTTCGTGCCCGTCCCCCAGGTGCTGGCGCTCGCGCGCAAGCTCGGTGAGCTGCTCGACGCGGTGCACCGGCGCGGCGTCGTCTACCAGGACTTCACGCCGAACAACATCATGCTCACGCCCGAGGACCGGCTGGTGCTGATCGACGCCGAGTGGGCCACCACCCCCGGCACCCGCATCCTGCGCGCCCACACCCCCGGTTTCGGCGCACCCGAGCAGACCGCGGAGCCGCGGGTCGGGCCCGCGTACGGGACCGAGGTCGACCGTTACGCCCTCGGCGGAGTGCTGTACTTCCTGGCCACCGGCATCCCGCCGTCCTTCGCCCCGGACGGTCCGTACGCCCCCGGCTCCGCGCGGTCTGCCCACGGGCCGGCGGGCCGCACGGCGGGGGAGCGCATCGCCCGCGTGCTCTCGCTGGTCGGCGACGAGCGTCCGGCCGCCCGGCTGCTCGCCCCGGCGATCCTCGGGCTGATGGCCGAACGCCCCGAGGACCGCTGGACGGTGGAACGCCTGGCCGAGTTCCTCGCCGACGCGGCAGCGGAGGTGGATGCGGAGGCCGAGGCCGAGGCGGAAACGGAAACGGAAAAGGAAGCGGCTGCGGAGGCCGAGGCGGCGGGCACGGCCGCGGCGGACGGCGGGCAGGACGCCCGGCCGGCTCCCGCGGCGGACGCCGTACCCGTCGCCGTCCGGCGCTCCGGCGACCGCCGGGACCTCCGGGACCGCCCGGCCGCCGGGCGCGAACTGCGGGCCGGGCTGGTCGACGACGGCCTCGCCCACCTGCTGCGCGACATGGCCGACCCCGAGGGCCCCGCCTCGCGCCTGTGGTCCGGCAGCGCCTTCGGGGACTCCACCGACCCGCTCAACGTGCAGTACGGCGCGGCCGGCGTGCTGGGGCTGCTGGTCCGCGCGGACCGGACGCTGGAGCGCCCCGAACTGCGGGACGCCGTGCGGCGCGTCGCGTCCTGGATCGACCGGCGCCGCACGCAGGCCCCGCAGCTGCTGCCCGGCCTGTACTTCGGCCGCTCCGGCACCGCCTGGGCGCTGTACGACGCCGCCCGGCACCTGGGCGACGACACGCTCGCCGACCACGCCGTGGAGCTGGCGCTCTCGCTCCCGGTGGTGTGGCCCAACCCGGACATCTGCCACGGCGCGGCCGGCTCCGGCCTCGCGCAGCTGAAGTTCTGGCGGGCCACCGGCCGGCCCGAGTTCCTGGAGCGGGTCGCCGAGTGCGCCGACGCGCTCGCCGCGGCGGCCGACCGCACCGCGGACCGGGTGATCTGGCAGATCCCCCCGGACTTCGACTCCAAACTGGCGGGCATCCGGCACCTCGGATTCGCGCACGGCGTCGCCGGGATCGGCGCGTTCCTGCTGGCCGCGGCGGACGCGACCGGACAGCACTCCGCCCTGGAGCTGGCGGTCACGGCCGGGGAGACCCTGGCGGCGGAGGCCGAACGCGGACCGGTCGGCGCGCGGTGGCGCTCCGACGTGGACGAGAAGCCCGGCAGCGGGCTCATCTACCACTGGTGCAGCGGCTCCTCCGGCGTCGGCACCTTCCTGTTGCGGCTGTGGCAGGCCACCGGGGACGAACGCCACCTCAGGCTCGCGCGGGAGGCGGCCCAGGCCGTCCGCGCGGCCGCCTGGACCTCCCCGACGGCCGTGTGCCACGGCCTCGCGGGGGACGGCGAGTTCCTGCTCGACCTCGCGGCGGTCCAGCCCGACGGCGCCTACCGCGCCTGGGCCGAGGACCTCGCCACCGTGCTCTACTCGCGCCACGCGGTGGTGGGCGGCCTGCGTCTCGTCCCGGACGAGAGCGCCGCCGCCTTCACGGCCGGCTACCAGACCGGAACCGCCGGCGTCATCAGCTTCCTCCTGCGGCTCGACCACGGCGGCCCCCGCCCCTGGATGGCGGACCGCCCCTGACCGCGGAGGGAAACCCGGCCGCGCCCCCGCGCGGCGGCCCCAGCTCCACACCGAGCACCGAGAGGAGGAACCCGTGGACATCGACCTCGACGCCCTGCAGGCCCTGCCGGCCGAGCAGGAGCCCACGACGCAGGTGGCGTGCACCGTCACCTGCGGCGCCGGCCACACCTGCGGCGGTGAGACCTGCACCTCCACCAACTGACCGCACCCGCCCGGACGTTCCGGCACCGGCCGGAACGCACCGGAAGCCGGTACGAGACGACACGAGCCGACACGAGACGACACGAGACGACACGAGAGAGGAGGACGCCGTGAACGCCGACCTCGACGCGCTGGAGCTGCTCCCCGGTGGTGAGGACACCACCGCGATGGAGTGCACCTGGACCTGCAGCACGTACTCCTGCCCCGCCACCTGCACGCTCACCGAATAGCCGGAGGACCCGTGGAACTCGACCTCGACGCACTCCAGACGCTGCCCGGCGGCCAGGAGACCACCGAGATGCAGATCTGCACCTGGACCTGCTCCGACAAGACGTGCGCGAGCACCTGTCTGGCCACCGGCTGACAGCCTCCCGTACCCGTAACCCCACCACCGGCTGACGACCGGAACACCCCATGAGAGGAGGAACGCGATGGAACACGACCTGGACGCCCTGCAAGCACTGCCGGCCGACTGGGAGAGCTCGTCGCTGCTGAACACCACGGAAACCTGCGGGGGACCCACCTGCGGCGCCGGCAGCACCTGCGGCGGCCCCACCTGCACGGTCTCCAACTAGGCGGCGGGGGAGGGGCGCCGGAACACCACCGGCGTCCCTCCCCGTCCCCGGGGACGTTCGCCGCGGACATTCCCGTGGACATTCCCGTGGACATCCCCGCGGACGGTCACAGGGGACGCTCACCGGGGGCGAGAGAAGAAGGGACGAGAGAGGTGACACGGAACGATCCGGCCGCGGGGAGCGGCGAGCGGCCGCCGCGCGCGGGCCGACTGCTGGCCGGGGCCGTCCGCCACACCGGTGGCCGGCTGTCCCTGCTGGTCGCCCTGATGGTGGTGCGCACCGCCGTCGCGCTGGCCCTGCCCGCCCTGCTGGCCGCCGCGGTGAACGCGGTGCTGCGCGGCAGGGACGGCGCCGGCCCCGCGCTGGCCTGGGGCGCGACGATGGCCGGCGGCGCGGTCTGCGACACGGTGATGGCGCCGCTGGGCGTCTCCTGCGCCGCCTACGGGACCCGCTGGCTGCAACTGCGCACCGTGGGCCACCTGCTGGGCCAAGGCGGCCGCTCGCCGGTGCCGGCCGGTGAGGCCGTCACGCAGGTCACGCAGGCCACCCAGCAGGCCGGGGCGCTGCCCGTCGCGGTGGCCGACTGGGGCGTGACGGTGACCGGTTCGGCCGCGGCGCTGGCCGCCCTGTGGTGGCTGGACTGGCGCTGCGCACTGGCCTTCCTGCTGGTCGTCCCGACGACGGCACTGATCGCCCGCCGCTTCGTGGGGAAGGTGACCACGGTCCAGGGCGCGTACCTGGCCGCCCAGTCGCAGATCGCCGGCCGACTGCTCTCCGCGCTCTCCGGGGCGCGGACCATCCGGGCCGCCGGCACGCTGGACCGCGAGACGGCCCGGGTGCTCGCCCCGCTGCGGGAGGTGTCCGCCGCCGGGTACGGGATGTGGCGGCTGCAGAAGGGCACCGTCTGGCAGTTCGGCCTGCTCACCTCGCTGACCGAGGCGCTGGTGCTCGCCCTGGCGGGCCTCGGCGTCGTCGACGGCCGGCTCTCACCCGGACAGCTGGTGGCGGTGGCCGGCTACCTCCAGCTCGCCTTCCCCGCCGTGCAGCAGATCGACGCGTTCTTCATGCTCGCCCAGGCCCGCGCCGCCGCGAGCCGCCTCGCCGGGACGTTCGCGCACCCGGGCGTCGGGTACGGGACCGCAGCCGCCGCCCCCGGCGCGGGAGCGGTGTCCTTCCGGTCCGTCACCGTACGGGCCGGCGGGAGCGAAGGAGCCGGCCGGGCGGCCGGGACGACGGTGCTCGACCGGATCGACCTGGACATCCCGGCCGGCGCCTGCGTGGCGCTGGTCGGCCGCACCGCCTCGGGCAAGAGCGCGCTGGCCGGACTCCCCGGGCGGCTCACCGATCCCGACGACGGCGAGGTGCTGCTCGACGGACGGCCCGTCAGGGAGCTGGCCGAGGACCCGCTGCGCGACGCCGTCACCTACGCCTTCGAACGCCCCGTCCTGCTGGGCGGCACCGTGTGCGAGGCCATCGGCTACGGCCGGCCCGCGCTGCCCGTGGCGGCCGTGCACGCCGCGGCGCGCACGGCAGCGGCGGACGGCTTCGTCCGGCGGCTGCCCGACGGATACGACACGCCGTTGGAGCAGGTGCCGCTCTCGGGCGGCGAACGGCAGCGGCTCGGCCTGGCCCGCACCCTGGCCCGCCCGGCCCGGGTCTACGTGCTGGACGACGCCACCTCCGGGCTGGACACCGTCACCGAGTCCGAGGTCAGCGCCGCGGTCACCGGCGCGCTGACCGGCCGCACCCGGATCGTGGTGGCCCACCGGGTGGCCACGGCCGCGCGCTGCGACCAGGTGGTCTGGCTCGAAGCGGGCCGGATCAGGGCCCGCGGAACGCACGCCGAACTGTGGCGCGATCCGGCGTACCGGGCGGTGTTCGCCGCGGACCCGGCGGAGACCGATGCGGCGGAGACCGACGCCTGGGACACCGGTGCTCACCAGACCGGCGGCGACGTGGACGACGAGAGGAGCAGGGGGCGTGATGCGGGACATCGTGGGGCGTGACCCGGGGCTGCGGCTGTTGCGGGAGGCGACGGCCGGCTCCCGCAGGTCCGTGCTCAGGGCGCTGGGCTGGTCCGCCGTCCAGGCGGCGCCGGCGCTGGCCTCGGGACGCATGCTGGCCGTCGCACTCGACCGGGGCTTCCTGGCCGGGCGTCCGGCCGTCGGCCTCCTCTGGCTGACCGGGATCGCCGCCCTGTACGGCGTCCGGGCGGCGGCCCAGCGCGCGGTGTTCGACCCGCTGTCCGCGATCGTCGAGCCGATGCGCGACGAACTGGTGCGGCGGGTCGTGCGCGGCGCGCTGCGACGGGCGGTGCACGAGGGCCTGCCGGGGGCGGTCCCTGACGCCGCGGGTGTGAACCGGCTGAGCAACCAGGTCGACGCGGTGCGCGGCACGCTCGGCGCCCTGTTGCGGACGGCCCTGCCGCTCGGCGTCAACCTCGTGGCCGCGCTGATCGGCCTGGCGTCCCTGGACCCGCGGATGGCGCTCGTGGTGGCGGCGCCGCTGCTGGTTGCGGTGGCGGCGTTCGTCCCGGCGGTGCGGGCCCTGGCCCGGCGCAGGGCGGCCTTCCTCCTCGCCGAGGAGCGGGTGGCGGCCGCGACCGGCACGGTGGTCGCGGCGGCGCGTGACGTCGCCGCCCTCGGGGCCCGTCGCGAGGCGCTCGCAGAGGTGGCCCGAGCCGCCGACGCCTCGGTCCGGGCGGCGAACACGGTGGCGTGGACGACCGCGCTCCGCGTCCCGGTGCTGCTGATCGGCGGGCAGCTCCCCGTTCTCGGCCTGCTGCTCGCCGGACCCTCGCTGGTGCGCCGGGGCGCGGTCTCGCCGGGGGACGTGATCGGCGCGGTCAGCTACGTCACCGCCTACCTGATCCCGGCCCTCCAGCAGATGACCGGGTCGGCGGCCGGCTACGTCGTCCAGCTCCGCGTGCTGGCCGCGCGGCTGGCGGCCACCTCGGCCCCGGCCGACCCGGCGGACGTGCCGCGTCCGGCCTCCCCGGGCCGGCCGGCCGGGGGCGCAGGGAACCCGGCCGGCGGGGAACTCGCCGTGTCCGGGCTCACCTTCGCCCACGGCCCGCACGCCGCTCCCGTCCTGCGCGACGTGTCCTTCGCCCTCCCCGAGGGCGGTCATCTGGCCCTGGTCGGACCGAGCGGCGTGGGCAAGTCGACGCTGGCCGGTCTGCTGGCCGGGATCGGACGGCCGGACGCGGGCCGGGTCGCCTTCGGCGGACGCCACATCGCCGGGCTGACCGACGCCGAGCGGGCCGCCACGGTCGCCCTGGTGCCGCAGGAGGCGTACGTCTTCCCCGGCACCCTGCGGGAGAACGTCGCCTACCTGGCGCCGGACGCGGACGACGAGGCGCTGGACCGGGCCGCGGCGGCGGTCGGCCTCGGCCCGCTGGCAGCGCGACTCGGCGGATACGATGCCGAGCTCGCCGACCCGGCAGCCGCGTTGTCCAGCGGGGAGCGTCAACTGATCGCGCTGGCCCGGGTGTACGCCTCGGCGGCCCCGCTGGTGATCCTCGACGAGGCGACCTGCCACCTGGACCCCGCCGCCGAGGCGGTTGTGGAGTCGGCGTTCGTCCGCCGCCCCGGCACACTCGTCGTGGTCGCCCACCGGCTGAGCAGCGCCGCCCGCGCCGACCGGGTACTGATCCTCGACGCGGACGGCCACGCGTTCGGCAGCCACGCCGAACTGCTCGCCGGTCACCCGGGGTACGCCGCCCTCGTCGGACACTGGAACGCCCCCCTTCCCGTCCCGGTCCCCTGAGCCCGCCGGGCGTCCGGCCGGGCCGCCCCGGCGGCCGGCCGGACGCCGTCTCACACTCCGACCGTGCGCGCCGCGCCGAAGGCGGCCACCAGGGCGGCCCGCGAACGGGCGCCCGTCTTGCGGAAGATCCTCGTCAGGTGCGCCTCGACCGTCTTCACCGAGACGAACAGCGCGCCCGCCACCTCCCGGTTGGACCACCCCTGGCAGACCATGCCGAGGATCTCCTCCTCCCGCGCCGACAGCACCTGCCCGGCGAGGGCGCCCGCGCTCGGCGGCGCGGACGTCGCGCGCGGTCGGCAGGCGCCGATCCTGCGCTGCGCGTCGACGGCGGCCGTGCGCAGTCCGCGCGCGTCCATCCGGTCGGCCTCCTCCTTCACCCGGCCCGCCTCGGCCGATGCCTCCTCCAGCCGGCCCGACGCGACCAGCCGCCGGGCCAGTTCCAGGCGCACCCGGCACTCCAGGACCGCAAGACCGGCCGCGGCCGACAGCTCCACCGCGGCGGTCAGCATCGGCAGGGCGGCGTCGTCCGGCGCGAGCCCGGCCTGCGCGCACAGCGCCTCGGCCCGCGCCCCCGCCGTGGCCTCGGCGTCCGCGCGGTCGGCGGCCAGAGCGGCGTACTCGCGGGCGGCCGTGACCGCGCCCGTGCGGCAGGCCGCGTCGGCCGCGGCCGACCACCACAGCGCCCCCGCACCGGACGGCGCCGTGCGGTCCGCGTCCCGGGCGGCGCGAAGGACCAGCTCAAGGGCCTCTTCCGGGCGGCCTTGGGCCAGCCGGGCCAGCCCGAGCAGGCCGGCGGCCGTCGCCGCCGTCGTACCAGGAGCCGGGTGCTGCCGCAGGACCCGCGCGGCGAGGTCGGCCGCCTCGTCCGGCCCGTCGCACCACAGGGCGGCGCGGGCGCGCAACAGCCGTGCCCAGCAGACGCCTTCCGCGTCGTCCAGCAGGGACGCGGTCTCCTCGGCCTCGCGGGCGTCGCGCAGCGCGGCGGACAGGCCGCCGAGCGCGGCGCGGGCGTGGCCGCGGCCGAGCAGCAGCTCCGGCACGGCCGCGACGCGCCCGGTGCGGCGGGCGATGCCCAGCGCCCGGGTGAACAGGGGCAGCGCGTCGCCGTACCGCTCCGCGAGGTTGAGGGCGCGTCCGAGACGGGCGACGGCGTCGAGCCGGCCGGCCCACTCGGCGTCGCCCAGGGCGTCGGCCGTGCGGACCGCCGCTTCCGTCCCGCCGGGGCCGGGGCCGGGGCCGGGGCCGGTGCCGGTGCCGGTGCCGGTGCCGCGCGGAGCGGCGGAGGGGGCGCGGCGGCCGGCGAGGGCGAGCGTGGCCGCGGCGTCCACCTCCGGCATGCCGGGGGCGCCGGCGGCGTGCCGAAGCGCCCGTTCCGCGTCGGCGCACGCGGTCGGCGCGTCCCCCTGGGCCACGGCTGTCGCGGCTCTGCGCAGGAGCAGCAGGCGTATGCCGTGGGCGGTGGGCCGCGTGGGGGCCGCGAGTTCGGCGTCCACCAGGGCCCGCGCGAAGGAGTGCCGCCCGAGGCCGCATTCCAGCCGGGCGTGCAGGTCCACGAGCACGGCCCGGTCGAGCAGGTCCTCCCGGCCGGTCGCGGACGGCGCCCGGTGCACCGCGCGCTCCAGCAGCCCGGGCAGCAGGCGCCTGCACTCGGCGTGCCGGCCGGTGCGTTCGGCCGCGTGGTAGAGCAGCGCCTCGATGCGGAAGCGCTCGTCGGTGTCGGGGGTGCCAGGGGTGCCGGGGGTGCCGGGGGTGCCGTCCGCGGCATCGGCGGCGTCGGAGCCGTCGCGGTCGTGGGCGTCGTCGGGCAGGATGTGCAGCGCCGCCCGCAGCCACGTCGACGCGGCGGCCGGACGCGTGTCCAGGACGTCCCGCGCCGCCCGGGCCAGCAGTCGCGCCGCCCCGCGGTCGCCCGGCGCGGCGGAGCGTGCCAGGTGCGGTGCGCGCTGCACCAGCGGCGCGCCGACACGGTCCAGCGCCGCCGCGGCCCGTGTGTGCGCGGCGATGCGCCGTCCCGGCGGCGTCCGCGCGTACAGCAGCGTGCGCAGCAGCGGATGGCGGAAGCGGAACAACGGCGTTCCGCCGTCGACCGCGCGGACCAGGCCACGGGCCACCAGCTCGTCGAGCACCGTCAGCACCGTCGCCGTGCTCAGGCCGGCGACGGCCGCCACCAGCGAGGGGGCGAAGGGATCGCCGAGCACGGCCGCGCAGCGCGCCACCTCGATCCGGTCGGGGGCGAGTCCGGCGAGTTCGCGCAGCGGCGGGCCGCCCGCGGGCAGCGGGAGGCTGCCCGGCGCGTGGTCGGTGGTCGCCAGCTCACGCAGCTGGGCGGACGTCAGAGCGGACAGCATGTCCAGCCAGCCGGGCACGCCGCAGCTCAGCTCGTACAGCAGGGCCTCGCGCACCGGGTCGGTGCCGGGCGGCAGCATGGCGGCGAACTCCTCGCGTGTCAGCGGCCCGAGCACGATCCGGTGCGGGCGGTAGGCGGCGTCTGCGGTGTCGAGGCACGAGGCCAGGGCGTGGGGCGGCGGGCCCGCGGCCCTCGTGTACGCGACCACGGTCGGCGCCGACGGGGGCTCGGCCAGCAGCCGCCGGAGCGGTCCCGCCGTCTCGGGCCCGGCCCGGTCCAGGTCGTCGAGACATCGCACCACGCTGCGGCCCGGCGGCGCCGCCCCGAGGCCGTGGATCACGTGCAGTCCGCCGCGCCGCGCGTCGTCGGCGAGCGCGCCGAGCAGCCGGCTGCGCCCACTGCCGGGTTCCCCGACGATCTCCACGAGCAGCGACGCGCCGCCGAGGCAGGCGCCGACCAACTCCGCGACGGTGACGGGGGAATGGGGTGCCGTGGGGTACATCGCGGTTGCGGGGTCCTCTCCGTGTGCGGCCTGGTCCTGCGGCGCGGGGCCGCGGCCGACCAGGGCGGCCTGCGGACGCAGGGGGGCGTCCCGGTGCGCTGACGACGGGCTCATCCCTGCGCGCCGAGCGGCTCCTTGTGCTCCGGGACGAGCAGCGCGGCCAGTTCGCGGCGATTGGAGGCGTGCGTCTTCTCCAGGAGGTTGGCCACGTGCCGTTCGACCGTGCGGTGGGACAGGTGGAGTTCGGCCGCGATCTCGCGGTTGGTACGGCGGTGGCCGAGCCGGGTGAGCACGTCGAACTCGCGCACCGTGACGCCGAGGGACCACAGGTGTTCCGGCACGTCGCCGCTGCCGGGCCGGCGCTGCCGCCTGCGCGTGCGCCCGCCGAGCGCGCGCAACTGGTTGCGGCAGTGGCGGGCGGCGGGGTGGATCGCGTGCTCCGTGTAGAAGCGTTCGGCCTCCTGGAGCCAGCGGACCGGTTCGCCCCAGCCGTCGCGCGCGGCGGTGCGGGCGACCAGTCCCAGTCCGAGGTGGCGGACCGGCGGACAGCTCGCGGCGACCGCGACCGCCCGTCGCAGCGACTCCTCGGCGGTGCGGCAGTCACCCTCGCGTCCCGCCAGCACCGCGGCGGCGAGGTGGACGAAGTGGGCGTTCCACGGCAGCCGGCCCGCCGGGTGCGCGGCGAACGCCGTGTGCTCCGCCCGGCCGGCCGCCGCGTCCAGGCAGTCGAGCAGCAGCGCCAGACCGTACGGCCCGCTCAACCGGTCGGTGCCGGAGTGCCCGGCGCCCCCGCCTCGGTCGCCGCCGCGGGGCTGCGGCCGGTGCGGGCGGGCGTGCGCCGTGTCGCCCTCGCCGTGCGGCAACGCGCCGACCGCGGGGCCGAGTCCCGCCACGACCGGCAATGCGTCCCCGCCGTCCCCGTACCAGGCGTCCGAGCGCGGCGAGGCGTCGGCCGGCGCGTCCGCCTCGGCGAAACGGCCGCGGAACAGGGCGTCCACCGCCGGCATCAGCTGTCCGCTCGGAGCGTCGATCACCGCCGCGAGGGCGTCGGCCCCGGCGGCGGCCTCCGGGCGGACCGCGTCGGTCCCGCGTGGCGGCCGGGGACCGCCGAGCAGCAGCGCCGCCTGCGCCCGCGCCCGGTCACGCGCCTGCGCGACGGTGGACCGGTGCGCGCGACGGCAGGCCAGTACGGTCCGGTGCCGTCGCCGCCGGGCGAGTCGGCGGCCGGCCGCGCGGGCGGCGGGGGATCTCGCGGCGGACGTCCTTGCGGTGTCGGAGCCCTGCGCCGGCCCCTCTGCGGTCCGGTCGTCGCTCATGGCGTGCCTCCACGGAGTTCGTGTGCTGGGCCGTCGTCTCTTCCCGGCGGTCTTCTTCCGGGCGGCCCCCGGGAGCCCCCGGGACCGACGCCCCGCCGTGCCGGGGCGGTCGTCCTGACGAGGGGCGGTCGTCGTGACGGGACCGAGCATCGTCCGCGCGGTGCCGGCTTCCTATGGGGACCGCCCCCCGCATTCGCCGCGCGAGAACGCCGTGTGCGCGGCGGCGGCCGAAATATGGGGGCCGTCCCCCATAGGGCGTGCGGGCGGACGATGACAGGATCGCGGGCGTGATCGTTCCGCAGACCTGGTGGACCGGCGGCGTGGCTCCGGCCGAACGGCCGGCCCGGCCCCCCGCCCCCGCCGACGCAGCCGGCCCTGCGGTGCGGGCGAGGACCAAGCGCCCCTCGGCGGCGCCGCCGAAGCCGTCGGCGCAGAGCGCGTCGCAGGCCCGGACGCCCGCGGCCCTCGCCGACCCGACCGGCAAGCCCGCCTGGGCCGCCACGGTCGAACGGGCGCTGGCGCGTACCCCGCCCGACCCGCCGCCCCCGGCCGACGGTTCGTGGTCGGCGGGCTTCGCGGCGGTCCTCGCGCCGTTCACCAGGACGGCCGCCGACCGGGTCCCGTGGGACTGCGCCCCGCACGGCGCGGAGGGGACGACCGACGCCGAGGCCCTCCGGGAGTGCTTCACCGAGCAGGTGAGCCGGCTGCTGGTGCGCCTCGCCCGGCGGACCCTGGTGCTGGAACTCAACGTGGCCCGAGAGCGCGGGCAGTTGTCGGGGGACACCCCGCAGGCCCGGTTCCGCGACTTCGTCCGGCAGACCTCGGCACGTCGGGGACTGTCCGCCCTGGTCGCCGAGTACCCGGTGCTGGCACGGCTGTTGGCGCAGGCGTGCGACCAGGCCGCCGCCGCGTGGGCCGAGGTGCTGGAGCGGCTGGCCGAGGACAGGGCCGAACTGGTCGCCGGGATCATGGCCGGCGTCGACCCCGGCCGGCTGGTGCGGGTGGACACCGGCGCCGGTGACCGCCACAGGGGCGGCCGGGCCGTCGCCGTGCTGACCTTCGACAGCGGCGCGCGCGTCGTGTACAAGCCCCGGCCGCTCGCCGTGCACCGGCACTTCAACGACGCCGTCTCCTGGTTCGACTCCCGCCTGGGCGGCCTGGGCCTGCGCCGTCTGACGGTGCTCGCCCGGCCGCACCACGGCTGGGTCGAGTACGCGGCGGCCGCGCCCTGCGAGGACGCCGCCGACGTGGACCGGTTCTACCGGCGGCTCGGCGCCCTGCTGGCGCTGGTGCACGCGCTGGGCGCCACCGACCTGCACTTCGAGAACCTGATCGCCTGCGCGGACCAGCCCGTCCTGGTGGATCTGGAGACGCTCTTCCACCCCGACCTGCGCCGGCCCGCGGGCGGGGACCCGGCGCAGGCCGCACTGGCCGCGTCGGTCGTGCGGACCGCGCTGCTGCCGGTCTTCCTGGTCGGCGAGCACGGCGTGCTGGACGTCTCGGGTCTCGGCGGCGACCGCGACAGACCGCTGCCCGACGAGGTGACCGGCTGGTCGGAGCCCGGGACGGACACCATGCGCCTGGTACGGACCGTCGGGACGTTCCGCGGTGCGGACAACCGGCCACGGCTGCGGGTCGAGGAGACCGACTCCACCGCCGCGCCCACCGACGCCGCGGCCCACCGCACCGGTCCCACGGCCGACCGCACCGACGCCACGACCGACACTGCGGCCGACCGCACCGACGCCGTGCTCCACGTCGACGCTCTCGTCGCCGGCTTCCGGGCGGGCTACGACGTGATCGTCCGCCACCGCGGCGAACTCACCGGCCCCGGCGGCCTGCTCGCCCGCTTCGCGGAGGATGTGACGCGGGTGGTGCTGCGCCCCACCCGCTGGTACACGACCCTGCTGGACGAGTCCACGCACCCCGACGTGCTGCGCGACGCCCGCGACCGCGACCGCCTCCTCGAGGACATGTGCCGCGACCCGGCGGGCGGCGCCCCGGCCTCGTCCGCCCTTGTCGCCGCCGAACTGGCCGAACTGTGGGCGGGCGACGTTCCCCTGGCCGCCGGCGCCCCCGGATCGACGGACCTGACCATCGGGCCGGCCGACGGGCGCGCCGTGACCGACGGCGGGCTGGTCGCCGAGGCAGGGCTGGCCCGCGCCGAACGCCGCATCGCGGCGATGGGCGACACGGACCGTTTCGACCAGGAGTGGGTGATCCGCGCGACGCTCGCCACCCGGCGCCACGCCGGGGGAGCGCGCGCCGCCGGTGCGCCGAGCGGCGGCCCCGCCGCCACGATGCCCGACGCCGAGCGGCTGCTCGCCGCCGCCTGCGGCGTCGCCGACCGCATCCTGGCCCGCGCGCAGGACGACGGGCGACGGGTCAACTGGCTGTGCCTGGAACCCCTGGACGACCGGATCCGGACGGACCGGATCTGGGCGGTGCAGCCGCAGGGCGCGGGACTGCCCCACGGCTACTGCGGCACCGCGCTCTTCCTGGCGCAGCTCGCCGACCTGACCGGGACCGAGCGGTACGCCGCGGTCGCGCGCAGGGCACTGGCCCCGCTGCCGGGGCTGCTCGCCGCACTGGCGGCCCGGCCCGCCGACCTGCCCGACATCGGCGCGGGCTTCGCGGGACTGGGCGGGATCGCCTACGCGCTCCAGCGCCTCGCCGGACTGCTGCACGACCCCGAGGTGGCCCGCTGGGCCGAAGCGGCGGTGGACCTGGCAGCCGCCGCTGCCGGCGCCGATCCGGAGCCCGGAGTCCTGGACGGCGACGCGGGCTGCCTGGCGGCGATGCTCGCCGTGCAGCAGGCGACGGGTTCCGCGACGGCCGGCGCCACCGCGCGCGCCTGCGCCGACCGGCTCGCCGCCCGCGCGCCGCGGTCCCTGCCGGCCGGCGGCCTCGGCGCCGGCGCCGCCGGGGTCGGCTGGGCGCTGCTGCGGTTCGCCGCGGCCGGCGGCGGGCCCGCGTACGCCTCGGCCGGCCTGGCGGCGCTGGACGCCGCGGCCGCCCGGTGCACGGCTCCTGCCGGGACCGGCTGGTGCGACGAACTCCAGGGCGTCGCACTGGCGACGGCCGACAGCCCGGCGGCGGCCGGCGTGCCCGAACTGGCCCGGCTGCTGGACCGCGCGGTCGAGCGCGCCGCCGCGCCGACCGCCGGGAACCACAGCCTGGGCGCCGGAGCCGCGGGAGCCCTCGACCTCCTCCTCGTCGCGACCCGCGCGGGACACGCGGACCCCGGCGTGTCCCACCCGCCCGCGAGCGCGCTGCTGGCCGCGCTGGACCGGTTCGGTCCTCGCTGCGCCACCCCCGACTCGGTCAGCAGCCCGGGGCTGCTGACCGGCCTGGCCGGCATCGGGTACGAGCTGCTGCGGCTCGGCTTCGGTTCGCGCGTACCCTCGGTGCTGCTGTTGCGGTCGCCGGCCTCGTGACCTTCCGCCCCCGGCCCTTCGAAGGAGAGCAACCGATGAGCGACAACGCCCGCGTCGACGCGTGGAAGAACCCGGCCGCCCGCGGCGCAGCGGCATCCGACCACCCGGCGGGAAGCATCCGTCTGGGCACCGGTGCGGTCGTCGGCCGCCGCGCCCGGCTGCTGGCGGGCCTGGCCACGACAGGTGAGAGCGTCGCCGACGACCTGCCCACCTACTCGCTGACGCTGACCTCCATGACCGACACCGGCGGATACTGAGGACCGCGCTCCCGCCCTGATTCCCGGTCCTGGCAGAAGAAGAGATCCGGAGATACTCTCCGTTGGTGCTCATAACCTCGCCGGCGGTGATCGGGCGCCGCGCCGAGCTCGCCGTGCTGGACGCGGGTCTCGACGCGGCCAGGGCGGGCGAGGGCAGGGCGGTGTTCCTGCTCGGCGAGGCCGGGATCGGCAAGTCGCGGCTGGCCGCGGAGTGCGTCTACCGGGCGTTCACCCTCGGTATGGCGGTGCTCCGTGGCAGATCGGGCGCGGGGAGCGGACCGGTGACCCCGTACCGGCCGGTCGCCGAGGCACTGCTGTCCTTCGTGCGGCTCGGCGGCCTCCCCGAGGACCCCGAACTCAGCCCCTACCGCTCGGCGTTGGGCGGGCTGCTGCCGCAGTGGCGCACCGCCGACCGGACGGGCGCGCCGGCCTCGCCGGTGGAGACCGCGGAGGCGATGCTGCGGCTGCTGGTGGCCATCGGCCGCGACCTGACCGAACACGCCCGGCCCGGCTGCCTGTTGGTGCTGGAGGACGTGCACGACGCCGACACCGAGACGCTCGCCCTGGTGGAGTACCTGTGCGACAACATCGGGGGGCAGCCGATCGCGCTGCTGGCGACGCTGCGGCCGGGGCCGGGCCCCGGAGAGGAGACGGCGCGGCGGCTGGCGCAGCGCCGGTCCGCGGTGCTCGGCGAGCTGCGCCCGCTGACCGGCGACGAGGTGCGGACGATGGCGGAAGCGGCGCTGGCGGCCACCGGGCCCGCGCCGGACGACGCGGCCCGCCTGCCCCAGGAGGTGACCGACCGGCTCGCCCGGGACGCCGACGGGAACCCGTTCGTCGTCGAGGAGTTGCTGAGCGGCATGGTCGGCGCCGACGTGCTGCGCCGCGGGCCGGACGGGGGCTGGGACGTCTGCGGCGATCTGGACATCGACGTGCCGCGGACGGTCGTGCACAGCGTCGCGCAGCGCTGCGCCCGGCTCGGCCCCGACACGCGGTCGGTGCTCAACAGCGCGGCCGTGCTGGGGCGGCGGTTCTCGCTCGCCGTGCTCCAGGCGGTCAGCGGGCTGCCGGACCGCGATCTGCTGGTCCATCTGCGCGCGGGCATGGACGCTCATCTCGTCGTGCCCGGCCGTCCGGTGGGCGACTGGTACGAGTTCCGGCACACGCTCACCGCCGAGGCGCTGGTCGCCGGGCTGGTACCGGCCGAACGCGCCGCCATCGCGGCCCGGGGGGCCGACGCGATCGAACGCGCGCACCCGGGACTGCCCGGAGACTGGTGCGTCCTGGTCGCGGGCCTGCGGCAGACCGCGGGCGACGCCCACGCCGCCGCGCTGCGCTTCGCGGAGGCGGGCAGGTCCGCCCGGCGGAGCGGCGCCGTCGACACCGCCGTGTCCCTGCTCGAACGGGCAGTGGACCTGCTGCCCGGCGCGGAGCACGCCGCCCGGCGGGCGCCGCTGGTCGAGCAGTTGGTGTACACGCTCGCGGAGAACGGCCAACTGGACCGGGCGTGCGCGCTCGCCGACGAGCTGCCCGAGGCCGGTCCCGGCGCGCTCGACGCGGTCCGGGCGGCGCGCCTGCAGGCCCGGCTCGCCTGGGTCGCGGTGACGGCCGCGCGGTTCGAGGACGCCGCAGAACGGGTGCGGCAGGTCCGCCAACTGCTGCGGCTGGTCCCCGACGGCGACGGTCCGTCCGCCGCGGCCGCGCTGGAACCGGCCGTCGACATGGTCGAGGCCCATCTGATCCTGGCCGGCGTGCGGGAGAGCGACGGCGACCGCACCCGGGAGGCCGAGCGGCTCGCCGGGCAGGCCGCGGACGGCGCCGAACGCGAGGGGCTCCCCGAGATCGCCTGCCAGGCATGGCAGTTGCTCGCCGTGCTGGCCCGCCGGCACGGCTTCGAGCAGTCGGACGCGTACCTGGAGAAGTGCCTCGTGCTCGCCAACGAGCACGGGCTGACCGGGTGGCAGCTCGACACCCTGATGTGGCTGGGCGTCAACGACTTCATGTGCACCGGCTCCTCCGCACGGCTGGAGCGCGCCCACCGTGCGGCGCTCGGCCACGGCGCCCTGGCCCTGATGTACCGGGCCGAGGCCGCGATGGCCATGCAGCAGGTGCTGCGCGGGGACTACTCCGCGGCCAGGGAGCTGGCCGACCGCTGCGCGGAGGGCACCGCCCGGCTGCGGGACGCGGACAACCACCAGTTCGTTCTGCTCACCCGTGTGGCGCTCGCCGCGCACCAGGGGCAGCGCCGGCAGATGGAGCGGGAGCTCGCGGAGTTCCGGCGCTGGGGCGGCGAGGAGTCCCTGCAGTCGCCGCAGGCGTTCGGCAGCGGCGCGATCTGCGCGCTGCTGGAGGAGGACCACGAGCGGGCGCTGCGCGAGCTGGACAAGGCTTTCGCCTGGGAGCAGGGGAACCCCTCCGTGCACTACCTCAACGGCCGCTACGGTCTGCGTCCGCTGCTGCGGGCGCTGACCGGGCAGGCCGACGTGCGGGAGCACGCGGCGGTCACGGCCGACCCCTCGGCGGCCCTGCCGTGGAACCGGCAGTTCGAACGCCTCGCCTTCGCGGTGCACGAGGGGCGGGCCGGGCGGAGCGCGCAGGCCGAGGCCGCGGTGGCGCAGGCGCAGGAGGCGGGCGAACCGTTCCTGATGGCCCGCCGCCTCGGCCTGCGGCTGGTGGCGCCGGTGGCGCTGGCCGGCGGCTGGGGCGACCCGGTGGGGTGGCTGCGCGAGGCGGAGGAGTACTTCCACGGCGCGGGCGTCCCGGCGGTGGCCAACAGCTGCCGCGACCTGCTGCGCCGGGCGGGTGCGACGGTCCGCCAGCGGCGCCGGGGCACGCCGGCCGTCCCCGCCGCGCTGCTGCGCCAGGGGCTGACCGCGCGCGAGTACGAGGTGTTCCTGCTGCTGGCGCCGCGCCTGGGCAACCAGGAGATCGCCGAACGGCTCTACATCTCCCCGCGGACGGTGGAGAAGCACGTGGCCAGGCTGCTGGAGAAGACCGGCCGGCCGCACCGGTCTGCACTGTGCGACTACGCGGCCGATCAGATCGCCCGGAGCGGCCCCGCCGAACCGACCGCCTGAACCCCCGCCGGCCCGCGGCGAGCGACACGCCACGGGGCGCGCCGCTGCGCCGTGTCCGGCGGGAAGGGACGGACGACCCCGCAGGGACGACCCCCGCACGGACTACCCCACCCGGACGACCCCGTACAGATGACCCCGCGACGCCGGGCCTCCGAGGCCGCGTGGTGACCCTGTGGGCGCCGGTGCGCATGTGTTGACACCCTCGTGCGGGCGTTTCACACTCCTACATGGGAGCGCTCCCATGCGGTCGGCCGGCCTCATGGAGCGGGCAGTCGAGCCGCCGGCCGGGCGATTCCGTCATCGGCCGCAGCGTGCTGTCCCTCTCGTCCACCGTCCGGTGACAGCGGGATCGCGCGCCATGCGAGCGTTCCCTTCCCCCCACCCAAGGCCGCGGCGCGGCAGGCTGTGCGACCGCCCGCTCCCCGGCGGCCGGCCGCGCCCGCCCGCGCCGCCGGCCGCTGAGAAGGAGACCATGCGTACGACACACAAGGCGGCCGCCCTGGCGGCGTTCGCGGTGTTGCTGGCCGGCGCCGGCTCGGCACAGGCCACCGGTGCCGGGCCCGGGCCGTCGGTGCGGGCAGCCGACGCCACCGCGGGCCCCGCGATCACCGTGGACGCCACCAGCGGGCGGCATGCGATCGACCCCCACATCTACGGCATGAACTTCCCGGACGAGGCACTGGCCAAGGAACTGCGCCTGCCGGTGGGCCGCTGGGGCGGCAACGCCACCAGCCGGTACAACTACAAGCTGGACGCCTACAACGCCGGTTCCGACTGGTATTTCGAGGACCTGCACTACAGCAACGACACCGCGGCCCTGCCCGCCGGATCGCAGGCCGACAAGTTCGTCGACCAGAACGACAGGACCGGCACGGACACGCTGATGACCGTGCCGATGATCGGCTGGACGGCGGCCGGCCGTGACGACGGCTGCGGATTCAGCGTCGCCGAGTACGGTCCCCAGCAGGACACCGACGCGCAGTGGCGGCCGGACTGCGGCAACGGCAAGACACCCGACGGCACCCTGATCACGGGCAACGATCCGGCCGAGACCAGCACCCCCGCGGGGCCGGACTTCGTCAAGGGCTGGGTGCAGTACCTCGACAGCGCCTACGGCACCGCGAACAGCGGCGGGGTGCGCTACTACGACCTCGACAACGAACCTGACCTGTGGTTCAGCACGCATCGCGACGTCCACCCGGCCGGGGCGGGCTACGACGAGATGCGCGACAGCACCTACGCCACCGCCGCGGCCGTCAAGGACGCCGACCCCGCCGCGCAGACACTCGGCCCGGTCGGCTGGGGCTTCAACTCGCTGATCTACTCCGGCCTGGACCAGCAGGTGTGCGGCGAGCAGGGCGGCAGCTGCTGGTCGAACCCGCCGGACTCCGCCGCGCACGGCGGTGAGCAGTTCGCTCCGTGGTACCTGCAGCAGATGAAGGCGTACGAACAGGCGCACGGACGCCGGATCCTGGACTACTTCGACGAGCACATCTACCCGCAGCAGACCGGTGTGTCCGGCAGCGCCGACGACGCGGCCACGCAGGCCCTGCGGCTGCGTTCCACCCGGCAGTTGTGGGACCCCTCCTACGTCGACGAGAGCTGGATCAACCAGCCCGTCCAGTTCATCCCCCGCATGCGCTCGCTGGTCGACCAGAACTACCCGGGGACGAAGCTGGCCGTCTCGGAGTACAACTGGGGCGCGCTGGACCACATCGACGGCGGCCTGGCCGAAGCCGACGTGCTGGGGATCTTCGGACGCGAGGGGCTGGACCTGGCCACGCTGTGGTCACCGCCGAAGGCGACCGACCCCGGAGCGTACGCCTTCCGCATGTTCCTCAACTACGACGGGCAGGGCGGCGCCTTCGGAGACACCTCCGTGCGGGCCGCGAGCGCCGACCAGGACAAGCTGTCGGTCTACGCGGCCGAGCGCAGCAGCGACCACGCCACCACGGTCATGGTGATCAACAAGACCACCGGCGATCTGACCGCGCCCGTCTCGGTGACCGGCAGCACCGCGCTCCCGGCGGCGGCGCAGGTCTACCGCTACGGCCAGGCCGACCCCACCGCGATCCAGCACCCGGCCGACCAGCCGCTGAGCGGCGGCTCCTTCACCGCGACCTTCCCGGCGTACTCCATCACCGAGTACGTCGTTCCCGCAGGCTCCACCCAGGCCGCCCCGCCCTCGGCGCCCGGCACTCCCACGGCCTCCGCGACCGGCCCCGACCGCCTGACGCTGACCTGGCCGGCCGCCACACCCGGAAGCTCTCCGCTGGCCGACTACCGCGTGTACGCCGGTGATCCGGCCACCACGGCGCCGCTGGCCACCGTCCCCGCATCGACGACCACCGCCACCGTCACCGGCCTGACGCCGTCCACCGCCTACACCTTCCGCGTCGTGGCCACCGACACCGCCGGCCGCAGCTCGCCCGCGTCGGCTCCGCTGCAGATCACCACCGCCCCGGCCACGGAGAGCGGCTGCACCGTCGCCTACCAGGTCAGCAGCGACTGGGGCGCGGGCTTCACCGCGAGCGTGAAGATCACCAACCAGGCGGCTCCGGTCAACGGCTGGCACCTCGGCTTCACCTTCGCCGGCAACCAGAGGGTCACTCAGGGCTGGAACGGCACCTGGTCCCAGACCGGCACCGCGGTGACCGTCGCGGACGCCGGCTGGAACGCGTCCCTGCCCACCGGCGGTTCCACCACCATCGGCTTCAACGGCGCGTACACCGGCACCAACGCCGCACCCAGCACCTTCACCCTCAACGGCGTCCCCTGCACGGCCGCGGGAACCGTGCCGGCAGCCGCACCCGCCCCGGCCGTCGGCCGCGCGCCCGCAGGCAACGCACCCCGCTGACCCGCCCCGCGTCGACCGCGTCGCCGACGCAGGCATCGGCGTCCGGCGGGTAGGCCGCGTGGATCCCCGGGGGGGGGGGGGGGGGGGGGGGGGGGGCGGGCGGGGGGGGNCCCCCCCCCCCCCCCCCCCCCCCCCCCCCCCCCCCCCCCCCCCCCCCCCCCCAGGGCGGCGAAGAACCGGTTCAGCCCGTCCTGCGCTGGGGCTGCTGATTGCTGTCCAGCGTGACGACGGTCCCGCCGGCGAAGGGGGTCGCGGGGCCGAAGTTCGATCCGCCGCCCAGGGCACCGCGGGTGAACGAAGACGAGCCGGTGACCGTGAAACTCGTACCGCTGACCCCCACGTCGAGCGCGAACAGGGCCCCGGACTGCAGAGAGCCGTCCTCCCACGGTGCGGTGACCAGGAGTTCGGGCGTGCCGTCTCCGGTGACGTCGAGGATCCGCAGGCCGTAGCCGAAGCCCTCGCCGGCCTGGGCGCTCGCACCGATGACCGCGTTGTCCTCGCTGAACGTGGTCCCGGCCGCCGAGAGCAGCCCCGCGGCGCCGCCGCGCAGCAGGGTCACCGTGCCCACGTTGTCCTCGCGCAGCGTGCCCGCGGCCAGGTCGTCGTAGCCGTCCCCGTCGAGGTCGCCCACCGCGAGCGAACCGCCGAAGAAGTCGTTCTCCTCCGGGGTGCCCGCGATCCCCGGGCTGGACTGGTCGATGGTCTGGATGCGACTCGCGCTGACACCGTCGCTGCCGCCGCGGGCGACCACCAGGGCGCCGGCGTACTGCGGTGCGCCGTTCCTGCGGTCGGCGGTGACCAGCACGTCCGCGTTGGCCCCGCCGTGGAAGCGGCCCACCGCGACCGAGCGGAGGTGGTCCTGCGTACCGGTGCTCGCCACGCTGAAGTCGCTGCTCGCGGCCGCGTTCACACCACCCGACGAGCCGGGCATCACCCAGACCCCTCCCCAGGCGTTCGCCGTCCCGCTCACCGCCTCGCCCGACGCCCCGACCACCAGGTCGTCCTTGGCGTCGCCGGTCACGTCCCCCGCGGCCAGCGACCACCCGAACCTGTCGTCGGTCTCCGGCGTTCCATCGACGCCGTCGGTGTCCTGTGTGAATCCGACGGACCCGGTCGCGGTGAGGCCGTGCGTGCCGCCGTAGACGACGGTGACGGCGCCGGCCCGCTGCGTGCTGCCGACCGCCTCTCCTGGCTGGCCGATCGCCAGGTCCGCGTAGCCGTCGGCGTTGAAGTCGCCGACGGTCAGGCTCGCGCCGAACAGGTCGCCGGCCTCGTTGTCGCCCGGGATGCCGGGCTGGCCCTGGTCGATCTGCGTGAGGGTGTTGGGGATCAGACCGAGGTACGGCGAGGTGGTCTTCCCGTACAGGACCGTCACCATCCCGACGTTCTGCGTGGTGCCGAAGCTCTCGGTCGGGTTGCCGACCGCGACGTCCGCGAGGCCGTCGCCGTTGAAGTCCCCGGTGGCCAGGGCCTGGCCGAACTTGTCGGTGTCCTCCCCGCTGCCGGGGATGAAGTCGTGGCTGTCCTGGCTGATCACGACGGCGGGGGCGGCGGGGAGTGTGCCGCCGCCGGGGACGACGTAGACCGAGCCGCCGCGGTCCACGCCGAGCGCGTTCGGATCCCCGGCATACGTCAGCCGCGCGCCGCTGGACACGACGACGTCGGCGATACCGTCGCCGTTGACATCAGCCCGAGCGGCTGCGCCCCCGGGCGGGGCGACGGCGCTCCGGGCGACAACGGGCTGCGGATGTTGCCGCGCAGAAGCGGTGGCAGGAAGCAGCGCCGCGAGGCACACAGACACCGCCGCCGCTCCGACAAGTTTGCCTCGCATGATGGTCCCTTCCGTGGTGGGTAAGAAGGCATTTCGCGCGCCGCGCCCGCCAGTGAGGGCCGGGACGACAGTTGGGCGGTCAACATCGGAGGCTGTGCCTCGAATAGACGAGCCAGTTGTGGCTCGGTCCCGCGGATACGCCGGACGATCCGAAGCCCTCCTCCAACCCCCAGGTGTGCACGGACGGCGAGTACACGAGTCCGTACTGGGAGAACGCTCCGTACTCCCCGAGACCCGCGGTCACGTTGTAGGAGTCGCCCGACAAGAAGTTGTGGATCTCGCAGGGGGTGGCCGCGTGGTTCACGTCGGAAACGTCGAAGCCGTGGGACATGACGTACCCGGCGCGTATCCCGCCGGTCCATTCGCCGACGCTGTCCCCGGCTTTCCCGGAGGAAGCCGAGCCACCCGTGCCGACATACAGCTCTCCGGTGCGGGTGAATGTCACCGACACGCCGACGTCGACGCCGCCGAGGCCGATCCCGTCGCTCCAGGTCAGATAGTCGGGGGGACGCGGAATGCAGGCGGCGCCCATGGCCCTGTAACAGAGTCCACCAGTCCACGGATCGCGCCCCAGCGGCCCCGCACAGTGGTGATGCAGAAAGGAGGCGAGGGCTGGACAACCGTCCCACTGCTGGCTGGCGGCCAGGTCCACGAGCCGCTGTTTCATGAGATCCTGCCACCAGATGGGGGGCGCGTCACTCACGAAGCCTCCGATTCCGGTGACGAAGCCTCCCCTGCCCGAGTAGTCCTCCATGCCGGTCGTCGTGGAGCCGCCCGAGTAATAGCTGGTGGTGGTGTTCTCGTTTCCACTGCCGGAGTAGTAGCCGTAGGTTGAGCTCGCGTTGCCGCCCCCGGAGTAATAGCCGCCGGTGGAGGCGGAATTGTTGCCGCATTCACGGCCGCACGAGCTCAGCCCGCTCGGATCGCTGAACGTCGTCGGGTTGTCGTCGGCGTACGCGTACGGGTTGAGGGACTGCGGTTTCGACGTGTCGTACAGCGGGTCCGGGGAGATGAACTTGCCCAGCGACGGGTCGTAGTAGCGCGCTCCCACCTGGTCCAGATCCGTGCTCGCGTCCTCCGTCTTGCCGAGGAAGCCGCGGTCCGTCGCGGGGAAGGCGTCGACGGTGCCGCGGTGGGCGCCGTACGGAAGGTACCGCTGGCGGGAGACCGCGCCGGTGGTGGCGTCGACCGCGACCTGGGTGGAGTTCTGCTGGTCGGAGGCGAGCCACTGCACGCCGCTCGTGGTGCGCATCGCGACCACCGACGCGCCCGAGGTGTAGTAGCGCGTGGCGCTCACCGTGCCGCCGGACAGCCGGAGTTCGGTTCCGTCGAGGTAGACGGTCGTGGCGTCGGGGTCGTGCCGGACGAGGCGGTCGCCGTCCGCGGTGGAGACGAACGACGTGGCCGCCCCGGCCGTCGTGACCGAGGCGAGGTCGCCGCTGTCGTCCCAGGCGAGCGTGGACGCTGTTCCCGCTACCGTCCGGGAGGTGAGGCGGCCGTCGGCGTCGTAGCCGTAGGAGTCCTGGCCGACGCTGGTGACCGCGTGCGGGCGCACCGCGGCCGGGCCCGGAGCGGGGTAGCCGTAGGAGGTGGTGGCGGCGCCGTTCGTCACGGACGTCGTGTTGCCGATCGCGTCGTAGCCGTAGGCGAGCTGGTAGGGCTCGGGCCCCGTGCCGTCGGCGGCGGAGGGGCCGGCGGAGCAGCCGGATGCCGTGGTCCAGGCCGCGGTGAGCCGTTGCAGGGAGTCGTAGCGGTAGCACTGGTTCTGCGGCTGGACCTGCGTCAGGTCGGTGACCGAGGTGAGATTGTCCGAAGGGTCGTAACCGTAGAGGTCGTTCTGAGCGGTCTGGGCGCCCACCAGGGTCCTGACGGAGGTCAGGTGCTGGGTGCCACCGGGTTCATAGGCGTACTGGCGCTGCACGGCGTCGTCGGCGCCGTAGCTTCTGGCCATGACCTGGCCGCTGCCGCTGTAGGAGGTGGACTTCACGTACGCGGCGGCCGCGCTGGTCAGGGTGTTCGGCTGTCCGGTGGCGGTGTAGCCGGTGGTGGCTGTTTCGGCGGGCAGCCCGCCGGCGGCCGGGTAGGTGACGGACGTGCGGTGCCCGGCGCGGTCGTAGGAGTAGCCGAAGGCGTAGCTGCCCGCGAGCGCGCCCTGCCCGGACGGGACGGTCCAGGTGCGGGCGGTGACCTGGTAGCGCAGGTCGTAGCCGGTGACGTCGGCGCGGTACGCCTGGCCGTTGACGTAACGGGTGGTGGTGGCCGGCCGGCCGAGGACGAACTTCGTCGGCGTTCCTGTCTGGCCGGGGAACGGGACGGTGTCGTAGGTCCACTCGGCGAGCTTGACGTTGCCGATCGATCCGGACCACTCCACGCGTTTGCGGTTCATCGCGTCGTAGGTGTAGGAGAGCGTCTTCCCGAGGGCGTCCGTGGTGCTCTGGACGTTGCCGACGGCGTCGTACACGGTGGTGGCGGGGCCCGCGTCGGGGTCCTTGGTGCTCGTGCGGCGGCCCAGCCAGTCGTAGCCGTAGGAGGTGACGTCGCCGGCCGCGTCGGTGACGGTCGCCGGCTCGCCCCGCGCCGTGTAGGCGTACGTGGTGGTGGGCACGGCGGGTGGCGGCACGTCGCTGCCGGCCGGGACGTTCTCCTGGACCTCGGCGAGGCGGTCGAGGCCGTCGTTCCAGTAGGCGGTGCGTCCGCCGCTGGGCGGGGTGACCACCTTGCCGTCACCGTAGTTGGCGGTCGCGGTGGTCTTCTGCACCGTGCCGAAGGCGTAGAGCGTCGCGGCCGTCTCGCGCTGCAGCGCGTCGTAGGTCTTCTCGGTCCAGGAGGGCACGTCCGCCCGCTGCGGGTTGACGAACAGCGCGGGGTCGTCGCCCGGCGCTGCGGAGTTCCAGTACGGGGCGGAGGTGCCCTTGACGAGGCCGCGCTCGTCGTAGGCGGTGTCCGTCACCCTCCGGCCCCCTGCACCGGAGGGTGACGGTGCCTGGACCTCACGGGTGCGGCCGAAGCCGTCGAGGTAGGTGTAGGTCGGCAGCCAGTGCGGGGTTCCGCTGTCGATGGACTGCAACTGCTGGGCAGTGACCACCGTCGGCTTGCTGGGCTGGGAGTTCGGCGCGGTGCCACCGAGGGTGAGGTGGTAGGCGTACTGGTAGGAGGGGATCGCGCCCGTCGGCGGCGGGACGTCCACGCCGTTGGGTTTGGGCTCCGTGGGCAGCCAGACCCGCTCGACCCGCCCGGCTCCGTCGTAGTCCGTGGTGGTCACCAGGCCGTTGGGGTCGATGGTGCGGGTGGTGGTGCCGAAGGCGCGGCTGGTGTACGTCGTAGTGCTGTGGCCGAGCGGGTCGGTGGTCTTCGTGCCGTTCATGGGCCAGCCGCTGACCGGGTCGTACGACGTGGTGGTGGTGTAGTGCCTGCCGTCCGTGTCGGAGGTGACGCGGCCGTAGGCGTCGTAGCCCTTCCAGTCCGAGGTGTAGTCCGTGTCGTTCCAGTAGTGGCGGACCTCGGTGGGGTTGCCGTCGATCGGCTTGTTCGCCGTGCCGGGCGCCGTGGCGTCGTCGTAGAGCGTCACGGTGCGGGAGACCGCGGGCCCCGGGCACTGGTTGCCGGTCGGATCGGGGTCGCCGCTGTGGAGTTCCGTGCTCTCGGGGTAGTCCAGCATCCACCGCCAGTCGTCGGTGTTGCGGGCGTAGGTGATCTCGGTGCAGGTGTTGTCGGCGCCGGTGCCGATCTCGCCCCACTGGACCTTGCGGGTGGGCAGACCGCCGTCGGCGGTGGAGTAGCCGTCCTGGTCGCTGCCGGTCTCCCGCCACGTGCCGTCGGCTTTCAGCTGCCGGGCCCTGGTCTGGTAGGGCCGGATCATGTGGGCGTTGTGCAGGCCGGCGCCGTCGGCGGTGATGCCCGAGTCCCAGTAGGTGTAGCGCTCGTCCGCCAGTTCGGTGCGGGAGCCGTCCGGGTCGAGCCGGAAGTGCTGGGCCTGGAGCACCTCCCCGGCCTTGGCGTGGTTGTCGGCGAACCGGTTGCCGGCCCAGTCGGTCAGGGTGGCGCTCTTGGTGCCGCCGTCCTTGAGCCGGTCGCCGTCCATGCCGCGGAAGTGCGTGGTCTCGGTGACCGTGCGCTGGTCGCCCGGTCCTGTGCCCTGGGTCTGCCGGACCTCGCGGTAGCCGCGCCAGTCCGACCACATCTGCTGGTCGGAGGGGACCGTCAGTTCGTCGTCGTAGTGCCAGGCCGGGTCCCCGAGATAGTCGTATGTGGTGGTCTGCTTCGGTGAGCCGCCGACGAGGTCCACCTGGTCGACCTTCGTCACGACGTACTTCTGGAAGACGCCGTGCGTGGTGGAGGTCGCGCCTTCGGGCTTGTAGTCGACCCGGAAGCACTCCTGGGCGTTGGTGTCCCAGTGCTTGCCGGACTCCCATGCCGACGTGGAACCGTCGCTCGGACAGGTGGCGGCCGCCGAGCCATGGCCGTAGGTGACGTCGGTCTCGCCACCGAGTCCGTTCTGGATGCTGGTGATCCGGCGCATCGGCATGGCGTCCGATGGCTCGCCGCTGGGGTAGTCGACCCGGTTGTTCAGCCATGCGCCGTCGAAGTCGATCGCGGGGAGGGTGACGTCGTCGCCCCACTGCCCGTACACCCGGAGGTAGTTCAGCCACAGCACGGCGTCCGTCGCGCCGACCGGGTCGGGCAGCGCGAACGTGGGCTGGATGCGGTCGACCACCATGAAGGAGGAGCTGGCCGGGTCCCAGACCTGGGTGGAGATCGAGGCGAGCCGGCGGACCACGAAGAACGACGGTGAGTTCTTGGTGCAGCTCTGCCCGCTGGAGCAGATGAGGTCGACCGGGACGTCCGGGTAGTCGCTGTCGCTGTCGCTGGACGTGGTCGGAGCCGCGCAGTCGGGGGCGGCCTGGTCGATGTCGGACAGGCAGCGGTAGGCGGAGGTGAAGTCGACGCGTACCGCGGGCTGTTGGCCGGCTTGCATGCCGTACTCGACCTTGTCGAGGTAGCTGCCGCGATCGTAGGACTCCAGGTCCCCGGTGGAGAACCGCTTGTAGGAGTTGGTCTCCTTGGTCCAGTACAGCCGGGTGTCGTTCTCGTCGGGGTCGCGGATCTGGTCCAGGTTCCAGCGGTACGTCTGCCGGCACAGCGACTGGCCGGAGTCGTGGCAGGGTTCGCCCGCGTCGTTCCCGATCACGGGGACGGTCAGGTTGGAGTCCTCGTGGTAACCGAAGTAGTAGCGGGCGCCGTCCGGGGTCGACACCACCCACGCCTCGTGGCTGTTGTCGGAGTTCGCGCCGTCGTAGGTGTGCTGGATCTTCCAGCCCGGGTCGTCCTCGGCGTGGTAGACACCGTCGCCGTCCTTGATCAGTTCGGTGGACGTGCCGTTCAGCGAGATGACGTACTCGGCGCCCTCCTCGTCGCCGGAGTAGGGGGAGTGCCAGCACAGGTCGGACAGCGTGGTGCTGCCGTCGTCGACGCACGCCCGGTACTTGCGCTCGATGAAACCGGGGTCGAGGTCCCAGCCGAGCCCGGCCCAGGACGCCTGGTTGTTGGTGGCCGAGGTGCGGCCGTCCACCGACTGCGCGGAGTAGTCCAGGGAGAGATCCGGCGCCTTTCCGTAGGGCGAGGGCGGCAGCGGCAGCGGGTACGAGTAGGTGAAGTCGCCGGACTCCAGGCCCACCGACCACTTTCCCGACGGCTTCAGATCCGTCGCCCGGTAGTCGCCGCTGCTGCCCGACGTCGAACTCGTCAGCAGGTAGACCGAGTTGCCGTCCGGGCGCACCCCGGTGGCGGTGATGGTCGCGGTGGCGGGGTCGTCGTGGGCCGGGACGGTGACCGGCCGGGCGGCGCAGGCGGGGGTGGCCAGCACGCAGTTCGGCAACCGTTCCAGCCGCAACCGGCCGGCGAACCCCCCGCCCGCCGCCTGGCGGAAGTCGGTGTAGTCGAGCCGCACCGTGACGGTCCCCCGGCCGGTTTCCGCTGCTCCCGAAGTTCCGGAGGCCGCTGCGGGGGCCGAGCCGGCCCGGGACGCGGCGGCCGTGGAGTCCGCCGCCGACACGGTGAAGCCGTATCCGACGCCGCCCAGCGCCCGTACGGTGTCCTGCCCGAGGGTCCGCACCGCGACCCGCGCGGGGGCGGGTGCGGTCAGTGACAGCCCGGTGCCCGGCAGCTCCGCCGGATCACCGCTCCCGGCGCCCACGGCGAGAGTGGCCCCGTGCGCGGCGGGCCAGACCGGACGGCGAAGGGCCGGTGCACGCCGGGCCTCGGGGTCCGGCGGTCGCACTGTCGGCGGCAGCGGATGTCCGGTGACGGACCGTTCGGTTCGGGCCGCCGCGGCCGGTACGTGCCGGCCGGAAGGCACCGCGGCGGCCGGCACCTGGAGCAACCCGGCGGCCAGCAGCACCCCGGAGAGCAGCGCGACACAGCGGCGCGGCCGTAGGGCAGGAGACCGGTGAGAGGTCATGAGTGTGGTGTCCGTCCGACGAGGAAGGTCTGTCGCCGGTGGCGCGGCAGCACGCCGGCCCCCGGCGATGGGCGCATCAGCAGCCGTTCTACAAGCGCGGCGGTTGTCCGGTTTCGGGGATGGCCGGTCGGACAACAAGCCCCGGACAATGGGCCACTTGATCGCAGACGAAGGGGGGACGCGTGCCACGTCCCGAAGCGCCGCTGGCTGACGACGACAGCGCGGTGACGCGGTTTGCCGCGGATCTGCGCGCGTTACGGAAGAGCGCGTCCAGCCCGCCCTACCGTCAGCTCGCCCGGGAGGCGCACTACTCGGCCACCACGCTGGCCGACGCCGCGGCCGGCCGCAGGTTTCCGACCCTGGCGGTCACCCTCGCCTACGTCCGGGCGTGCGGCGGCGACCCGGCGGAGTGGGAGGAGCGGTGGCGCACGGCTGCCGCGGAGGCGTACCGCGAGACGGAGGGCGTCGCCGGCCGGCCGACGGCGGACGAGCGCTGCCCGTACGTCGGACTCGCCGCTTTCGGGCCCGACGACGCGGAGTGGTTCTTCGGCCGGGAGCAGCTCACGGAGGATCTGGAGCAGCGGGTCAGGGAGCGTCGGTTCGTCGCCGTGTTCGGTGCCTCCGGCGCGGGGAAGTCGTCGCTGCTCAGGGCGGGCCTGCTGCCGCGGACGAGCGGTGGCCCGGGCGCAGTGTGGCCGTCCGTGTTCCTGACCCCGGGACCGCACCCGCTGGAGGAGTGCGCGGTCCGGCTGGCCGCGCTCGGCGCGGGGTCGGCCGCGGCCCTGCGGGAGGAGCTGGAACGCACGCCGCGAGCCCTCCACTTAGCCGTCCTGCAGCTGCTGGCCCAGGAGCCGGCGACCACCGATCTGCTGCTGGTCGTGGACCAGTTCGAGGAGATCTTCACACTCTGCGCGGACCGCGGGGAGCGCGACCGCTTCGTCACCGCGCTGCTGACCGCTGCCGGGGCGGCCAACAGCCGCACGAGGGTGGTGATCGGGGTGCGGGCGGACTTCTACGCCCGCTGCTCGGAGCACCCCGAACTGGTCCGGGCCCTGCGCGACGCCCAGGTGCTCGTCGGGCCGATGACCACCGACGAACTGCGGCTGGCCATCACCGGTCCCGCGGTCCGGGCCGGATGCACGGTGGAGGGCGCGCTGCTGGCCGGGGTGGTCGGCGACGCCGCCGGGCGGGCGAACGTCCTGCCCCTGGTGTCCCATGCTCTGCGCGAGACCTGGCACCGCCGCCGCGGCAACGCCCTCACCGCGGCCGGCTATCTGGCGGCGGGCGGAATCCGGCAGGCACTGGCCCAGACCGCGGAAACCCTCTACACGGGGCTGACCGCGCACCAGGCCCTCCTGGCACAGGGCGTCTTCCTGCGGCTGATCGCGCTCGGGGAAGGCGCCGAACCGACAAAACGCCGGGTGCCGCTCACCGAATTCGACTCCGATGACGGCGACACCCGGGCGGTGCTGGACGCGCTGGCCGCGGCCCGCCTGCTCACCCTGGACACCGAGACGGTGGAGATCACCCACGAAGCGCTGTTGACCGCCTGGCCCCGGCTGCACGACTGGATCGCCGAGGACCGTGCGGGCCTGCTGCTGCACCAGCAGCTCGACGACGCCGCGGCCGCCTGGGAGCGAGAGCATCACGACTCCGGCATCTTGTACCGGGGCAGCCGACTGGCAGCGGCCGCGGAATGGGCCGGGCGCCGGCACGCCGTCCCGGTCAGTGACCGCGTCCACGCGTTCCTCGCCGCGTCGCTGCGGTACCGGCGCCGCGTCAACCTGGTCCGGCGGACCGCGGTGGCCCTCCTCGCGGTGCTCGCGCTGCTCGCCACGGGAACCGCCGTCCTCGCCGTCCAGCAGCGCTCGACCGCCCGCGGGGAACGGGACCGGGCGGTGGCCGAGCAGGCGCTGGCCCAGGCGGGCCAGACCCGGTACACCGATCTCTCCCTCGCCGCCGACCTCGACCTGGCCTCCTACCGGACCCGGCCGAGCCCGGAGGCCGCCACCGGCCTCCTCGACACCCAGAACGTCCCGCTGTCCATGCCGCTGTCCGGCCACACCGAAGCGGTCTACGCGGTCGCCTTCAGCCCGGACGGCCGCACCCTCGCCACCGGTGCGGGCGACGACACCATCCGGCTGTGGAGCCTCGCCGATCCCGCCCGACCCAGGCCGCTCGGTCCGCCGCTGCGCGGCCACACCGGCTGGGTGTACTGGCTGCAGTTCAGCCCCGACGGCCGGACGCTGGCCAGCGCCGGCCGGGACCGCACCGCACGGCTGTGGGACGTCCGGAACCCGGCCCGGCCACGGCCGTGGGGGCCGCCGCTCACCGGCCACCGCGGCTACGTGTTCTCCGTGTCGTTCAGCGGCGACGGCCGCATGCTGGCGACCGCCAGTTACGACCACACCGTGCGGCGCTGGGACGTCAGTGACCCGGCGCGGCCCCGCCCCTTCGGGCAACCGCTGACGGGTCACACCGACTCCGTCGCCTCGGCGGCGTTCAGCCCGGACGGGCGGACCGTGGCCAGCGCCGGCCACGACCAAACGATCCGGCTGTGGAAGGCGGGCGCTCCCCGGCCGAGCCTGTGGGCACCGCCCCTGACCGGCTTCTCCTCCACCGTCTACGCCGTCGCGTTCAGCCCCGACAGCCGGATGCTCGCCGGCGTCGGCGACGACCGCACCGTGCGGCTGTGGAACGTCGAAGACCCGGCGCACCCGCGGCCCGTCGGGGAGCCGCTGCCCGGACACACCAGCACGCTGCTCGCGGTCGCCTTCAGCCCGGACGGCCGGGTGCTGGCCACCGGCGGCGCCGACCACACCATCCGTCTGTGGGACGTGTCCGACCCCGCGCACGCGGCGCCACTGGGCCCGCCGCTGGTCGGGCACACCGGATTCGTCAACTGGGTCGCGTTCAGCCCGGACGGCCGCACTCTGGCCAGCGCGAGCGACGACCACACCGTCCGGCTGTGGAACCTCCCGGACACCGCGCTGACCGGCCACACCGGCACCGTGACAGCCCTGGCCTACCGGCCCGACGGCCGGCTCCTGGCCAGCGCGAGCGACGACGGCACGGTCCGGCTCTGGAACCTCGGCAGCCACGGGCCCCCGCGTCCCGCCGCATCCGCCCTCACCGTCCCCGCCGGCGCGACCCGGACCGCCTTCGGCGCGGACGGCCGCCTGCTCGCGGCGCTCGGCGGCGACGGCGTGATCCGGCTCTGGGACGTCCGTGACCCGGCACACCCACGGCCCTGTCCGCCGATCCGTGCCGGCCGCCTCGACTCGGCCGACGCGCTGGCCCTCTCACCGCACGGCGCACTGCTCGCGGCGGGTGGCGCCGGCTACCGGCTGCAGCTGTGGGACCTGCGGGACCCGGCTGCCCCGGTACCGGTCGGACCTCCGCTCGACGCCGGGATCAGCACCGTGACCTGGGCGGCCTTCGACCCGGTCGGCCACACCCTGGCCGCCACCAGCTTCGACGACAAGGTGCGCCGGTGGGACGTGCGGGATCCGGCACACCCCAGACCTCTGCCGCTGATCGCCACCGGAGACACCGGCGGCCTGCTCGGCGCCGCGTTCTCACCCACCGGGCAGGTGCTGGCCACCGCGGGCGTCGGCCACGCGGTACGGCTGTGGGACGTACGCGACCCCGTTCGCCCGGCGGCGCTCGGCCAGCCGCTGACCGGCCACACCGAGGCGGTCACCTCGGTGGTGTTCAGCCCGGACGGCGGCACGCTGGCCGCGGCGAGCGACGACGGCACGATCAGGTTCTGGAACGTGGCCGACATACACCACGTCGCAGCGGTACGAGCGCCGATCACCGCGGGACACACCGGCTCCATCGGGGCCATCGCCTACCGACCCGACGGCGGCGCGCTGGCAAGCGCGGGAGCGGATCACACCGTGCAACTGTCGGCACTGGGCCTCAGCCAGGTGATACGGAGAGTCTGCTCCACCACCCGCGACAACCTCACCCCGCAACAGTGGCGCGCCTACCTGCCGGAAGCACCGTTCAGACCCCTGTGCTGACCGGTCGCTCCCCGCGGGCGGACCACAGCACGACCACGGTCGACCTTCCGGCATGCGTGCCCGCGCTGAATTTCCGTCCCACCCGTCACGGAATTTCACTTCGGCAACTCGGGATGCGAACCGTCCGACGGGTGACCGTGCCGAGCGGAATGTCCCGGCAAGGGGTTCTGGCGGATTCCGTACGCGTCGATATCGCAGGCCGTAGGCTGAAGTTCTGAGGGGCTGCCGGCTCCCGGGGGAGGCCGAACGGTGTTGGGTGTGGTGTTCGTGCACGGCTTCCGTTCGTCGCCCGGAATGTGGGACCCGTTCACCCGGCTGATGACATCCGACGCGGACCTTTCGCACGTCGTGATCCTCCGATTCGCCTACACCACGAAGATCGCACAGCCGCACCCGCTGCGTGCCCTCCCCTCCTTCGACACGGTGGCCGACAGCCTCAAGGAGTTCCTGGACACCGAGGCCGAGGGCCTGGAGCGCCTCGTGCTGGTCAGCCACAGTCAGGGCGGCCTGGTCACCCAGCGTTTCCTGACCCGCATGCTGGCCGAGGGACGCGGCAAGGACCTGCGGCGCATCCGCAGAGTGGTGATGCTCGCCTGCCCCAACACCGGCTCACAGGTGGGACTGCTGCTGCGGCGCACACTCCTGCGGGCCAATCCCCAGGAACGCCAGTTGCGGCCTTTCGACGAGCAGATCGCCGACACCCGGCGCACGGTCCTGCGCGATATCGTCAACGCCCGTACGGTGACCGCCCGCACCTGCCCGATCGCGTTCTCCGTGTACGCGGGTGAGAGCGACGCAGTGGTGACCCCCGCTTCCGCCCGGGACGCTTTTCCTGACGCCGCGGTACTCCCCGGAGATCATTTAAGCATCGCGCGCCCCAGGGATTTATCGGATCGCTCGTACACCACCGTCAAGCGGCATGTTCTCGACGCCGCCGGAAAAGCCGCGCGTGCCGGCTCGCACGGTGATGCGCGCAATGCCGCCCACGACGAGGCGCCGGACGGCGCGCCCGGCCGCACGGCAAAAGCACCGCGCTTTCCGGACGGCTCCGCACCGCGCTCCGCGACGACGACCCGACCGCCGCGGGAGTCCGGCGCGGGCGGTACGGCGGACCCGCCCGGCGGAGCCCGCGAACTGCACCCCGCCGCGCTGCCGTTCCCCGCCCCCGACCGGCGGCACCGGCCCGTTCCCCGGCGCGGCCTGCTCATCGGATCGGCCGCGGCCGTCCTGAGCACCGGCACCGGAGGGGCACTGCTGCTGGAGGAGCGCCGCCCGTCGTCGCCCTCGCTCCCCGGCGTCACCCCGTACCCCGTGCACGCCGCAGCCCCGGTCGACCCGCCGCTCCTCGGCCACACCGACCTGGTGGTGTGCCTCGCGTTCAGCCCGGACGGCAGCACACTGGCCAGCGGGAGCTGGGACAGGACCATCCGGCTGTGGAAGACGGACGTCCCGGCCCGCGCCCGGCTCCTGCGGCCCGTCCTGACCTCGCACGAGGACCACGTCGAGGCACTCGCCTTCGCCCCCGACGGCCGGACGCTGGCCAGCGGCAGCGACGACACGACCGTACGGCTGTGGCGCGTAGGCGGCCCCACGACGCATGCCGCGACCGGCGCCGCGACGCTGCTCGGACACACCGACGCGGTCAACGCGGTGTCGTACGCCCCGGACGGCCGGACGCTGGCCAGCGGCAGCGACGACACGACGGTCCGGCTGTGGGACGTGGGGCAGGGCTCGTCCGGCGGCCGACTCGCCGTCCTGCCGAACCAGCACGGCGACGACGACGTCGTACGCTCCGTCGCCTTCGCCCCGCGCGGCGGTCTGCTGGCGAGCGGCAGCCAGGACGGCGCGATACGCCTGTGGAAGGCCGCGGACCCGGACCGACCCGAACGAGCAGGCCTCCCCTTCACCGCTCACACCGACATCGTCAACACGGTGGCGTTCCACCCGCGCGGCCACCTCCTGGCCAGCGGCGGCAACGACAGGACGGTCCGGCTCTGGGACGTGTCGGGCCCCGGCGGGCCCCGCGCGCTGGGCCCGCCGCTCCAGGGGCACGCCGGGTCCGTCACCTCGGTCGCGTTCAGCCCGGACGGCAACACGCTGGCCAGCGGCAGCTACGACGCCACGGTCCGGCTGTGGGACGTCAGCGCGCCCGCGGTCCCCGTCGCGATCGGGACCGCCCTCAGCGGACACTCGCACGTCGTCTTCGCGGTGGCCTTCAGCCACGACGGGCGGACGCTCGCCAGCGCGAGCGGCGACCGGACCATCCGCCTGTGGACCCTGACCTGACAGGGCTTCGGCCGCGCCCCGGCCCTTCCCGCACCGGCCCGCACCCCTTTCCCCGCGCACCACTTTCCGCGAGGCACCGTCCACGACACACGAAGGGCACGAGCTGACATGAGAACTGGCATGAGAACACAGAGAAACGGCGACGACCCGCCACCGGCGAGCGTCCCCGCACGCCCGGCCGGTCCCCGCGGCGACCGGCGAGGGCACGCCTTACGGGGACGGGCGGCACGGACGAGGGCCGCCGCCGCTCTCGGCGCGGCGGCGGCCCTCGTCCTCGCGCTGTCGGGCTGCGGCGGTTCCGGCGCGACGGGGTCCGCCGCGCCCCCGGCCTCCTCCGATGGCTCTTCCGCCGCCACTTCGACATCGACGGGAGCGTCGGCGGGCGCGTCCGCGGGTTCCTCCGCTGCCGAGCCCGCCTCGCAGGAGGGCGCGGACCTCGAACTCACCCGTGCCGAGCCTGACGGACTGAGCTTCGACGGGTTCTTCTACCAGGGCAGGGGGTGCCCGCCGAACACGGGAGCCGTGTACCCCGCGGCGGTGACCCCAGGGCTCACCACGTCCATGCCGCCGGGCACCGGGCCGAAGCACGGCGGGCAGACCTGGGACGCCGCCCCCCGGCTGTTCGGCGCGGTGGCGGCCAGCCCCGTGGAGATATCACTGTCGGTCACCGCACCGGCCGACCATGCGGTGACGATCACCAGCATGGTCTTCCACGCGCTGTCCCGGCAGCCCCAGGTGCAGGGCGTGCTCCTCAACACGGAGGGCCAGTGCGGGGCGCCGGGAGGGGACTTCCTCCTCTACGGCGGCATCGACTTCAACCGCCCGGCGCCGTACTGGCTGCCGCTGGCGGACCTGTCGTCCTGGGCCCGGAAGACGCCGATCGTCCTCCCCCTGGTGGTCCCGGCCGGCGGTACGCGGACCCTGATCGTCGACGTGCGGATGGAGCACTGCGACTGCACCTGGGACACGGTGCTGACCTGGGTCGATCGGGCAGCCACCCACACCTGGACGCTCGACCAGAGGGGCAAGCCGTTCCAGACCACGTCCACCACCGGTCTGAAGGGGATCGCCTGGTCCGGCGCGGAGCCGCCGACCTGGAGTCCCACGCCGCTCGGCTCCCCGGAGTGAGCACGGCGGCCCACACGGCCACGAGGGCACGGCCACGAGGGCACGGCCACGACGGCACGGCCACGACGGCACGGTACGCGGCCGGTCGGCTCCACCGCCGGCATCGGCCGCACCGCTCGGATCACAGGCCCGCGTGCGGCGGCTTCGGCGTCCGGTTGCGCTGAAGCTGCCATGCCTCGGGTGTGACCGGCGTGTAGAGGTTGACGAGGGACCCGTCGGGGTCACGGACAAGAGCCGAGACATTGCCCCACGGCATCATGGTCGGAGGCTGAACAACGTCGAGATCGTCGCCGAACTCGGTCGCGAGCCGCTCGTACACGGCGTTGGTGTCGTCGACGAGGAACTCGACGATCGCAGTGTTGTTCGCACCCGCACGGGGCGTGTTGGCGGTGATGAAGGCGACGCGGGCGGAACCGCTGACGGCGACGGTGGCCGAGGGGGTCACCAGCTCGACGAAATCCTCGGTGAGGTACTGCGGGGTCGCACCGGTGAGGGCCTGGTAGAAGCGGACGAGCCGCGGAATGTCATCGGTGATGAGACGGACGGAGGCGAGCTGCACTGCGGCTGAAGCGGTCATGTGGTCACCCTAGAATCAATACAGGTCATATTCCGCCCGGAAATCCCGCATCATCGCAGATATGACCCGACCCACCGCACGCGTGCTCGCCCTGCTGGAGCTGTTGCAGACAGGAGGCACCCGCACCGTCGTCGACCTCGCCGAGCGCCTCGGAGTCGATCAGCGCACCGTGCGTCGCTACGTCGAGCAGCTGCGCGACATGGACATTCCCGTGGACGGGGTTCGCGGTCGGTACGGCGGCTACCGTCTGGCCCGCCACTACCACATGCCGCCGCTGATGCTGAGCGACGAGGAAGGTCTTGCCGTGGTGTGGGCCTTGCTGGTCAACCAACACGCGAACAGCGGTCCGGTGACCCCGCTGGTGATGGAGACGGCCACGGCGAAGGTGCGCCGCGTACTGCCTGCCGCGCTCGCCCGCCGCATCGACGCGGTACTGGGAGCAGTGGACTTCACCGGCGAGGGACGCCCGGACGCGGAGGACAACGACGACGCCGAAGCTCGTCCCGGTGCCGACGAAGGCGCTCAGACGCTGCTCGGTCTGGCTGAGGCGGCACGGGACCAGCGACCGGTCGCGTTCACGTACCGGACGCGTCAGGGGCACGCGGCCACGCGGCACGTACAGCCGCACGGCATCGTGGCGTACCGGAACCTGCTCTACCTCACCGGCTTCGACGCCGACCGCCAGGCGCAGCGTACCTACCGTCTGGACAGGATGGCCGATCTGCGGCTTCTGCCAGGCACCTTCGAAGCGCCCGCGAACATCGACCCGGTGGCCCAGGTGCTGGGACCACTGTCGGCGGCGCCTTCGCGGTACGACGTCTCCGTGCTCATCCGCGCCGACCCGGCCCATGTGCGGCGCTGGATCCCGGAAACCCTCGGGTCGGTCGCGCCGGCGTCTCCTCCCGACGCCGCGGACGGTGACGACTGGCTGCAGGTGTTTCTGCGGGCCGAACGCCTCGAATGGGTCGCCGGCACACTCGCCATGCTGGACCGGCCCTTCGTCGTCCAACAGCCGGAAGCCCTCAAAGCGGTGGTTCTCGCACTCGGACGCCGACTGGCTGAACACGCCGCCCGGTGACGCGAAACCCCCGACGACGAGGAACGACTCGGCGGAATCAGGCGCTCAGGGGGTGGGGTGGGTGGTGAGCCAGTCCTGGAGTTCGCGGTGGCGGAACTGGTAGGCGACGCCGGAGATCCGCAGGAGTCCTGCGTCGTAGGCCCAGTTCAGGAAGGCACCGAGGCGCCAGGGCAGCCGGCCGCGGGTGCAGCACAGGAAGACCAGGTAGCGGCGACCGGCAGCGGTGAACAGGTACAGCCCGACCGCGAGGCCGAACGCCGGCCCGACGGACAGACCGAACACGAGCCCGGACGACGACCTGAACGCAAGCACGCTCCAGAGGTCCACCGCGAGCGCGAACGCCAGCCCGACCGCGAGTCCGAACCTGAGATCGTCACGAACCGGATGGCGTGGGTCGGTCGGCGAGTTGTCACTCAGCGGCGCCGTGAGCCCGCCTGCGAGTCCGGACGCGAGCCCGACCATGGCCCCGATCGTCAACCCGGCCCCGAGCCCGGGCCCGGCTCGGAGCCCGAGCACGAGCCCGACCAAGAGCCCGAGCCCGAGCGAGACAACGACGGTCAGGATGACCTGGTTGCGGTGGTCCGGGCTGCGCAGCCGTCGAAGGCGGAAGGTCCGGGGGTTCGGGACGACCGGGAGGCTGGCCGGTCCGGCAGTGCTCACGGCGATCAGCGTAGGCAGTGGGAATTCGACTGTGAGCCCGACGGATATCTGGGTCAGCATGAGCAGGGTGAAGGCGCTGGTGAGGAGAAGGGCGAGCAGGGCGTCGGTGGTGCGGACGCGGCGGGGGCCGGCCATGGGCCAGAGCCGGTGGAGGACGAGGTCGGTGCCGCTCCCCGCTGGCTCAGGCGCAGACGGGGACGCGGACGTGGCGAGGTGGGTGGCCAGTGCGGCGAGCCAGCGGTGGGTGTGGTCGGGCCGGTAGCGGTCGGGGTGGGTGGGGTGCTGACCGGTGGCTGCGGGCAGGTAGCGGGCGAGGAGGTGTTCGCGGACTGCGCTGGGGGAGGGGAGGGTGAGCAGGTGGTCCGGCT
>JAJSZB010000470.1:0-4905 GCA_050613715.1 Streptomyces sp. IBSBF 3018
GGACCTGCCCCGGGCCGGCGGGCGGGCGGGGGCCGGCGCCGGTCGCCGGTCGGCGTCGGGTGGGCGGCACGGGCACGACCTCCGGGCATCGGGGACGAAGCGGAGCAGAACCCGTTCAGGCTAGGGACAAATAGGACTGTCGGTTATGGCCCCACGCGCTGGTGTCCCCCGATAGCGGTAACGTTCCTCACGATGAACGCCGCCACCCATGCCTCGAACCCCGCGCTCCCGGCCGTCTCCGTGATCATGCCGGTGCTCAACGAGGAGCGCCACCTGCGCAACTCCGTCCGGCACATCCTGGCCCAGGACTACCCGGGCGAGCTCGAAGTCGTCATCGCGCTCGGACCGTCCACGGACCGCACCGACGCGATCGCCGCCGAACTCGTCGCCGAGGACCCCCGCGTCCACACCGTGCCGAACCCGACGGGACGCACCCCCGCCGCGCTCAACGCGGCGATCGCCGCCTCCCGCCACCCCGTGGTGGTCCGCGTCGACGGCCACGGCATGCTCTCGCCGAACTACATCGCCACCGCCGTGCGGCTGCTGGACGAGACCGGCGCGGCCAACGTCGGCGGCATCATGCACGCCGAGGGCGAGAACGCGTGGGAGCAGGCGGTCGCCGCTGCGATGACCGCGAAGATCGGCGTCGGCAACGCCGCCTTCCACACCGGCGGCGCCGCCGCCCCCGCGGACACCGTGTACCTCGGCGTCTTCCGCCGCGAGGTGCTGGAGCAGCAGGGCGGCTACAACGTGGAGTTCATCCGCGCCCAGGACTGGGAGCTGAACTACCGCATCCGCGAGGCCGGCCACCTGATCTGGTTCTCGCCCGAGCTGCGGGTCTCCTACCGCCCCCGGCCGAGCGTGCGCACCCTGGCCAAGCAGTACAAGGACTACGGGCGCTGGCGCCGCGTCGTCACCCGCTACCACCGCGGCTCGGTCAACCTGCGCTATCTGGCCGCCCCCGGCGCGCTGGTCGCCAACGTCGCCGGTGTGGTGGTCGGCGCGGCCCTCACCCCGTGGGCGCTGCTGGTGCCCGCGGCGTATCTGGCGGGCATCACGCTCGGCTCGCTGCCGGCCGGGCGCGGACTGCCCGCCGCGGCGCGCCTGCGCATCCCGCTGGCGCTGGCCACCATGCACATGTGCTGGGGCTACGGCTTCGTCACCAGCCCGCGCTCACTGGCCCGCCGGGTCATCGCCAGCCGCCGCCCGGCGGTCACCGGCGACGCCTCGCGCCCGGCGCAGACGTCCGCGGAGACCCCCGCGGACGTCTGAACCGGGCCCTGAGCGCCGGGCTCGCGACGCCCGGCTCAGAACCGGTACGTCGGCTCGACGTACATGCAGTTCTTGGACGAGTCCTCCGCGCCGTTGACCGCGTCCGCGTCGGTCGGCACCGAGCCGGCCTTCGGCAGCGTCGCCGCGTAGTCCGTGCCGGTCCTCCAGTCCGCGCCGACCGTCAGCGTGATGGCGTCGGCCTTCGAGGACGCCTTGACGCCCGTGGCGGGGATGCCCAGCGCCTTGGCCACCGACAGCGCGTCCGACCTGCCCTGCGCGCCGGCGCTCGCCGGGTAGACCAGCGTGGTGCCCTGGCTCGGGTTCGCCTGCTGGGTCGCCCCGGCCTTGGTGAAGCCCTTGGTGACCAGCAACTGCGCGACGTCGCCGGCCCGGTGCGAGGTCGGGATGCCCTCCTCGGTGCCCGCCGTGCCGTTGACCACGGTGACCGGGATGGTGGCCGGCGCCGCGGCGGGCGGCCCCGCCGGCGCGGTGGTCGGCCTGGCGCCCGGCGACGCGGTCGACGCCGCCTTGCCGTTGGCGTCCATCGCCACGTCGTTGCGCATCAGCGACCAGACGGTCTGGGCGCTCGCCGCCGGCACGTAGTGGTTCTGGTTCTCCGGGTCCTCGATGTGCGGCATCGTCAGCATCGTGGTCCGGCTCGGCGGAATGCTCTTGAGCTGCATGCCCAGGTCGTAGAGCTTCTTCGGGGTGCCGATCTCGGACGACACGGTGAACGCCGACATCGCCTTGGTCGCGATGTCGTTGAGCCGGGCCGGGTTGGAGAAGAGGTTCTCGCTGCGCAGGTTGCGCAGCAGCGAGCTCATGTACATGTGCTGCGCCTTGGAGCGCATCGCGTCGCTGCCGAAGGCGTGCCGGGTGCGCAGCCACTGCAGCGCCTGCTCGCCCTTGACGGTGTGCGTGCCGGCCGTCATGTGCAGGTGCGAGCCGCCGGGCTGGGCCGCCGTCGGGTGGTCGTCCACGTTCTGCAGCACGCAGACCTGCGCGCCGCCGAGCACGTCGGCCATCTTCACCACGCCGGCGAAGTCGATGGTCAGCCAGTGGTCGATGTAGAGGCCGCCGGTGAGGTTCTGCACGGTGGCCAGGGTGCAGCCGGCGCCGCCGCGGGCCAGCGACGCGTTGATGATGTCGGTGGTCGCCGGGAATTCCTGGTGCGTCTTGGGGTCGGTGCACGTGGGTATCTTCACCCGGGTGTCGCGCGGGATGCTGACGATCGACATGTTGCTGCGGTCCGCCGACAGGTGCGCGATCATGATCACGTCGGCCCGTGCGCCGGCGCTGTCGGCCGCGCCGCCCAGCTTGGCGTCCTCGGGGTCGGAGCGGGTGTCGGAGCCGAGGATGAGGATGTTCAGCGGGGTGTCGCCGTCGGCGTTGGCCTTCGGCTTGATCGCGTGGGTGTCGCCGCTGACCCGCTGCCCCTTGTGGATCTTGCTGGCGAGGTACTCGTAGTAGCCGTAGGCCGCGCCCGCGGTGCCCAGCACCGCCACCGCGGTGCCGATCGCGGTCCACTTCAGCAGCCGCCTGCCGCGGCTCCTGGGCGCCCGCCGGCCGCCCCTGCGGTGGCCGCCGCCCGGGCCGCCGTCGCCGCCGCCCGCGCTCCCCGGGCCGTCCGTTCCGTCCGGACCGCCGGGCCCCCCGGGAGCCTGCTGGGTGCCGCGGCCCCCCGCCCGGTGCGAGCCGGGCTGCGGGGCGCGCGGCCCGGGTATCGCCTGACCGGGCGGGGCGTACCCGCCGCCGGACGCGGGGGGCGCGTACGTGCCGTCGCGACCGGAAGGGGCGTACCCGCCGTGCTCCGCCGGCGGAGGTCCGCCGTCCGGCTCCGGGGCGTACGCGCGGGCGTCGTCCCGGTACAGCCCCTGCTCCCAGTCAGGAGCGGCGCCGTAGCCGTTTCCCCCCACCGTCCCGTCGCGCATAGCGTCCTCTCCCCGTGCTGCTGCGGGCGTCAGCCCCTTCGTCTCGGCTGGCGTTCGCAGCCTCATCCCTTAGTCAGACGGTCGGGAGGCGCGCGGAGTTGCAATCAGGCCACACGACTTGCCCGCGCTCAGCCCACGCAGGCCGAATTGTCCGCTTCCGTCTTGGGCACGCTGCTGGGCAGCGCGGTGGGCGCGGCGATCGGCGTGCCCGGCGCGGTGAAGTCCTTGCCGAGGGTGAGCGTCATGTACGCCAGCGGTTGGGCGTCCACCGTGCCCTGGTGCAGCGCGGAGGCCGGCAGGCCCATCATCGCGGCCAGCGAACGCGCCTGGTCGGCCTGGTTCGGCGCGTACTCCAGTGTGGTCTTCGCCACGTCGGCCGGCGCGTTGCCGATGTTCGCCGAGCGGTTGACGCCCTCGTCGTTCTGCAGCCAGTTCACCGTCTGCTGCGCGGCGCCGAAGATCCCGCTGCCGTTGCGGACGTTGACCCGGGTGTTGTGCGGGGTCGCCTTGGGGCCGTCGGTCCGCGGGTCGGGCGTCGCGGTCGTCGTCTTCTTCTTGGTCGCGGTGAGCGAGGTGTCGTCCTTGATCAGCCGCAGCAGCTGGGGCGCCCGCGTCTGGTCGACGACCACGGTGGCGTGCACCTTCTCGTTCGGGTTGTCCACCACCGGCAGCGTGACGAACGTGATGTTCTTGGTGTTCACCTTGCTGAGGTCCCTGGCCAGGCTGCTCAGCTTGGTGACGCTGCCGATCGCGGAGTCCACGGTGAGCGCCTTGGTCGCGGCGTTCGCCAGCGTCCACAGCTTGGTCGGGCTGGTCAGTATGTCGGTGGACTTCATCTGGCGGATCATCGCGCTGAGGAAGTTCTGCTGCAGCTTGATCCGGTCCAGGTCGCTCTGGTTCTGCAGCGCGTGCCGGGTCCTGACGAACTCCAGGGCCTGCTCGCCCTCCAGCTTGTGCGGGCCCGCGGTGAGGTTCAGGTGGGACTTGGCGTCGACGAGCGGCCGGTTGAGGCACACCTCGACGCCGCCGACCGCGGTCGACAGCGTCTTCACGGCCTCGAAGTTGACCATCATGAAGTGGTCGATCTTCAGCCCGGTCATCTGGCTGACCAGCCGCATCGTGCAGCCGGGGTCGCGGCCGTCCTGCCCCAGGCTCTCGTTGAACTTCGGCGACGAGGTCGCCACCGGGGTGCCCGGAACGACCTTGGTGGAGCCGTCCTTCTGCTTGGTCGGGCAGTCCGGGATGGCCGTCACGATGTCGCGCGGGATGCTCACCGCGGTCGCGTTGGAGCGGTCGGCCGAGACGTGGAAGAGGATCGTGGTGTCCGCGTGGCCGACGCTGCCCGCGTCGCCGTACTTCTTGCCCAGGCCCTGACGGCTGTCGGTGCCGATCACCAGGATGTTCATCGGACCGTCGTGGGTGACGCTCTTGCTGCCCGCGTCGCCGACGTCGACGGTCGTGATGTTGTTGTTGAAGTGCTCGTAGACCAGATAGCCGCCGACCGCGGTGACCACCAGCACGAAGCCGACGGTGCCGCCGGTCCACACCAGCGCCTTCTTCTTGCGGGACATCTTCGGCTTGGCCCTGCGCCGGCTGCGCGCACCGCCGGGTCCGCCCTGGCCCCCCTGGCCTCCCGCCCGGGCGGCGCGACGGCCGTGGGAGGCGGGCGCGGAGGCGCCGGCGCCGCGGGCGGGCGGGACGG
>JAJSZB010000471.1:0-4844 GCA_050613715.1 Streptomyces sp. IBSBF 3018
TGCCGGTTCCACGCGAGCCCCCGCCCGTACCGGCTCCACGCGAGCCCCCGCGCCTGCCGGTGACGCGCGCCGGGGCGACGGCGACTCCCCCGGCGAGGCGGGCCGGGAAGCGGGCCGGGAATCCGCGGCGCCCGGGTTCGGGGAGAGCGCCGGGCGGGCGGTCCGCGCGGCCGGGTGGGCGCTGCGGGAGCTGGCCTCCGGGGTCGGGGGCGGCCTGCTCGCGCTGCTGCTCGCCGTGTGGGCCGCGGTCACGGCCGTGACGAGCGTGGTGGGCGTCGGGCTGGTCATGGCGCCCGGCGTGGTGCGCGCGCTGCACGCGCTGGCCGCGCGGGAACGCCGGCGGCTGGGCCGCTGGGGCCCGGAGGTCGTCGCGCCGGAGCCGCCGCCGACCCGGTTGCGGCCCGCCCTGGCCGACCCCGTCACGCGGCGCGAACTGCGCTGGCTGCTCCGGCACGCCACGCTCGGCCTGCTGCTCGGCCTGCTCGGTGTGCTGCTGCCGGTGCTGGCGGTGCGGGACACCGCGTTTCCGCTCTACTGGAAGCTCGCGCCCAAGGACGCCTCGGCGACGTCGATCGGCGTCGGCACCGCGCACGCGTGGCCGGACGCGCTGGCCGTGTCGCTGCTGGGCCTCGGATGGATCGTCATCATCCTCGGCCTCACGCCCGGCATGGCCCGCCTCCAGGCCGAGCCGGGCCGGCGGCTTCTCGCGGCCGGGCCGGAGACCGATCTCTCGCTGCGCGTCGCGGAGTTGACGGCGACGCGGGCCGCGGCGCTGGACGCCCACGCGACGGAGCTGCGCCGCATCGAGCGGTCGCTGCACGACGGCGCGCAGAACCGGCTGGTCTCGGTGACCGTCCTGGTCGGCGCGGCCCGCCGCATGGTGGCCCGCGACCCGGACGGCGCGGGCGAGCTCCTCGAACGCGCGCAGTCCGCGGCCGAGCAGGCGCTGGCCGAGCTGCGTACGGTCGCGCGCGGCATCCTGCCGCCGGTGCTGGCCGACCGCGGGCTGGCCGGCGCGCTGGCGGGCCTCGCCGCGAACTGCCCGGTGCCGTGCCGCGTCGACGTCGACGTGCCCGAGCGCTGCGCGGCGTCCGTCGAGGCGACCGCGTACTTCGTCGTCGCCGAAGCGCTCACCAACGTCGCCGAGCACAGCGGCGCCACGCACGCGACGGTCACGGCCCGCAGCCGCGGCGGCCGCCTCCTCCTCCGCGTCGAGGACGACGGCCACGGCGGCGCCGCCCCCGGGCACGGCGACCCGAGCGGCCACGGCGACCCCAGCGCCCACGGCGGCCGGGAGGGGCGCGGCGGGCGCGGCGGCGGGACCGGGCTGGTGGGGATCCGGCAGCGGGTCGCCGCGCACGACGGTACGTTCCGGCTGGCCAGCCCCCGCGGCGGCCCGACAGTTCTCGAGGTGGACCTCCCATGCGGATCGTGATCGCCGAGGACGACCTGCTGCTGCGGGAGGGCCTCGCCCTGCTGCTGCGCGCGGAGTCCCTGGACGTGGTGGCCACCGCCGGCACCCCCGGCGAGGCGCTCGCGGCGATCGACGCGCACCGGCCCGACGTCGCGATCCTCGACGTGCGGATGCCGCCGACGCACACCGACGAGGGGATCGCCGCGGCGGTCGAGGCCCGGCGCAGGCAGCCGGAGCTGCCGGTGCTCGTGCTCTCCGCGTACGTGGAGCAGACCTTCGCCACCGAACTGCTCAGCGGCGGCGCGCGCGGCCTCGGCTACCTGCTCAAGGAACGCGTCGGCCGGGTGGAGGAGTTCCTCGACGCGCTGCACCGGGTGGCGTCCGGCGGCACCGCCGTGGACCCCGAGGTGGTCGCCCAGCTCTTCGCCCAGTCCGGCCGGGACACCCGGCTGGACCGCCTGACGCCGCGCGAGCGCGACGTGCTCGCGCTGATGGCCGAGGGGCTGGGCAACTCCGCGATCGCCGCGCGGCTCGTCGTCACCGACGGCGCGGTGCACAAGCACATCCGCAGCATCTTCGCCAAGCTCGACCTGTCGCCGGCCGACCAGGTCGACCGGCGCGTCGCCGCGGTGCTGCACTACCTCCAGAACGCCCGCGGCCTGGCCTGACGCCGCCGCGCCCGGGCCTCGGCCGACGCTCCCGGGCGGCGTTCCGGGCCGGCTCGCCCGGCGCTCCCGGCCGGGTCGCCGCGTGCGTTCCCGGTGCCGCCGCGCGTACCGGAGCCGGACAAGATCCGCGAACGGTCACAGCCGGACCACAGGCGTCCACGGGCGAAACCGCGTCCGGCCGCCCGCACGTGACCGCTTCCGTAGGCGAACGGACCACACCGAAGCTCACGGCGACGCGCCGTGAACGGGACGACCACAGGGGACCTGATGCAGCTCATCCGGACGGCGGCCGCGGCGACGACCCTCCTCGCGGGCGCGCTCGCGCTCACCGCGTGCGGCAACGACTCCACGGCCTCGCACGCGGGTCCGCCCGCCGGCGCGGACACGGTCACCGCGACCGCCACGACCGCGCCGGGCGACGCGCCGTCCGCCCCGGACGCCGGCTCCGGCGCCGACACCTCCGGCACGGACACGAACGCCTCGGGCACGAACGCCTCGGGCACGAACTCCTCGGCCACCGGCGCGAACACCACCGGCGACGACGGCTCCCGCGCCAACGCGCCCCGCCCCGCGGCCGGTCAGGGCGCGCGGCCCGACGCGGCGAGCGGCCGGTGCCACACCGGCGACCTCGCGTTCTCGTGGGGCTCGCCGTCCCCGGACGGCGACGCGAGCCGGCAGCAGCAGGCGTATGTCGTGCTGCGCAACACCTCGGGTCACACCTGCACGATGCGCGGCTTCCCGGGCGTCGACCTGGTGAACAGCGGTACGCAGTGGTCCCTCAGGCGCACCTCGCAGTCGCCGGCGACCGTCACGCTGCGGGCGGGCGCGACCACCCGCTTCACCGTGACGTTCCTGCCGTGGAGCGCCGACGGCAACTCCGCGTCCAACGACTTCGCGCCCACCGCGCTCGTCATCACCCCGCCGGACGAGACCTCCTCCTACGACCTCCCCTGGCGCTGGGGCCACGTCCTGCTCCAGGACGCCGCCACCCACCCGGGCACCTACACCGGCCCGGTCGGCGGCTGAGACCGGCCGGCGAGGAGGGCGCGCAGCGGCGCGGTGTCCGGTGCGTCGGCGAGGGCCGCGTCGATCGCCGCGTCCATCCCGGCCTCCCACTCCTCGGGCAGCGCGAAGCCCGGTACGCCTTCCCAGGCGATGTCGGGGCGGGCCAGGCCCTGCTCCAGCAGCCGGAGTTGGACCAGGCCCGCGACGCCGTTCCAGATGTCGCCCCGGATAAAGTTCCGGGCCGAGGCGCCGGTCAGCCGGGCCGCCTTGTCCGGCTTGGGCATCCGGTCGGCAATCGCCATCCACAGCAGACCGCGGTCGATGGCGTCCAACACGCCGTCGAGGTCCGGCAGTTCGGCTGCGGCGGCGGAGGCGGCGGAGTCCGGGGCCGGCGTGGCTGCCGCGGGCGCGGCCGGAGCGGTCGCCCGCACCGCGCGCTGGACCGCCTTGCGCAGCGGCTCCGCGTAGCCGTGGAAGTCCGACACCGTGCGCAGGACGACGAGCCGGTCCCAGTCGACGTGCGGCAGCCCGGACGCCTGCGCGGTCAGGGTGGCGCTCTCCACCGCGGCGAGCACGGTGTCGGCGTCCCGCAACAGCGACAGCGCGAGCGGCGCCGACGGGTCGTCGGGCCGGCCGTCGTCGGGCAACTCGGCGACGCGTGCGACGCGTTCGGGCATCGGCGGGTGCGAGTCGTAGGGCGTGGTACGCGGCGCGCGGCGGTCCGCGGCCAGCCGCCGCAGCGCCTCGGGCGACCTGGCGGCGAGCAACCGGCGGAAGCCGCCGTGCAGTTCGCCGCTGGGCGGCAGCGCACCGACCGGGACGCCCATGAACGCGTACGTCGTCAGGTAGTGGTCGTGCGCCGCCTTGAGCACCGGGACGCGGCGCAGGGCGGCCACGGTGGTGTCCCGGCCGGCGAGCCGGGCCGCGACGCGGTCGGCCGCGAACTCCTGGCGACGGGCCACCGATTGGGAGACGCGCAGGTAGAACCGCGCGTAGCCGACGTAGAGGCGGGCCACGAGCAGCGGCGCCCAGCGGAACATCGGCTGGGCCAGGGCGCCGCTGCCGGCGAAGGCGTCGACGGTCTGCACGACGGCGGCGCGGCTGCGCATGGTGATGTGGGCCAGCCGGGTGTCCTGGTGGGTGTAGTGCCCGAACTCGTGCGCCAGCACGGACCGCAGCCCCGGCACCGTGAGCCCGGCGAGCAGCGGCACGCCGAGGTGCAGGGTGCGCCGGCCGGGCCGCAGGCCGAGGAGGCGGGCGCGTTCGGAGACGCCCGCGTTGACCTCGCCGTTCAGCACGAGTTCGGCGGGGGCGGCGGTGCCGGCCGCGTCCGCCGCGGCGCGTACCTCGGCCCACAGTTCGGGCTGGTCCCGCGCGGTGACCGGGTGGCCTTTCGGGCGCCCGCCGCGTCGCCCGGCGGTGAGGAACGCGACCATGCCGCGGACGATCGGCACCGCCACCACGACCGAGGTGATCAGCAGGCCGGCCACGAGGTAGGCCGTGGCCGCGACGAACAGCTTGGTGAGCAGCAGCCAGTCGAACGCGCCGAGCGCGGCGAGGAGCACGACGCCCATCAGGTAGAAGCCGGTCACCAGGACGAGCGCGCGGGCAGCGCGCAGCGACGCCGTCATCGAAGGGTCCCCCCAAAGGACGGGCAGGGCCGGGCGGCCGTGCCGGGCCCGCATCCTACGAGGCCGGGACCGCCGCGGGCCACGCAGTTGCCGGGCGGAGACCGGGGGGCGGACGGAGGCCGGGCG
>JAJSZB010000472.1:0-4834 GCA_050613715.1 Streptomyces sp. IBSBF 3018
CCCCGCGCCCTCACCCCTGCCCGAGGACCTCAGCCCCCGGCAACTCCTCGACCTCCTCGACGTGAACGAGCTGGGACAGCGGGCCCGCACCTGACCCGAACGGCCCCGCGCCACCGCCCCGGACCCGTTTGCTAGGTTCCCCCGTATGCGCGCACCCATCGGTTCCTTCGACGACGCGGCACCCGCGACCGAACGCCTCGAACTGCTGCCGCCGCCGGTCGCCGCGGCCGTCACTGACGCGATGATCCACGTCGACACCGACCCGGCCAAGGCCGACACCGCCGCCTTCGTCGCCGCCTACGGGCCCGAACTGCTGGAGACCTCCGCCAACTGCGTGGTCGTGGCGGGCAAGCGCGCCGGCGAGGTCTCCTACGCCGCCTGCGTGGTGCTCTCCACGACCCGCGTCGACGTCAACGGCGCCGTCCGCCGCCACCTGGGCGTGCGCAAGGCGTCCTTCGCCGCGATGGACACCGCCGTCGGCGAGACGGGCATGGAGTACGGCGGCATCACCCCCGTCGGCCTCCCGGCGCACTGGCCGCTGCTGGTCGACCGGGCGGTCGTCGACGTCCCGTACGTGGTGATCGGCAGCGGCGCGCGGCGCGGCAAGCTCATCGTGCCCGGCAAGGCGATCGGCGACCTGCCCGGCGCGGTCGTCCTCGACGGCCTCGGCATCACCGTCTGACACCGCTGCGGCGGCCCGGGCCGGTCAGTCCAGCCGGGGTATCTCGATCGCCGGGCACTTGTCCATCACCATGTCAAGGCCGGCCGCACGGGTGCGCTCGTACGCCTCCTCGTCCACCACGCCGAGCTGGAACCACACCGCCGACGCGCCGGCCGCCACCGCCTCGTCCGCCACCTGCCCGGCCAGCGCGGAGTTGACGAACACGTCCACCACGTCCACCGGGAAGGGGATGTCGGCCAGCGACGCGTACCCCTGCTCGCCGTGCACCGTCTCCGCCTTGGGGTGCACCGGCACGACCCGCTTGCCGAACCGCTGGAGCACCGCGGCCACCCCGTACGCCGCCCGCGAGGTGTTGCCCGACAGGCCCACCACCGCCCAGGTGTCGCCGCTGTCCCGCAGAATCTTCCGCACTGTCGCCTTGTCGCCGTACACGATGTCCTCCAGCCGCCCGCAGCGCTCCCACGCTTCCCGTTCTGCCTGGTCGAACGCCCGACCGAGCCCCAGGATTCCCCCGGCACTACGCTGAACGGGTGGTTGTCGACCGATATCTGACCGTGGCCCGCGCGGGGCTGCACGAGAGCGAGATCAAGCGCTCCCGCTTCCTGTGCGCGGTGGCCCCGGTGGACGGCGAGGAGGCCGCGCAGGACTTCGTCCGCGCCGTCCGCAAGCAGCACCCGGGCGCCAGCCACCACTGCTTCGCCTACGTCATCGGCCCCGACGGCCGGCTGCACCGCGCCTCCGACGACGGCGAGCCCGGCGGCACCGCGGGCACCCCGATGCTCCAGGTGCTGCTCGGCCGGGAGGTGCGCGACACCGTCGCCGTCGTCACCCGCTACTACGGCGGCGTCCAGCTCGGCGCGGGCGGCCTGGCACGGGCCTACGGCGGCGCGGTGTCCGCCGCGCTCGACGCCGTCGGCACACTGGAGCGGCGCCGGCTCGCGCTCCTCGACGTCACCGCCGGCCACGCCGCCGCGGGCCGCCTCGAGAACGACCTGCGCACCGCCGGACACACCGTCCGCGGCGTCAGCTACGGCGCGGCGGTCACCCTGCACATCGGCGTCCCCGAGGCCGAGGTGCCCGCCTTCCGCGCCTGGCTCGCCGACGCCACCTCCGGCACGGCCTCCGCGGAGGTCCGCGGGAGCGCGTTCGTGGACGTCCGCGCCGGCGGCTGACGCCGCACGAACCCCAGTACCGCGTGCACACCCCGGCGCCGGGCCCGCGGACCTCCGCACCCGGGCCCCGACCCCCCGACCCGCCGGGCCGCCGCACCCCGCCCGCGCCGGGACGCTAGTCTTCGGGGATCATGCGTTTCCTGCACACCTCGGACTGGCATCTCGGGCGGTCCTTCCACCGGGTGAACCTGCTCGACGCCCAACGGGAGTTCCTCGACCACCTGATCGCCACCGCGGCCGGCGAACGCGTCGACGCCGTGCTCGTGGCCGGCGACGTCTACGACCGCGCGGTGCCGCCGCTGGCCGCGGTCGACCTCTTCGACCGGACACTGCACCGCCTCGCCGAACTCGGCGTGCCCACCGTGATGATCGCCGGGAACCACGACTCCGCGCGCCGCCTCGGCGTCGGCGCCGGGCTCATGGGCCGGGCCGGCATCCACCTGCGCACCGACCCCGCGACCTGCCACCGGCCCGTCGTCCTCGCCGACGAGCACGGCGACGTCGCGGTCTACGGGCTGCCGTACCTCGAACCGGCCCTCGCCCGCGACGAGTTCGGCGACGGGTCGACCGCAGACGAGCCCGCAGGCGACGGCCGCGCCCGTGACGGACGGCCGCGCGCCGACCACGCCTCCGTGCTCGGCGCCGCGATGGACCGCGTCCGCGCCGACCTCGCCGGCCGCCCCGCCGGCACCCGCAGCGTGGTCCTCGCGCACGCCTTCGTCACCGGCGGCGCGCCCAGCGACAGCGAGCGGGACATCACCGTGGGCGGCGTCGCCTCGGTCCCCGCCACGCTCTTCGACGGCGTCGACTACGTCGCGCTGGGCCACCTGCACGGCTGCCAGACCATCAGCGACCGGGTCCGCTACTCCGGCTCCCCGCTGGCGTACTCGTTCTCCGAGGAGCACCACCGCAAGAGCATGTGGCTGGTCACCCTCGGCGCGGACGGCGGTGTGGCCGCGGAACGCCTCGACACGCCCGTGCCCCGGCCCCTGGCGCGGCTGCGCGGCACGCTGGACGACCTCCTCGGCGACCCGGCGCTCGACCGCCACACCGATTCCTGGATCGAGGCGACGCTCACCGACCCGTTCCGGCCCCACGAGCCGATGGCGGCGCTCGCCAAGCGCTTCCCGCACATCCTCAGCCTCGCCTTCGACCCCGCGGACACCGGCGCCGGCCAGGCCGCGACCTATGCACAGCGGCTGCGCGGGCGCAGCGACCGCGAGATCGCCGAGGACTTCGTCGCCCACGTCCGCGGAAGCGCCCCGGACGGCCGCGAACGGGCCGTGCTCCAGCAGGCGTTCGACGCCGTGCGCGCCACGGCGGCCCGGACGGAGGCGCGGTGACCGCCCCCGCGCGGACGGAGGCGCCGTGACCGGGCCCGCGCGGACGGAGGTCCGCTGATGCGGCTGCACCGGCTCGAACTCGCGGCGTTCGGCCCCTTCGCGACCCGGCAGAGCGTCGACTTCGACGAACTGTCCGCCGCGGGGCTCTTCCTGCTGCACGGACCGACCGGCGCCGGCAAGACCTCGGTGCTCGACGGCGTGTGCTTCGCGCTCTACGGCCAGGTGCCGGGCGACCGGCCCGCGACCCGGCTGCGCAGCGACCACGCGGCGCCCGGCGACCCCACCGAGGTGGTCCTTGAACTCACCCTCGGCGGGCGGCGGCTGGAGATCACCCGGCGTCCCGAGCAACCGCGCGCCAAGAAGCGCGGCAGCGGCACCACCATGGACAAGGCGGTCACACTGCTGCGCGAACGCGTCGACGGCCAGTGGCGCGGCCTGTCCAAGTCGCACCAGGAGATCGGCGAGGAGATCACGCAGCTCCTCGGCATGAGCTGCGAGCAGTTCTGCCAGGTGGTGCTGCTGCCGCAGGGCGAGTTCGCGAACTTCCTGCGGGCCGGCGCGGCCGAGCGCGCGGCGCTGCTCGGCCGGCTCTTCGACACCCGGCGATTCCAGGCGGTCGAGCACTGGCTGCGCGACCGCAAGGCCGAGACCGCGCAGGAACTCGCCGCGGGCGACGAGGAGTTGCGCGCGCTGCGGGCCCGGATGCGGCAGGCGGCCGGCCCCGACGCGTCCGCCGCGGCCGACGCGCTCGACGCCTCGGACGCCTCCGGCGGCGACACGGCGGCGACCGCTGCCGCCGCGCACGCGGCCGACCCCGTGGGCGCGCTGCCGGCGTGGGCCGCCGTGCTGCGCTGCGAGGCGCGCGAACGCCACGCGGTCGCGGCCGTGGCGGTCGACGGCGCGGAAGCGGCCCACGCCGCCGCCGCGTCCGCGCTCACCGCGGCCCGCGACCTGGACGCGCTCCAGCGCCGCCGCCACGACGCCCTCGCCCGCGCCGCCGCGCTCGCCGACGTGGCCCCGGCCCGTACCGCGACCCGTACGGCCCTCGACCTCGCCCGCCGCGCGGCCACCGTCGCCCCGGCCCTCGCCGCGCGCGACAGGGCCGCCGCCCGGTCGGCCGCGGCCGAGTCGGCGGCGACGCGCGCACTGGCAGCCCTGACGCCCGCCGACCGCGGAGCCCCGGGGGGGGGGGGGGGGCCGGCGGCCGCCCCCCCCCCCGCCCGCCCCCGCGCCCCCCCCGGCCCCCCCCCCCCCCCCCCCCGCCCTGCGGCCGCAGACCGCCTCGCGCCCGCCGCCGCGAGCCGGGCCAGGGCGGCCGCCGCGGGCGGGGACGAGACAAGTGCCCCGTCGCAGGCGGGAGTCGGCGCCGCGACGCCGCCCGGAGCAGCCACGGCAGGAACGCCCACGGCGGACACCGGGGCGAACGACGGCCGTGCCGCCGAAGCCCGCCTCGACCCGTCCGCCGCCCCGAAGGATCTGCCGGGCGCACGGGCCGCGCAGGACGCCCCGGCCGGCCTCGGCGCCCAGCTCACCGCAGGCCGGAGCACCGAGAGCGGCCAGAGCGCCCGGAGCGCCCCCGGCCCCCTGCACCGGCCCTCGGCCGGGTCCGCGCCGGCCGGGGGCCGGGCGGCGTGCGT
>JAJSZB010000473.1:0-3159 GCA_050613715.1 Streptomyces sp. IBSBF 3018
CACAGCAATATGTAGACAAGCCCTCGGCTTATTAGTACCGGTCAGCTCCACCCCTCACAGGGCTTCCACATCCGGCCTATCAACCCAGTCGTCTCCTGGGAGCCTTAACCCCTCAACGGGGGTGGGAGTCCTCATCTCGAAGCAGGCTTCCCGCTTAGATGCTTTCAGCGGTTATCCCTCCCGAACGTAGCCAACCAGCCATGCCCTTGGCAGAACAACTGGCACACCAGAGGTTCGTCCGTCCCGGTCCTCTCGTACTAGGGACAGCCCTTCTCAAGACTCCAACGCGCACAGCGGATAGGGACCGAACTGTCTCACGACGTTCTAAACCCAGCTCGCGTACCGCTTTAATGGGCGAACAGCCCAACCCTTGGGACCGACTCCAGCCCCAGGATGCGACGAGCCGACATCGAGGTGCCAAACCATCCCGTCGATATGGACTCTTGGGGAAGATCAGCCTGTTATCCCCGGGGTACCTTTTATCCGTTGAGCGACGGCGCTTCCACAAGCCACCGCCGGATCACTAGTCCCTACTTTCGTACCTGCTCGACCCGTCAGTCTCACAGTCAAGCTCCCTTGTGCACTTACACTCACCACCTGATTGCCAACCAGGCTGAGGGAACCTTTGGGCGCCTCCGTTACCCTTTAGGAGGCAACCGCCCCAGTTAAACTACCCACCAGACACTGTCCCTGATCCGGATCACGGACCGAGGTTAGACATCCAGCACGACCAGAGTGGTATTTCAACGACGACTCCCACCAGGCTGGCGCCCGATGATCACAGTCTCCCACCTATCCTACACAAGCCGAACCGAACACCAATATCAAGCTATAGTAAAGGTCCCGGGGTCTTTCCGTCCTGCTGCGCGAAACGAGCATCTTTACTCGTAGTGCAATTTCACCGGGCCTATGGTTGAGACAGTCGAGAAGTCGTTACGCCATTCGTGCAGGTCGGAACTTACCCGACAAGGAATTTCGCTACCTTAGGATGGTTATAGTTACCACCGCCGTTTACTGGCGCTTAAGTTCTCAGCTTCGCCCCACCGAAGCAGGACTAACCGGTCCCCTTAACGTTCCAGCACCGGGCAGGCGTCAGTCCGTATACATCGCCTTACGGCTTCGCACGGACCTGTGTTTTTAGTAAACAGTCGCTTCTCGCTGGTCTCTGCGGCCACCCCCAGCTCACACTGCAAGAGTGATCACCAGGTGTGGCCCCCCTTCTCCCGAAGTTACGGGGGCATTTTGCCGAGTTCCTTAACCATAGTTCACCCGAACGCCTCGGTATTCTCTACCAGACCACCTGAGTCGGTTTAGGGTACGGGCCGCCATGAAACTCGCTAGAGGCTTTTCTCGACAGCATAGGATCATCCACTTCACCACAATCGGCTCGGCATCAGGTCTCACCCTTGTACGAGGAACGGATTTACCTACCCCTCGGGCTACACCCTTACCCCGGGACAACCACCGCCCGGGCTGGACTACCTTCCTGCGTCACCCCATCACTTACCTACTACCACCTCGGGTCACCGGCTCCACCACTCCGACCTCATCCGAAGACTCAGCCGACGGCTTCACGGGCTTAGCATCAGAGGATTCGATACTGGGCGCTTCAAAGCGGGTACCGGAATATCAACCGGTTGTCCATCGACTACGCCTGTCGGCCTCGCCTTAGGTCCCGACTTACCCTGGGCAGATCAGCTTGACCCAGGAACCCTTGGTCAATCGGCGCACACGTTTCCCACGTGTGTATCGCTACTCATGCCTGCATTCTCACTCGTGAACCATCCACCACTACCTTCCGGTGCGGCTTCACCCGGCACACGACGCTCCCCTACCCACCCACACGACCGTTGGGTCTCATGTGTGAGTGACACGACTTCGGCGGTACGCTTGAGCCCCGCTACATTGTCGGCGCGGAATCACTTGACCAGTGAGCTATTACGCACTCTTTCAAGGATGGCTGCTTCTAAGCCAACCTCCTGGTTGTCTCTGCGACTCCACATCCTTTCCCACTTAGCGTACGCTTAGGGGCCTTAGTCGATGCTCTGGGCTGTTTCCCTCTCGACCATGGAGCTTATCCCCCACAGTCTCACTGCCGCGCTCTCACTTACCGGCATTCGGAGTTTGGCTAAGGTCAGTAACCCGGTAGGGCCCATCGCCTATCCAGTGCTCTACCTCCGGCAAGAAACACACGACGCTGCACCTAAATGCATTTCGGGGAGAACCAGCTATCACGGAGTTTGATTGGCCTTTCACCCCTAACCACAGGTCATCCCCCAGGTTTTCAACCCTGGTGGGTTCGGTCCTCCACACGGTCTTACCCGCGCTTCAACCTGCCCATGGCTAGATCACTCCGCTTCGGGTCTTGAGCGTGCTACTAAAACGCCCTCTTCGGACTCGCTTTCGCTACGGCTCCCCCACACGGGTTAACCTCGCAACACACCGCAAACTCGCAGGCTCATTCTTCAAAAGGCACGCAGTCACGAGGCATGCAACAAGTTGCACACCCGACGCTCCCACGGCTTGTAGGCACACGGTTTCAGGTACTATTTCACTCCGCTCCCGCGGTACTTTTCACCATTCCCTCACGGTACTATCCGCTATCGGTCACCAGGGAATATTTAGGCTTAACGGGTGGTCCCGCCAGATTCACACAGGATTTCTCGGGCCCTGTGCTACTTGGGTGGTCCCCAAGAGAGCCGCTGACGTTTCAGCTACGGGGGTCTTACCCTCTACGCCGGACCTTTCGCATGTCCTTCGCCTACACCAACGGTTTATCACTCTCCGACCGGCCGGCAGACCGATCACGGAAACTCCCACAACCCCGCATACGCAACCCCTGCCGGGTATCACACGCAAACGGTTTGGCCTCATCCGGTTTCGCTCGCCACTACTCCCGGAATCACGGTTGTTTTCTCTTCCTGCGGGTACTGAGATGTTTCACTTCCCCGCGTTCCCTCCACACACCCTATATATTCAGGTGCGGGTGACAGCCCATGACGACTGCCGGGTTTCCCCATTCGGACACCCCCGGATCACAGCTCGGTTGACAGCTCCCCGGGGCCTATCGCGGCCTCCCACGTCCTTCATCGGTTCCTGGTGCCAAGGCATCCACCGTGCGCCCTTAACAACTTGGCCACAAAGATGCTCGCGTCCACT
>JAJSZB010000474.1:0-4771 GCA_050613715.1 Streptomyces sp. IBSBF 3018
ATGGGGGGACGGGGACGGGGAGGACGGGGAACGGGCAGCGGACGGTCAGCGGACCGGCACCGGACGAGGCGCACGCGGCGGTGCGGGGGCCGGCGCGCGGTCGTACGGGAGGGCGGGAGCGGGGGTCGGATCTCCAGGAGAGGAGGTCAGACCTCCAGCAGCTCGGTCTCCTTATGCTTGAGCAGCTCGTCGATCTGCGCCACGTACTTCGCCGTGGTGTCGTCCAGCTCCTTCTCCGCGCGGCGCACCTCGTCCTCGCCGGTCTCGCCGTCCTTGACGAGCTTGTCGAGGGTCTCCTTGGCCTTGCGGCGGACGCTGCGGATGGAGATCTTCGCGTCCTCGCCCTTGGTCTTGGCGACCTTGATGTACTCCCGGCGGCGCTCCTCGGTCAGCTGCGGGAAGACCACCCGGATGATCCGGCCGTCGTTGCTCGGGTTGACGCCGAGGTCGGAGTTGCGGATCGCCTCCTCGATGTTGCGCAGGCTGCTGCTGTCGAAGGGGGTGATCACCGCCATCCGCGGCTCGGGCACCGCGAAGGACGCCAGCTGGTTGATCGGGGTCACGGTGCCGTAGTACTCGGCCACGATCTTGTTGAACATCGCCGGATGCGCCCGGCCGGTGCGGATCGCCGCGAAGTCGTCCTTGGCGACGGACACGGCCTTGTCCATCTTCTCCTCGGCTTCGAGGAGTGTCTCTTCAATCACCATGTGCTCCCGGTATTCATAAGGCAGAGCCTGGGGCGCATCACGCCCGGGTGCCCTGGTCGTTGACCAGCGTGCCGATCTTCTCACCCTTCACGGCCCGCGCGATGTTGCCCTCGGCGAGCAGCTCGAAGACGAGGATCGGCAGCTTGTTGTCCTGGCAGAGGGTGATCGCGGTGAGGTCGGCGACCCGCAGGTCGCGGGCGATGACCTCGCCGTACTCCAGCGCGTCGAAGCGGACCGCGTCGGGGTTGTGCTTGGGGTCGGAGTCGTAGACGCCGTCCACGCCGTTCTTGCCCATCAGCATGGCGGTGGCGTCGATCTCCAGGGCCCGCTGGGCGGCGGTGGTGTCGGTGGAGAAGTAGGGCATGCCCATGCCCGCGCCGAAGATCACCACGCGGCCCTTCTCCAGGTGCCGGATGGCCCGCAGCGGGATGTAGGGCTCGGCGACCTGGCCCATGGTGATGGCGGTCTGGACGCGGGTCTCGATGCCTTCCTTCTCCAGGAAGTCCTGCAGGGCCAGGCAGTTCATGACGGTGCCGAGCATGCCCATGTAGTCGGAGCGGGCCCGGTCCATGCCGCGCTGCTGCAGTTCGGCGCCGCGGAAGAAGTTGCCGCCGCCGATGACCAGGGCGATCTCGTAGCCGTCGCGGACGACCGCGGCGATCTCCCGGGCGATGGCGTGCACGACGTCGGGGTCGACGCCCAGGCCCCCGCCGCCGGCGAACGCCTCGCCGGACAGCTTGAGCAGGTAGCGGCGCGGCGCGACACCGCCGCGGCCGGCGGTGCGGCCGGAACCGGCGGGTTCGGCGTGGTGGGGGGCGTGGTCGGCCTGGTCGGCGTGGTCGGCGCCTTCGTCCATGGGGCTCTTCTCCTCGTGCACGTACAAAGGAGGCCATTGCCGAGGGTCCTGGTGGGTTCCCTTGACGGCAATGGCCTCCTCGTCACCTCTGCGGCCGGCCGGCGGGCGGCCGGCCGCATACGACCCTAGCGGGGCCGCGGGTCTTTCGCTGCGTGCGTCCCGGTCGCGATCGGCCGGTTCGGACGGCGTCGGACGCTGTCGAGCGCTGTCGGACGCCGTCAGACGCCGACGCGGAAGCGGGCGAAGCGCTTCAGCGTGACGCCGGCCTCGTCGAGGACCTTCTGGACCGTCTTCTTGGCGTCCTTGGCGAACGCCTGCTCCAGCACGACGTTCTCCTTGAAGAAGCCGTTCACGCGGCCCTCGACGATGCGCGCCAGGGCGGCCTCGGGCTTGCCCTCCTCGCGCGCGGTGGCCTCGGCGACCCGGCGCTCGTTCTCGACGGTCTCGGCGTCGATCTCGTCGCGGGTCAGGAACTTCGGCGCGAACGCGGCGATGTGCTGGGCCACGTCCTTGGCGGTCTGCGCGTCGGCCTTGTCCAGCTCGACCAGCACGCCGACCTGCGGCGGCAGGTCCGGGCTGGTGCGGTGCAGGTAGGAGGCGACGTAGCCGTCGGTGAACTGCGCGAAGCGGTCCAGCACGATCTTCTCGCCGAGCGTGGCGTTGGCCTCGTCGACGTACGCCTGGACGGTCTGGCCGTCCTTGATCTCGGAGGCGAGCAGCGCCTCCAGGCCGGCCGGGCGGGTCGCGGCGACGTGCGCGGCGATGGCGTCGGCGACGGCCACGAACTTGTCGCCCTTGGCGACGAAGTCCGTCTCGCACTTCAGCTCCAGCAGGACGCCCTCGCTGTTGTCGTCGGCGATCAGGGCGACGACGGCGCCGTTGGAGGCCGAGCGGCCCTCGCGCTTGGTGACGCCCTTCTGGCCCTTGACGCGGAGGATCTCGACGGCCTTGTCCAGGTCGCCTTCGGCCTCGGTGAGGGCGTTCTTGCAGTCCATCATGCCCGCGGCGGTCAGCTCGCGGAGCTTCTTGACGTCGGCGGCGGTGAAGTTCGCCATGGAGTTAAGTCTCTTCCCGAATGGTCGGTGGATCTACGGGTGAACGGCGGGGGCGTGTATGCCCCCGCCGTCGTCACGCGTGGTTCGTCGAAGGCGCGGGCGCCTGCCGCCCGGGGCGCCGGGCCCCGGGCGGGGGGCCTCAGGCCTGCTGGGCGTCGCCCTCGGCGGCCGGGGCCTCGGGGGCGGCGGCCTCGGGAGCGGCCTCGGCGGCCGGCGCGGGAGCGGCGTCCTCGGGAGCGGCGTCCGCCGGGGCGGCCGGGGCCGCGTCCGCGGGGGCGTCGCCCTCGGAGTCCGCCTTCTTCTCGCCCTCCAGCAGGTCGCGCTCCCACTCGGCGAGCGGCTCGGCGGCGCCCTCGGCCTTCTTGTCGTTCAGCGCCGCGCCGGAACGGGCGATCAGGCCCTCGGCGACGGCGTCGGCGATCACGCGGGTGAGCAGCGTGACGGAACGGATCGCGTCGTCGTTGCCCGGGATCTTGTAGTCGACCTCGTCGGGGTCGCAGTTGGTGTCGAGGATCGCCACCACCGGGATGCGGAGCTTGCGCGCCTCACCGACGGCGATGTGCTCCTTCTTGGTGTCCACGATCCAGACGGCGCTGGGCACCTTCTGCATCTCGCGGATGCCGCCGAGGGTCTTCTCCAGCTTCTCCTTCTCGCGGGAGAGGACCAGGAGCTCCTTCTTGGTCAGGCCGGAGGCGGCCACGTCCTCGAAGTCGATCTCCTCAAGCTCCTTCAGGCGCTGCAGGCGCTTGTAGACGGTCGAGAAGTTGGTGAGCATGCCGCCCAGCCAGCGCTGGTTCACGTACGGCATGCCGACGCGCGCGGCCTGCTCGGCGATGGCCTCCTGCGCCTGCTTCTTCGTGCCGACGAACATGATGGAGCCGCCGTGCGCGACGGTCTCCTTGACGAACTCGTAGGCGCGGTCGATGTACGACAGCGACTGGAGCAGGTCGATGATGTAGATGCCGTTGCGCTCGGTGAAGATGAAGCGCTTCATCTTCGGGTTCCAGCGGCGGGTCTGGTGCCCGAAGTGGACGCCGCTCTCCAGCAGCTCCCGCATCGTGACGACGGCCATGGCCGTACTCCTTGAGGTGCTCGGTTACCGCGGCCGCCGGACGGCTGCCGCGCCTGACGCCCCGGCGCGCCGTGCCACGAGGGACCGAGGGGCGCGGCCACCGCCCCGGTGAAGGGGGTGGGTGGCGGGGCGTGCGAAGTCGACCCGGTGACCCGGATCGCCAGAGAAAGTGTACGGGACCGGCGGAGCACCAGGCGACACCCGAGTTGTCCACAGGCCCACGACCAAGATCGTCGCGGCGCCCCTCCCCTCCCCCATCCTGAACCCATGACCACGCGGCCCCCGACCCGGCGGCCGCGCGACGGACACGCGTCCGGCTCACGGGCCGCGTACGGGATCGGAAGGGACGGTGGGCTGCGATGGGCGTGCCGACAGGGAAGGCGACAGCGAAGGCGACAGCGACGACAGCGGCGGTGGCGACGGCCGCGGCGGCGTGGGCGGCGGCGTGGGCGGCGGTGCTCGGGCTGACGGCAGCGGCGGGCGCCGCGGCAGCGGGGCCCACGGCGGGAACCGGACCGGGCGCGGGACCGCCGGCGGCTGCTTCCCTGGCGGCGGCGCGGGCCGCGCCCGGAGGCTCGGGGTGCACGGGCGGCACGGGCCCGGGCGCGCGGTGCTGGCCGGTACGCGGACCCGGCGCCCGCGGCCGCCCGGTGGTCCTGCGCGGCTTCGACCCGCCCGCGCAGCCCTGGGCGGCCGGCCACCGCGGAGTCGACCTGCGGGCCTCCCCCGGCACGCCGGTGCGGGCCGCGGCGCCGGGCAAGGTGGCCTTCACCGGCCGGGTGGCCGGCATCCCGATCGTGGTCATCCGCCTGCCCGGCGGCCTGCGCACCACCTACGAGCCCGTCCGCGCCGCGGTCCCCGTCGGCGCCCGCGTCCCCGCGGGCCGCACCGTCGGCACCCTCGCGGGCCCGCTCCCCCACTGCGCCGGGCCCTGCCTCCACTGGGGCCTGCTCCGCGACGCCGTCTACCTCGATCCCCTCCTGCTCCTCCCCCCGTCCCTGCGACGCGCCGGCCCCGCGCGCCTGCTCCCGACGGGAGGCTGAGGCCATGAGGCAGGTCTGAGGCGGGGCCGGGGCGGGGG
>JAJSZB010000475.1:0-4762 GCA_050613715.1 Streptomyces sp. IBSBF 3018
GCCGCGCTGGGTGCAGCGGTCGCAGACGCCGGCCGACGCGCGGGTGTTCGGCCTCGGCGGCAGGTCGGGCGGGCCGCGGCTGCCGGCGGGCACGTACCGGCTGTGGAACACCGATCCCGGCGGGGCGTTCGGGCCGGGCGACGATCCGCTGTACATCACCATGCCGGTGCAGTTCGTGGTCGCCGACGCCGGCTGCCACCTGGTCTTCCACGACAACACGTGGGACGGCCAGGTGACGCTGCGCGACGGCGAGGAGGGCGCGGGGTCGGGGCACGACCGGCCGGGCGGGTGCGAGGTCCGGATGGACGGCGGTCCGCTGCGCTACTGGGTGATCGCCGGCACGCCGGCGCGGGTGCTGTCCGCCTGGACGGCGCTGACCGGGCGGCCGGCGCTGCCGCCGCGCTGGGCGCTGGGGCACCACATCTCGCGCTGGGGCTTCGGCAGTCAGCAGGAGGTGCGCGCGGTGGTGGCCGGCTACCGCGAGCGCGGCCTGCCGCTGTCGGCGGTGCATCTGGACATCGACCACTTCGACGGCCACCGGGTCTTCACCGCGGACCCCCGGCGCTTTCCCGATCTGCCGGGCCTGTCACGGGAGTTGGCCGAGCAGGGGATACGCATGGTGTCGATCGTGGACCCGGCGGTGAAGGCGGAGGCCGGCCTTGAGGCGTACGAGTCGGGCGTGGCGGCCGACGCGTTCGTGCGGGACGCGCACGGGCGGCAGGTGCGGGGCGTGGTCTGGCCGGGCGACGCGGTCTACCCGGACTTCACCGATCCCGCGGCCCGCGCGTGGTGGGGCGGGCTGTACGCGGAGCGGGTCGCGCAGGGCTTCGCCGGGGTGTGGCACGACATGAACGAGCCGGTGTCGTTCGCGGCGTTCGGCGACCCGTCGCTGCCGCGGTCGGCCCGGCACGCGCTGGAGGGCCGCGGCGGCGACCACCGCGAGGCGCACAACGTGTACGCGCTGGGCATGGCCGCGGCCGGTCACCGGGCGCTGAGCGAACTGCTGCCGCAGCAGCGGCCGTTCCTGTTCTCCCGGTCGGGCTGGGCGGGCATGCAGCGCTACGGCGGCACCTGGTCGGGCGACGTGGCGACGGGCTGGCAGGGGCTGCGCGCCTCGCTCGCGCTGGTGCTCGGCCTGGGGTTGTGCGGGGTGCCGTACTCGGGACCCGACGTGGGCGGGTTCAGCGCACCGCCGGAACCGGAGCTGTACCTGCGGTGGTTCCAGCTCGGCGCGTACCTGCCGTTCTTCCGTACGCACTCCTCGATCGACGCGGGGCTGCGCGAGCCGTGGCGGTTCGGCCCGGCGGTGCTGGAGCACGCGAGGGCCGCACTGACCGAACGCGCCCGGCTGCTGCCGTACCTGGAGACACTCGCGCACATCGCCCGCGGCACCGGCGCGCCCTACGTGCGGCCGCTGTGGTGGTCCTCGCCCGGCGACCGGGCGCTGCGCGAGTGCGGTGACGCGTTCCTGCTCGGTGACGCGCTGCTGGTGGCGCCGGTGCTGGAGCCGGGCGCGGTGGCGCGGGCGGTACGGCTGCCGCGCGGGCTGTGGTACGACACGGCGACCGGCCGGGCGCACCGCGGGCCCGGACAGGTGCTGCTGGACGCGCCGCCGGGCAGGACGCCGGTGCTGGCCAGGGCCGGGGCGGTGCTGCCGGTGGCGGGCGCGGACGGCACGATCGAGCTGGAGGCGTGGGCGCCGCGCACCGGGCGCACCAGCGGCGGGGTGGTCTTCACCGGCGACCCGGAGGGCTGGGGCGCGCCGACGATGGAGCGGTTCACCACGCGGTGGGCCGACGGCCGGGTGCTGGTCGAGCGCGACGGCGGCGGCGAGGTGGGCTACCGGGTACGGGTGCGGGGCGTGCCCGCGGAGGCCCCGGCGGCGGAGGACGCGGGCGGCACGGCCGGCGCCGCGGGGTGAGGGGGGAGGTCGGACGGACCGTGATCAGGCCGGCCTGGTGTGCGCGGTCACGTACGCGCCGTCGAACCAGCGGCGGGCGGCGAGCGTGTGCAGCTCGAATCCCAGGTCGGCGGGCCCGCGCAGCAGCACGTAGCCGTCCGTCTCGTCGGTCGGCGCGGACGGCGGCAGGTCGGCGGCGGCGAGTTCGGGCAGCAGGCCGAACAGCAGCAGGTAGCCGCCCTGTTCATCGGTGAGCGCGTCGGCGAGGACCACGTCGGCGGTCGGCACCTCGATGCGGGTCTCCTCGGACAGCTCGCGCACCACCGCCCGCTGCCAGCTCTCGCCGAAGTCGACGAAGCCGCCGGGCAGCGCGAGCCGGCCCAGCTGCGGGCGGATGGCGCGGCGGACGACGACGAGCCCGAGGCCGTCCGCGTCCCGCACCGGCAGCAGCGCGACGGCCACCGGCAGCGGGTTGCGGTAGGCGATCGTGCCGCAGGCCGGGCAGGCGCGGGGCCAGCCCGCGCCGGGCGCGAAGGGCGCGCCGCAGGAGGAGCAGTGCGAGTCGCGAACCGGGGCGCCCGAACCGGCGGCCGGGCCGGACTCCGGGATCGCCGAGGGCTGCGGGGGCGGCATCTGAGGGGACACGCCCGGACTGTATCCGATCGGCCTGCGCGCGGGCGGCTCCTGCTGATAAGGCAGGTACATGCTGAAGCCGATCACCGTGCTACGCACTCTCGCCCTGCCGCTCGCCGCGCTGCTCGCGCTCTCCGCGGCCGGCCCCGCCCAGGCCCGTGCCGACACACGGGCCGACGTCCGGGCCGCCGCGGCGACCGCCCCGCAGCGCCCCGCCCACGATCCCACGGCCCCCGCGGAGTTCGTGGCGCTGAGCGCGGTGGACCCGACCATCGTCCAGGAGATCCGCTACTTCACCGTGCACAACTTCACCGGCGCCCGCGTCGACGGTTACCGCGCGCCGATGTGCATCCTGACGCGCGCCGCCGCGCAGGCCCTGCACCGCGTGCAGAGCGGACTGCTCGCCCGCGGCTACACGCTGAAGGTGTACGACTGCTACCGCCCGCAGCGGGCCGTCGACGACTTCGTGGCGTGGGCCGAGGACCTGGACGACCAGACCATGAAGGCCGAGTTCTACCCCCGCGTCGACAAGACCCGTCTGTTCGCGGACGGTTACATCGCCGCGAAGTCCGGGCACAGCCGCGGCAGCACCATGGACCTCACCGTCGTACCGCTGCCGGTCCGCCCCACCCGGCCGTACCACCCCGGGGAGCCGCTGACGCCGTGCTACGGCCCCAAGGACGAGCGCTTCCCCGACAACTCCCTGGACATGGGCACCGGTTTCGACTGCTTCGACACCCTCGCGCACACGCTGGACCCGCGCATCCAGGGCGTCCAGCTGGACAACCGGCTGCTGCTGAAGAACGCCATGGAGGCGCAGGGCTTCACCAACCTCCCCGAGGAGTGGTGGCATTACACGCTGAACGACGAGCCCTTCCCCGACACGTACTTCGACTTCCCCATCGACCCGAGGTCGTTGGTGAACCAGCCTGGGTCCGCGAGGCGTTGACGCGTCGGACCGGATGACTCCAGCACGACGGGCGCGTTCAGCAGCGCGCTGAGCGCGCCCGTCCAGGCGGCCGGGTCGCGGCCCGGGTCGTCCCACCGCGCGGGGCGAGCGCGCAGCAGCCGGCCGGTCAGCTCCGCCTGCCGCACCAGATCGCCGGCCGGCCCGGGCGCGATGCGCGCGACGGGTGCGCCGTCGATGCCGTACGCGCGGCAGATCCGCAGCCGGGCGCGGGCCGGGGCGTCGAGGTGGGTGACGGCGAGCCCGTCCACTCCCCCGCAGACCTCGACCGCGTAGGCGTGGGCGACCGCGTCGAAGTGGCCGATGCGGAAGGCGCCCTGCCAGCGGCCGGTGCCGTTGTGCGGCTCGGGCAGCGCGGCGGTCAGCGCCGGGTCCTCGGTGACCAGCGGTCCCGGTCCGTGCCGGGTGGTGTAGGTGCGGACCACACCGAGCCTGCGGGCGCCGTCCGGGGCGTCCGCCTCGGCGAGCAGCGCCTGGGCGTTGGCGAAGGTGGTGGTGGACCAGGTGGTGTACGGGTGGAAGCCGTGCCACTCGTCCAGCAGCACGCCCTGCGCGCCCTCGAAGACCAGCGGGCCGCGCCGCACCAGCCGGTGCAGTTCGTCGTCGCCGGTGAGCGTGACGGTGCGGGCGAAGGCCGCGTAGGCGTCGGCGCAGTCCTCGACCGGAGGGGCCTGCAGCGGGCCGCCGAGCGCGTCGGCGAGCCGGTCCCGCAGCAGCCGGAGCAGTCGCAGCAGGCGCGGCCGTGAGGTGCAGTCGCCCACGGTCGGGGCGTCGCCCGGGTGGGCGAGCGCGTACCCGGCGCTCTCGCCGACGCCCATTCCGCAGGAGCCGTGCCGGGCCGCACCGCGGGCCTGCTCGCGCAACCGGCCGGCGGCGGCGTGGTAGGGCGTGGTGAGCAGCGCCCGCCGGTCGACGGTGAGCAGCGCGTACGGGTCGGGCACGCCGAGGGCGCGCAGGTGGTCGGCCTCGGCGGTCAGCGCGAGCGGGTCGACGAGCATCAGCCGGGACAGGTGGGTGGGCACGCCGCGCAGTGTGCCGGAGCCGAACTGGGCGAAGGTGTGGTGGCCGCCCTGCTCGGTGACGACGTTGTGCGCGGCCTGGGCGCCGCCGTTGAAGCGGACGACGGCGGCGGTGCGGCCGTCGCGGCAGAGCGTGTCGACCACGGCGCCCTTGCCGGCGTCGCCGTGGCCGAGGTCGACGACGATGGTGTGCACGGGTGTCCTCCGGGGGTCGGGCGGAGCGGTGGTGGGGCCGTGGCGGTG
>JAJSZB010000476.1:0-4723 GCA_050613715.1 Streptomyces sp. IBSBF 3018
GGCCTTTCGTGGGCGGTGGGGCTCGTACGGGGGACCGCGGGCCGTGCGCCGGCCCGTGCCCCGCCCGTACGTTCCACCCTGCGGCCCGCGGATGAGCATCCGGTGAGCGGCGGGTCTGCGGCGGGTCGGCGCCGGGCCGCTGTCGGTGGGGCGCGCTACCGTGACCAGGGACGATGCCGCTCGGGGAGCGCGGGCGGAGGTTTCTGCTCGGGCGGCGTGCGGGCGGTGCGGGCCGTGCGGGCGGTGCGGGTCGTACGGGCCGGGTCGGCAGGATCCGCACCGGCAGGCGTACGGACCGTGCACGCCGTACGGGCCCGCGGGCGTACGGGTCGGGAGGCGGAGGGAGGCGGGTGTGGAGGTCGGGTTCGGTGTGCTGGGGCCGGTGGCCGCGTGGGACGCCGGCGGTGGCCCGGTCGCGCTGAAAGGGCCGCGGCACCGCGCCGTGCTGGCCCGGCTGATCGTCGCGCGCCGCCGCGTGGTGCCGGTGGCGCGGCTGGTCGAGGACCTGTGGGAGGACGCGTGGGGGGACCCGCGGGACGTCACGCGGGGGGACTCGCGGGAGAACCGGGCCGATGATCCGACCGGCGGCCGGGCGGACGAGGCGGAGGGCGCGGGCGGGCCCGGCGGCCGGGCGGGACTCCCGGCGGACCCGGTGGGCGCGGTGCGCACGTTCGTCGCGGCGCTGCGCCGCGCGCTGGAGCCGGACCGCCCGCCGCGCGCGCCGGCCACGCTGCTGGTCACCGAGGGCCCCGGCTACGCACTGCGGGCCGCGCCGGACGCGGTGGACGCGTGGCGGTTCGAGCGGGACGTGGCCGAGGCGGCGGCCGGCCCGCCCGCGCGGGCGCTCGCGCGGCTGGACGAGGCGCTCGGCCGGTGGCGCGGCCCGGCGTACGCGGATTTCGCCGGCGAGGCGTGGGCCCGCGGGGAGCGCGCCCGGCTGGGCGAGCTGCGCCTGCACGCGGTCGAGCGCCGCGCCGAGGTCCTCCTCGCGCTCGGGCACCCGGCACGGGCCGTCCCCGACCTGGACGCCCACGTGGCCGAGCACCCGTGGCGCGAGGACGCCTGGCGCCTGCTGGCGCTCGCCCTCTACCGCACCGGCCGCCAGGGCGACGCCCTCGCGGTGCTCCGCCGCGCCCGCACTCTCCTGGTCGGGCAACTGGGCGTCGACCCGGGCCCGGCGCTGCGCCGCCTGGAGGCGGACGTGCTGGCGCAGGCGCGGCTGGAGTCGACGGTCGGCCTGCTGCGCGACCTCGCGGTCACCGGCGGCCAGGGCCTGCGGGCCGCGCGCGCCCACCGCGTCGCCGCCGTCGCCGCGGCCGAGGAGCTGGGCGACCCGGAGCTGACCGCGCGGGTCATCGGCGCGTACGACGTCCCGGCGATCTGGACCCGGGTGGACGATCCGGAGCAGGCCGCGCGGGTCACGGCCGCCGCCGAGCGCGCCCTCACCGCCCTGCCGCCGGGCGCGCACCCGGCCGCGCGGGCCCGGCTGCTGGCCACGGTCGCGCTGGAGTCGCGCGGCACGCACTCGGCGCGCGGCCCGCAGGCCGCCCGGCAGGCCGAACGCCTCGCCCGCGACCTGGACGACCCCGCGCTGCTCGCCTTCGCCCTCAACGGCGTCTTCATGCAGACCTTCGACCGCACCGGGCTGGCCCCGCGGCGGGACGCGATCGGCGCCGAACTCGTCGCCCTGGCGGCCCGGTCCGGGCTCGTCACCTACGAGGTGCTCGGCCGTCTCGTACGGCTCCAGGCCCGCGCCGCGCTCGCCGACTTCGCCGCTGCCGACGCCCACGCGGCCGCGGCGGAGCGCCTGGCCGAGCGCCACGAGCTGCCGCTGGTGGGGGTGTTCACGGCGTGGTACCGCGCGATGCGGCTCGCGGAGACGTCGGCGAGTGAGGGGACGGCGGCGGGCGTCGGCACGGCGCGGGTCGGTCCGGGGCCGGGTGCGGGTACGGGTACGGGCGGCGCGGGCGGTACAGGTTCGGGTTCGGGTTCGGTTTCGCCCGAGGGTCCGGGCTCCGGTTCGCCCGCGGGTCCGAGCCGGGACACGGCGGCGGCCGAGGCGGCGTACCGCGACGCGGCGGCGCTCCTCGACGGCGCGGGGATGCCCGGGCTGGAACGCGGCCTGCTCCCGCTGGCCCTGCTCTGCCTGCGGCTGCGCCACGCCCAACTCCTGCGCGGCGCCGGGCACATCGACCCCGCCGGCGACATCGACTTCGCGTGGGTCACGGGAGCGGCCGCGATGCCGCGGCCGGACGTAGCCGGGGGTGGGGACGGACCCGTGGGCCCGGAAGCGGAGCCGGACGCGCACCCGGGCGCCGGACCTGACCCGTACCGCTCGTACGGGCCCTACGAGCCGTGGGCGCGGCCGTTCCTGCTGCTCGCGCGGGGGCGGCGGGCGGAGGCTGCCGCGGCGGTGCGCGAACTGCCCGAGCCGCCGCGGGACTTGATGGCCGAGGCGATGTGGTGCCTGGCGTTGCGCGCGGCGGTGGCGGTGGGGGAGCGCGACGCGGCGGCCCGGGCCCGTACCGCCCTCGCGCCCGCGGCGGCCGAACTGGGGGGCGGCGCGAGCGGGTTGGTCACGCTCGGGCCGGTCGCGGCGCACCTGGAGGCGTGGTCGGAGCCGGGCGCCGCCCCGGACCCGGACTCCGGCGCGCCCGCACCCGGCGGGGCGTGACCCTCGCGGTCAGGGCGTCGCCTTCTCCAACCGGGCGGTGAGCGCGGCGAGTTCGGCGACCAGCGCGGTGGCCTCGGCGCGGGTGAGACCGGTGGCGGCGGCGATGGCCAGGGGGACCGCGTCGATCGTCGTGCGCATCTGCTCGCCCGCCGCGGTGAGCCGGACGATCACCGAGCGCTCGTCCTGCGCGCTGCGTTCGCGCCGGACCAGGCCGGCCGACTCCAGCCGGCGTACCAGCGGCGAGAGTGTGCCGGAGTCCAGGCGCAGCCGCGTGCCCAGCTCCTTGACGGACAGCGGGCCGTACTGCCAGAGCACGAGCATCACCAGATACTGCGGATAGGTGAGGCCGGACTCTTTCAGCAGGCTGCGGTACAGGCCGTCGTAGGCGCGCGACGCGGCGTGCAGGGCGAAGCAGAGCTGGTCCTCCAGGCGCAGCGCGCGGCCCGCAGTGGGGCCCGTGTCCGCGGTCGGAACGGCCTCGGGGGGAACGCCCGCCGCGGTCCGGGCGTCGTCGGCGGTCGGCTTCATGGGGCAAGTCTACGGCGCGATTGAGTTTTCCACAGTTCAGTTGCGCACAACTCAATTGCGTGCTTCACTTCTGGTGTCGGGTCCGGAACGGCCGAACCCGCAGATGAGGGGAGACCCCGATGGACGTCGTCTACACCGCCGCAGCCACCGCCAACGGCCGTGACGGCCGGGCCGTCAGCTCCGACGGCCGGCTGGACCTGAAGCTGGCCTTCCCGGCCGCCCTCGGGGGCAACGGCGACGGGACCAACCCCGAGCAGCTGTTCGCCGCGGGTTACGCGGCCTGTTTCGCCAGCGCGCTCGGCCTGGCCGGCCAGCGGGCGAAGGTCGACACCAAGGACGCGTCGGTCACCGCGGAGGTGGGCATCGGCCCCGAGGGCGACAGCTTCGGCCTCACCGTCACCCTGCGTGTCGAGGTTCCCGACACCATCCCGGCGGAGACCGCGCGCGAGCTGGTCGACCGCGCGCACCAGCTGTGCCCGTACTCCAAGGCCACGCGGGGCAACATCACGGTCGACCTCGTCATCGAGTAGCCGGCCGGTCGGCCGCGTGGTCGGCCGGGAGGCGGTGAGGCGGCGAGGTGGCGAGGCGGTGAGCCCGGTCGGCCGGGGGACGGGCGGCGGGCCCCGGACGCCTCACCGGAGCGGCCCGCCGTCGCGACGCGGCCCCTACTTGTTGCCGTGCACCGGGCCGACCTCAAGGTTCTGCACGTCGGGGCCGACGCACTCCTTGGTGTTCCACGGGATGTTCGTGGACTCGGTCTGGTTCGGCGGGTAGATCCGCAGCGTGGGCACGGTGGTCAGGTCGCACTGCGAGGCGTCGTAGCCGCCGATGCCGTTGACGGTCCGCACGTCGGCGTACGCGTGGGCGTTGGGGATCAGCGTGACGACGGGGGTGGCGCCGCCGGTGCGGGCGGCGGCCTTGCCCAGCTGGATGTTGTGGATCTTGACGAAGGACACGCCGGGGTAGCCGTGCAGTGTGCACGGCGTGCTCCCGGTGTTCTGGAAGACCAGCTGGAACATCGTGCTGCCTGCGCCGCTGTTGGTGCCCGCGGTGGTCGTCCTGAGCCGGCTGGTCGCGCACGCGGGCACGGTGCCGCCGGCCGCGGAGCGCGGCCCCGAGGTCGACGAGGCGGTGGCGCCGCCGGAGTTCCCCACCCCCGGGGACGAGCCGGCGCCGGCCGTCGAGCCGTCCGTGGCGCCCGGCGTCGCGGTGGCCGGGCCGGACGGCGTGGACGTCGTGGACGCCGCGGATGTCGTGGACGAGGCGGAGACCGAGGACGACGACGCGGCGTTGGTCGAGTCGTCGTTCGACCCGCACGCCGCCAGCGCCAGCCCGGCGCCGACCAGCAGCACGGCAGCTCCGCCGCGGCGGACGTTCCTGATACGCATGGTGGCCCTCTTCCCTGAGTGCAGTCTGCGACGCCCGGGGCGCCACTGACCATCCTGCCCACGCAGCGCCCCACCATGAACGAGCGTTACCACCCAGGGACAAAACCCCCACCCCCACGCGACATCCGTTCCA
>JAJSZB010000477.1:0-4715 GCA_050613715.1 Streptomyces sp. IBSBF 3018
TAGTCGGCCGCAAAAACCCCCCCGGCGCGCCGCGGGGGGGGGCGGGCCCCCCCGGCCCCCCCCCCCCACACCGCCTCAGAACTTGTTGCGCGGGGTGATGCCCAGGGACATGCCGGCCAGGCCGCGGGCGCGGCCTCCGAGCTTGCCGGCGATGGTGCGCAGCGCGGCGCCCGCGGGGGAGTCGGGGTGCGAGAGCGTCACCGGGCGGCCGTCGTCGCCGCCCTCGCGCAGCCGTACGTCGATCGGGATGCGGCCGAGCACCGGCACCGTCGTGCCCGTGGTGCGGGACAGGCCCTCGGCGACCCGGTCGCCGCCACCCGTGCCGAAGACCTCCACGATCTCGTCGCAGTGCGGACACGGCATGCCCGCCATGTTCTCCACCACGCCGACGATCTTCTGGTGCGTCTGCACCGCGATCGACCCGGCCCGCTCGGCCACCTCCGCCGCGGCCTGCTGCGGGGTGGTCACCACCAGGATCTCCGCGCTCGGCACCAGCTGGGCCACCGAGATCGCGATGTCGCCGGTGCCGGGCGGCAGGTCCAGCAGCAGCACGTCCAGATCGCCCCAGTAGACGTCGGCCAGGAACTGCTGCAGCGCGCGGTGCAGCATCGGGCCGCGCCACACCACCGGCGCGTTGCCGGGGGTGAACATGCCGATGGAGATGACCTTCACGCCGTTCGCCGACGGGGGCATGATCATGTTCTCGACCTGGGTGGGACGGCCGTCCGCGCCCAGCATGCGCGGCACGCTGTGGCCGTAGATGTCCGCGTCGACGACGCCGACCTTCAGGCCGTCCGCGGCCATCGCCGCCGCCAGGTTCACCGTCACCGAGGACTTGCCGACGCCGCCCTTGCCCGAGGCGACCGCGTAGACACGGGTCAGCGAGCCGGGCTGCGCGAACGGGATCTCCCGCTCGGCCTGGCCGCCGCGCAGCGACGACGCCAGCTCGCGCCGCTGCTCGTCGCTCATCACGTCCAGCGTGACGCGCACCGAGCTGACGCCCGGCACCCGGCCCACCGCGGTGGAGACCCGGCCGGTGATCTCGTCGCGCATCGGGCAGCCGGCCACGGTCAGGTAGACCGCGACCGCGACCGCGCCGTCCTCGGCGATGTCGACGGACTTGACCATGCCGAGGTCGGTGATCGGTCGGTGGATCTCCGGGTCGTCCACGGTCGCCAGCGCGGCGCGCACGGCTTCGTCGGTCGGCTTGGTGCCGGCAGGGGGAGTGGTCGTAGCCATAGGTCGATGGTACGGCGGTCCTACCCGCCGGTTCAGCGACCCCGGCCGTCGCTTTCGTCACCCGCGGGGCGCGGCCGGCCCGCGGGCGCGCGCGGGTGGGGCGCCGGCCGGCCGTGGTGCTGCCGCTCCTCGATCTCCTTGACCAGGTCCTGCAGTTCGGAGCGGATCCAGTCGCGGGTGGCGACCTCGCCGAGGTTCACCCGCAGCGCGGCGACCTCCCTGGTCAGGTACTCGGTGTCGGCGATGCTGCGTTCGTTCTGCTTGCGGTCCTGCTCCAGGTTGACCCGGTCCCGGTCGTCCTGCCGGTTCTGCGCCAGCAGGATCAGCGGGGCCGCGTAGGACGCCTGGAGCGACAGCATCAGGGTCAGGAAGATGAACGGGTACTGGTCGAAGCGCAGGTGCCGCGGCGCGAAGACGTTCCACGCCACCCACACCAGGATGGCCACCGTCATCCACACGATGAACCGGCCGGTGCCCAGGAAGCGCGCGATCCGCTCGGAGAACTTGCCGAACGCCTCCGGGTCGTACGACGGCAGCAGGCTGCGCCGCGGCGCGCGCGGCTGGTCCAGCCGGGCCCTGGACCGTCCGGTGGCGGTCGCGCCGGCCGGGTGGTGCCGGCCGCGCTCGCGGTCCCGCTCCTCAGCGGTCATCGCCGGCCTCCTCCACCGGACCCCGGCCCTCGTCGTCCTCGTCGTCGTCCGCGGCGCCGTCCGCGTGGCCGTCCGCACGGCCGTCGCCCGGGCCGCCGTCCGCGGCGCCCTCGGCGTGCGCGCCGACCGCGCCGTGCAGGTCGGTCTCCCGCCAGTCCTCGGGCAGCAGGTGGTCCAGCACGTCGTCCACGGTGACCGCGCCGAGCAGCGAGCCGCTGTCGTCCACCACGGGCGCGGACACCATGTTGTACGTGGCCAGGAAGCTGGTCACCGACGGCAGCGCGGTGTCCGGCGGCAGCGGCTGCAGGTCGGTGTCGACGATCGAGCCGACCAGCGTGAACGGCGGGTCGCGCAGCAGCCGCTGGAAGTGCACCAGGCCGAGGTACTTGCCGGTGGGCGTCTCGTCCGGCGGCCGGCACACGTAGATCTGCGCGGCCAGCGCCGGCGACAGGTCGGGGTTGCGGATGCGGGCCAGCGCGTCGGCGACCGTGGCGTCCGGGCGCAGCACGATCGGCTCGGTGGTCATCAGGCCGCCCGCGGTCCGCTCCTCGTACGACAGCAGCCGCCGCACGTCCGCCGCGTCCTGCGGCCGCATCAGCGTCAGCAGCCGCTCCTGGTCGGCGACCGGCAGCTCGGCCAGCAGGTCGGCGGCGTCGTCGGGGTCCATCGCCTCCAGCACGTCCGCGGCGCGCTCCTCCTGGAGCTTGCCGAGGATCTCCACCTGGTCGTCGTCCGGCAGCTCCTCCAGCACGTCGGCCAGCCGGTCGTCGTCCAGCGCCGCCGCGACCTCGCCGCGCCGCTTGGGCGACAGGTGGTGCATGACGTTCGCCAGGTCCGCGGGGCGCAACTGCTCGAACGTCGCCACCAGATTCTCCGCGCCCTGGCCCTCCTCGGTCAGCCAGAACCCGCTGACCGCCGACCAGTCCACCGTCAGGGTGCCGCCGCTGCGCCGCAGCGCGCCCTTCTTGCCGCGGCGCACGAAGACCTTGTCGATCTCCCAGTCCCGGCGGGCCGGCAGCCGCACCATCGACACGTCCAGAACGGTGACCTCCTCGCCGCTGCCCTCGGCGCCGCGCGGCCCCTCCCCGGAGTCCTCCGCGACCAGCCGCACCCGGCGGTCCAGCAGCTCGCCCAGCACCAGCGTCTCGGTCTTGCGCTGCTCGAAGCGCCGCATGTTCACCACCCCGGTGGTGATCACCTGCCCCGACTCCACGCCGGTCACCCGGGTCATCGGCAGGAAGATCCGGCGCCGGCTGACCACCTCCACGACCAGCCCGAGCACCCGCGGCGGGCGTCCGCCGACCCGCAGCATCACCACGACGTCACGGACCCGGCCCACCTGGTCGCCGGTCGGGTCGAACACCGCCACGCCGGCCAGGTGCGACACGAAGACCCGCGGTGCGCCAGCCGCCATCAGGGCCTCCCAGGGCTGTTCCGGTCCGCACCTCGTACCGCTGCCAGGCTACTCCGGGCCGATCTTGGCCGCCCTGCGGGGTGCTCCCCGGGGGTACGCTGCGGTAGCTTCTGCACCGCCCGCCCGCCACCCCACAGGAGGACGACCCGCCGTGCACTCCGGCCGCAGGACCGCCATCGCCGCCGTCGCCGTGCTCTGCGCGGGGCCCGCGCTCGGCGGCTGCCTCGGCATGGGCGGCGACCCTGACGCCGGCACCAACGGCGTCGGCAAGCTGTCCGCGGCCTCCATCGAGCAGCAGGCCAAGACCGCCGCGACGAGCGCCCACGCGCTGCGGCTGGCCGGCACCGTGGTCAGCGGCGGCCAGTCGTACCGCCTCGACATGCGGCTGCGCGACAACGGCGGCGTCGGCGAGGTCTCCTCCAAGGCCGGCACCTTCCAGCTGCTGCGCGTCGGCGACGACCTGTACCTCAAGGCAGGCGCGGACTTCTACGGCGACGGCGGCGACGACAAGGACAGCCGGGCCGCGGCGGCCAAGCTCAACGGCAAGTACGTCAAGGTGCCGCCCGGCGACCCGGCCTACCGGCAGTTCAGCGGCTTCACCGACAAGAAGATCCTGCTCGCGGACCTCTTCGTGCTGGACGGCGACATCTCCGTCGGCGACCACCGCAAGGTCGACGCCGTCAGGACCATCGCGCTCAACGGCTCCCGGGGCGGCTCCCTCGACGTCTCCCTCAAGGGCACGCCCTACCCCCTGCGCTACGTCCGCGCGAACGGCGCGGGCACGCTCACGCTCTCCGACTGGGGCCAGGACTTCACCCTCGCCGCCCCCGCGAAGTCCCAGGTCGTCGACTACGGCTCCACGGTCGGCGCGACGCCGAAGAAGTAGCCGGATCAGACCTTTTTACGCCGCCGGGCCAGCAGCTTCGGCAGGCCCGCGGGGATCGGCCGGCGTGTCGTCGCCTCCGTGGCCACCGGCACGGCGGCCCCCGAGCCCTCGGGCATCGCCCCCGGATACTCCACCGGACCCCCCACCGGGACCAGCCGGAACACCGAGCACTCGCGCGCCCAGCGCTCGGTGATCGCCTCGCCGTCGGGCGAGTTCAGCCGCTTCCCCTTCAACTCCGCGGCGGCGACGCCCCACGGCTCCGCCTCCGGCGCGAGCAGCTCCACCCGGGCGTCCCACGCCACCAGCCGGCCGCCCTTGTCCTTGCTGCGCGCCACCACCGACGCGCCCCCGCCGTCCACCAGCCCCGGGGCGGGCTGCTCGCCCGGTCCCGTGACCAGCACGACGGCGCCGTCCGCCCACGCGTGCCACACGGCCTGGCCGTTCACCCACACGAGCCCCGATTTCCGGGCGCTCTCCTCCACCAGCCCACTCACCACGTCACCCATCCCCCCACTCTAGGTGGCCC
>JAJSZB010000478.1:0-4706 GCA_050613715.1 Streptomyces sp. IBSBF 3018
AAACCCGACAAACCACATTAAGGAACGTGTCTCGTGGGCTCGGTTATTTGTATAAGAGACAGGTCGGGGGGTGTGGGGGAGTCGGGCGGTGCGGGACAGCACGGCGATACGGGACAGCCCGGCGGTGCGGGGGACTCTGGCAGCGCGGGGGAGTCCGGCGGCGCGGGCGAGTCGGGGCGGGTGGTCACCACGCCCGGCGTCGCCGGGACCTCGTTCGCGACCGACGAGGAGGGCAGCCACCTGGTGGTCACGCAGACCTACACCACCGACCGCGGGCCGGTCACCGTCGTGGGCTCGGCGTCCACCGAGCCCGCGAAGGCCGCCATGGACACCCTCACCGGCGTACTGCTCCCCGGCGCCCCCGCGCTGCTCGCCTTCGTCGCGCTGCTCACCTGGCTCGCGGTCGGCCGCGCGCTCCGCCCGGTCTCCGCGATCCGCGCCAAGGTCGCCGAGATCACCGCGCACGACCTGCACGAACGCGTGCCCGTACCCGCCACCCGCGACGAGGTCGCGCTGCTGGCCCGTACCGTCAACGACACCCTCGACCGGCTGCGCACCGCCGTGGACGCGCACCGGCAGTTCGTCGCCGACGCCGCGCACGAGCTGCGCAGCCCGATGGCGATCCTGCGGACCCGGCTCGAACTCGCCGCTCCCGCGGAACGCCGGCTCGCCGCGGAGGCGCTCGACGACGTCGACCGGCTCGGCGCGCTCACCGCCGACCTGCTGCTGCTCGCGCGGCTCGACGCGCGGCAGCCGCTGCGGGTGCGCGAGGTCGACCTCGGGCAGGTGGTCGCCGAGGAGGCGGCCCGGCGCCGCCCGCGCGCCGAGGTCGCGGTCCTCCTCGACCTCGCGCCCGACGTCCTCGTCCTCGGCTCGGCGGAGCACCTGCGGCGCATGGTCGCCAACCTCGTCGACAACGCGGTCCGCCATGCGGCGGGCACCGTGCGGGTCACGCTGGCGCGCGGGGGCGGCGACACGGAGTCCGGCGCGGAGCCGCGCGCGGGTGCGGTCGGCGCCGCGGGCGCGCGTGGCGCTAGGGATGCGGGCGGCGGGGCTGGCGCGCGTGGTGCCACGGGGTCGGCTGGTGCTGCGGGTTCGCGCGCGGGTGCGGTCGGCGCTACGGGCGCGGGTGCGCGTTCGGTCGGCGCCGCGCGTACGGGCCGCGGCGCGGTCGTACTCGATGTCCGCGACGACGGGCCCGGCATCGGGGACGAGCACCGCGACGTCGTGTTCCAGCGCTTCACCCGGCTCGACCACGCCCGGACCCGCGACACCGGCGGCTCCGGACTCGGCCTCCCCATCGCGCGCGACATCGCCGCGGCGCACGGCGCCACGCTCGTCCTGCTTCCGCCGGACGGCGGCGCGTGCGGGGCGCACTTCCGCGTGGTCCTGCCGCCGGCCGCGGGCCCGGACGCCGGCTCGGGCTCGGGGTCCGGCGGAGGCCGGCGTCCCGGAGCGGCTCAGCGCGCGGCGGTACGGCTGCCCGCGACCGCGCCGACGACGCCCACCACCGCGGCCACCACCGCGCCGTGCCACAGCCCGGTCCATATCGAGCTGAAGAAGCCCTGACTGGTCAGGACCTGCCGCACCACCAGGTCGAAGAAGAACATCGCGCCGGCCGGCACCGCCGCGACCTGCCACGGGTGCGAGCGCGCCCACCGGCGGATGCGGCGGTCGCGGCCCGCGCCGCGGGAGGAGTAGCCGAGGACCGCGCCCGCGCCGCCGACGCAGAAGAACAGCAGCGCCGCGATGGACAGGGCGCCGCTCAGGATGCCCAGTCCGAAGTGGCCGTGCACGATGTGCAGCAGCAGGTCGACTCCGCCGCCCAGCGCGCCGACCGTCGCGGCGGGCCGCCACGGTCCGAGGGTCGCCGAAGCCACGGCCAACTGCCGCTTCTCCGCGCCCGAAACGTCGATTTCCCGGGATGAACGCCTCATACCACCAACGGTCCGCCCGCGCGTGCTCCCGCGCCATAGGGGATGACCCTGAGGCGACCCCCACGTGGTCCCGGAGCCCCGCGCCCGGCCGACGTGCCGTACGGGCGCCGGGCTCGCGCCGGGCTCCGGGCCCCGCGAACGCGCCCGGGAGGGAGGGCCGACCTGCGAGGATGGCAGCGGACGTCACGCAACAGGTCCCGTACCGATCCCGTACTCGACCCGTACCGACCCGTACAGGTCCCGTCCGGTTCCGTACGGGCCCCCCGCCCCGACCCCGCATCCGCACGAGGTGAGCCTTCCCATGACCGCCGACCCGGTGTCCGCCGACCGCCGCCAGACCGTCGCCGTGCTCGGCGCCGGCAAGATCGGCGAAGCCCTCCTGTCCGGGATGATCCGCGCGGGCTGGGCCCCCGCGGACCTGCTCGTCACCACGCGCCGCAGCGAGCGCGCGGAGGAACTGCGCGGGCGCTACGGCGTCGAGCCCGTCACCAACGCCGCGGCGGCCAAGGCGGCCGACACCCTCATCCTCGCCGCCAAGCCGCAGGACATGGGGGCGCTCCTGGACGAGCTCGCGCCGCACCTGGACGCGGACCGCCTCGTGATCAGCGCGGCGGCCGGCATCCCCACGGCGTTCTTCGAGGAACGCCTCGCCGAAGGCACCGCCGTGGTGCGCGTCATGCCGAACACCCCCGTGCTCGTGGACGAGGGCATGTCCGTGATCTCGGCCGGCCGGCACGCGACGGAGGCACACCTGGCGCGGACGGAGGCGATCTTCCAGCCGGTCGGGAAGACGCTGCGCGTCCCGGAGAAGCAGCAGGACGCGGCGACGGCGCTGTCCGGCTCCGGGCCCGCGTACTTCTACTACCTGGTCGAGGCAATGACCGACGCCGGCATCCTGCTCGGACTGCCCCGGGCGCAGGCGCACGATCTGATCGTGCAGTCGGCGATCGGCGCGGCGGTGATGCTGCGGGACAGCGGCGAGCACCCGGTCAAGCTGCGCGAGGCGGTGACGTCGCCGGCCGGGACGACCATCAACGCGATTCGCGAGCTGGAGAACCACGGGGTGCGGGCGGCGCTGCTCGCGGCGCTGGAGGCGGCGCGCGACCGCAGCAGGGAGCTGGCGTCCGGGAAGGGCTGAGTCCGCTTCATGCCGGCGGGAGCAGTCCGATCGCCCGGTACGCCCGGTCGACCACCGGGCGGGCGATCGACCGGGCGCGGGCGGCGCCCTCGCGCAGGACGGCGTCGAGCTGCCCCGGGTCCGCGCTGAGTTCGGCGTGGCGGGCCTGGAGCGGTCGGAGCAGCTCGATCACCGCGTCCGCCGTGTCCGCCTTGAGCGCACCCGCGCCGTCGTACGTGTCGGCGAGCGCCGCGGGCTCCTTGCCCGTGCAGGCCGCGAGGATCTCCAGGAGGTTGGCGAGGCCCGGCCGCCCCGCCCGGTCGTACGTCACTCCCGCCCCGGAGTCGGTGACCGCTCGTTTGACCTTGCGCGCGATCACGTCCGGCTCGTCGAGGAGGTAGACGATCCCGGCGGTCGCATCGTGGGACTTGCCCATCTTCGCCCCCGGGTTCTGCAGGTCCATGACCCGGGCGGCCACCGGCGGGTTGATCGCGCGCGGTACGACGAACGTGAGCCCGTACCGGTGGTTGAACCGCTCCGCCAGGTCCCGCGTCAGCTCCACGTGCTGCGTCTGGTCCTCGCCGACGGGCACTTCCACGGCGTCGTACGCCAGGATGTCCGCCGCCATCAGCGCCGGATACGTGAGCAGGGACAGCCGTACGCTCTGCCCCGACGCGGCCGCCTGCGCGGTCTTCTCCTTGTACTGGATCATCCGCCGCATCTCGCCGTCCGAGGCCACGCACTCCAGGAGGTACGACAGCCGCGCGTGCTCGTCCACATGGCTCTGGACGAACACGGTGCACACGGCGGGATCGAGCCCCGAGGCGAGCAGCAGGCTCGCGGCCTGCCGGCTCAGCCGGCGGACCCGCGCGGGGTCGTGGTCCATGGTGAGCGCGTGCAGGTCGACCACGCAGAACAGCGCTTCACCCCGGTGCTGGTCCTCCTCCACCCACCGCCGGACCGCACCGAGGTAGTTCCCGAGGGTCAGGTGCCCGGTGGGTTTCACCCCGCTGAAGATCCGCCTGGGGTGGGGGAGGGAGGGGCCCGAAGAAGCGGTCGTCGTCGATGCCATGGCTGCGTTCCCGTCTGTCGGGACCGCCGCCCACTACGGCCGGGGAGAACGCGAACGGCCGCCTGGAGCGGCGGCCGTCGGATGCATACGTGAGTCCCGGGCCGCCCTAGGCGGCCCACCACTGGGTGTCGCACGTATACGAGGTCATGGCGGCAAGGGTAGCGCCTCGGGCGGCGACGGGGACAGAGGGGGACAGAGGTGGCACGGACGCCGCCGGCGGCAGGGACGGCGCGGACGGCACCGATGGCTCTGATGCACCGATTTGACACTGCCGGGAGGCGTGCGTAGGGTCCTTCGGGTTGTCCGGAGCAGGCACCGACCGAGGTCGGCCCCCGGGCAGCGAATCCAGCGGAACGGAAAGCAGCCGATTTGGATCGGCCGTTGAATGTCCGCTAAAGTTTCACTCGTCGGAACGGCCCAACGGCCGGGAAGGCGAACCCCGCTGACTGGGGGTCAGGCACTGGAAAGGGTCTGATAGAGTCGGGAACATAACGAAGGGAAAGCCCGGAGGGCGGCCGGAAACGGTGCTCGAAGGCAGCGTCCGTTCTTTGAGAACTCAACAGCGTGCCAAAAGTCAACG